>CANSNA010000004.1 GCA_947648255.1 uncultured Clostridium sp. | reverse complement strand
AGTAAAGTGCATAAGTTTGGTACCTTTTACTTACACACTTTATTTTACACTATCGCCTGCTATCGCAATTACAACAATCCTAATAACAACTATAACAACACTGGTTTTCGTGCCACGCTCTAATATTAAGTCAGATTATATATTTTATGGAATATATACAGTATAGGTATTAGATATTAAAGGAAGTCTATTCCTTCTTAAAATCAATTTTAAGTAAATATGAATTGCAAGAGTATATGTATTAGTAAATTGGAAAATTGAATATATGTATACTTTTCTATTTTTTTGTACTTTCAATCCATTTCTCAAATTCTTTAGGAGTAATTTCTTTATTTAAATATTTCTTTTTAATAATAGCTCCATCTTTTTTATATTTTTCAAATTTCTCTATAGCCCTATCAGTTCCATAATGAGAAACTGAACTTGCAAGAGACATATATCTTTTTCGATATTTATTTAAAAGACTATCTTCTTGTAGTGATTTTTTATAAGCCAATTCTTTTCCAATTTGCTTACAAGTTTTCCCAGTTTCTTCAAAAAGTTCATTACAATATTTAGTTTCTTTTAAATTATTGGGTATAAAATATTGTCCACAATTTTGACATTTTCGTATAGTATGTTTTTTACAGCTCATAAATTCTTTAAATTCGAGTCCTAAAATACTAAAAATATTATCACAATAAAAACCATAAGGAACATTATATTTGTATATATTAATTTTTCCTAATAAAAATCGAAACAAGTCAAAATCTAAAGTTACATTTTCCAAGAAATTATTAATTTCGATTAAATTATAAGGAGTATCAATGTTTGAAACATCAGAGTTGTTTTCAAGATTAGAATTTTCTTCATCTTCTTCATCATCACTTTTTAGAAATTCTTCGTTGTATGGAAGTTGTAAATTTTTTAGAAACATGTGCTTTATATATAAAAACATACTTTGTTCTTCATTAACCATATTTCTTAATTCTCGTAGAAAATCTTTATGTGTCAATTTTATACTATAAAAATAATCTTTTGAAACTTTATTAGGATATTTTTCACAATAAAAATTTGCAAAACAAAAATGATAGATAAAAGCAGAACACTCTTCAAAGTTTTCAAAATCTGTATTAAGAAACATTAGAAGAAAAGTTCCTATGGTATCTTCTATTGATAGTGGATAGTTAGTTGTACAAAACATATCTTTCATAAAAGCAGTACTTTTATAAAGTATAAATTCTAAATTTTTATCTCTATCAAATGCTATGTGATAAGGCATTTTTTATCACCCACTAAATCAAACAACCTAAAATTAATAAAAATTTTTTTGAGATTGTCTAGTGTTAATTTTATTTATAACAAATTACAATAAATTCATAAAATGTTTGACATTATTATATTACACAACATATAAAAAGTCAAAAAATGGAAATGTACATTGAAAATTGAATAGCAAACTACAAGCACATATAATGAAACTTTCGTCTGGCTAACGTGATGTAAAGGGGCGATTCTCTTAAAAGAGGAATGAGGGCAAATCTCATATGGGATTAAATCCACTTGTAGTTTTTAAATTTATAAGATATAAGAGAAGTATATTGTATAAAGAAAGGAGAAATTGGAAATAATTACAACTAAAGGAGTGAGATTTATGCAAGAAGAAAATATAGAAAAGAAAAAGTATAAAAAGAAAAATGATTTTAAAATAAATATTATATTTAATGAAAAAGGAGAAGCATTAGAGAGAATAATAGAAAGAGCATTTGGAAATTATTGTCTAAAGAAAAATTAAAGTAAAATAATGGTATTTAATGAGATAATATGTTATAATACTTGCAAAGAGTATCAATATTATCTCATTATCTTTAAATAGCATAAGAAGGAGGTAAAAGTGAGCTATACAATAATGAATAATATTGATTATAAAGTAGGCATATATATAAGGCTTTCAAGAGAAGATGAAGAAAAATATCAAGAAAGCGAAAGTATTGGAAACCAAAGAACTTTGCTAATGCAATACATCAAAGAAAATAAATTAAACTTTATATCAGAATATGTTGATGATGGCGTAAGTGGTACAAGTTTTGATAGACCTGTATTTAATAGAATGATAGCAGATATTGAAGCAGGTAAAATCAATATGGTAGTAACGAAAGACTTATCAAGACTTGGTAGAAACTATGTGCAATCAGGAATTTACATTGAAACATATTTTCCAGAACATGAAGTGAGATTTGTTGCAATATTAGACAATATAGATACTGCTTATGATACATCAAACAATGATATAGCACCATTTAAATCAATATTAAATGAAATGTATGCAAAAGATACATCAAAGAAAATAAATAGTGTATTACAATCAAAAAGAAATCTTGGAGAATATTTAGGAACAGCACCTTATGGCTATAAAAAAGATCCAGAAAATAAATACCATTTAATAATAGATGAAGAAGCAGCAAATGTTGTAAAACTAATAAATATTTAGCAGGTTTTGGTACAATGCAAATAGCAGATTATTTAAGTAAAAAGAAAATTCCAATCCCATCAGATTATAACAAGAGAAAAAGAGGAACAAAATCTCTAACTTATGGACTATGGCAACAATCTACAATAAGATTTATTCTTTCAAATGAAATTTACACAGGAACAGTTATACAAGGCAAAAGAAAAAAAGTAAGTTTTAAATCTAAAAAATTTATAGATTTACCAGAAGAAGATTGGATAAAAGTAGAAAATATGCACGAAGCTATTATAAGTAAAGAAGATTTTGAAAGAGCGAAAAAAGTAATTCAAGCGACTAAAGGCTCAAGAGTAGTACAGAATGATTACTTATTCAAAGGCTTACTTCGTTGTTTTGATTGTAAGGGATATATTGGAATAAGAAGTCCAGATAAAAACGGAAATATCTATGGAAGATGTCAAAGATATGGAAGATTTGGAAAATTTGATGTATGTTCACCACACAATTTTAATTATCAAGTTTTTGAAGAACAAATGTTAGAAGTTTTAAGAGAAGTTTGCAAAGAATATACCAATACAAAAAAACTAGAAGAAATTGTAAAACAAACTAAAACAAAACAGGCACAAGAATTAGTTATGAGAAAAAGGTGGGTTAATTTTGAAGATAATTGCATTTAGCGTTGTTACACTTCGCTTGAAATGTAATTAACGTACAAGAGTACGTCTCATACATTTCAAACTCGTGTGCCTAGCTAAATATCAATTCTTTTCAAAATTATAGTGTTAATCTAAAAACTACCAGTAACAACAATACACACATGAGTGTTGTGATTATGGACAGTTTTTAAGGAATACAACCTCACAATGTTCGGTTGCATAAGTTATTCGTAACTTAGCAAATGCTCGAACGACTAACTTAATATTGATACTCTTAAATACATAAATTATACACTGAACAAAAATCATTAAAAAACATATTTTGTTTAGTACAATAAATAAAAGCAATGAAAATAATAATTTTGTTTAGTATAGTAAACAAAATTGTGAGAAAATAATTATAATTTTACTGCATATAAAATTAAAAAATATATGCAGAATATCATTGACTTTATGCATATAAAATGATAAAATATATGCAGATAATATAACATATATGCATATAAAGTCATAGAGTATATGCAGAAAGAAGGAAATAAAATGAAAAAATTTAATTATTCTTTTCTTGATAATGGCTTACTACCAGCCAATTTGATAAATATAACAGGAACTATATATGCATTAAAAACAGGAGCAAAGATAAGAAAAGATGAATATGAAAGAATATTCACAGAATTAGAAAAAATAGCAGTAGTACAATCAGTTAAAAGTTCAAATGCTATAGAAGGAATTGTAACTAGTGATGAACGTATAGAAGAAATAGTAAATCAAAACAGTAAACCATTAAATCATAATGAAAATGAAATTGCGGGTTATCGTGATAGCTTAAATGAAATACATCTACATTATGAAGAGATTGAATTAAGTGAAAATACAATTTTAAGATTACATGAAATAATGATGTCATATACAGGAATTGAAGATGCAGGGAAATATAAAATAAACGAAAACTATATTGTAGAAGAAGATAAAGACGGAAACAGGAAAATGAGATTTAAACCATTATCAGCAAAAGAAACACCAGAGGCAATGGAACAACTTATACTTGCATATCATGACGCAAGTAATAATTATAATATTAATCAATTATTACTAATTCCATGTTTTATTCTTGATTTTCTTTGCATACATCCATTTAGAGATGGTAATGGAAGAATGTCAAGACTATTAACATTGTTATTATTATATAAAAATGGATTTGATGTTGGTAAATATGTTTCGTTTGAAGAACAAATAAATAATAGTAAAGGAAATTATTATGAAGCACTAAGATTATCTTCTATTAATTGGTTAGAAAATGAACATAGTTATATTCCTTTTATAGAGAATTTTTTATCAACTTTATATATGTGTTATAAAGAATTAGATAAAAGATTTAGTGTTGTAAATAGCAATAAAATTACGAAGAAAGCAAGAATTGAAGCAACAGTACTAAATAATCTAACACCTATTTCAAAAGCTGAAATTTGTAAGATACTACCAGATGTCAGTAGTACAACAGTTGAGGCAATACTCGGAACAATGGTAAAAGAAGGATTAATACAAATAATAGGAAGTGGAAGAAATACAAAATATATGAAAAAATAAAGAAATAGCTATTAATTGGTGCAAACAAAATGAATTAAAATACAGATAATTTAAAAATGTGAAACAAGATTAATAAAAATGATTTTTAGTTTTTCACATATTAAATAAACCTTAAAAAACAAAAATTTTAAGGTTTATTTTTTTGTTGAATAGGAAAAATCACAGATTTTGACTATTCAATAAGGCAGACATAAAAGGACGACAAACAAACCTTAATAAAAAGGGAAAAAGTAAAGAAGATTTAATTACCATCATAAATGTATTCAATGCCAGAATAGCCAACAAAATATTTAGGTTTCATTAACCCATTACACTTTTCACAATGAAACATAGGAGGATAAGAAGGATCACCAGGATCATCCATATCCAGTTGCAAAACAATGTCGGTAGGAATAAACTCATGAGTTTTGCAATTAGTACAAATAAATTCAGTTTTTTTAGGACGTTTAAGTTTCAAAATAATCACTCCAATCAAGAAGAATTATACTCCTTTTGAACAAGATAGTCAAAGTGAAAAGAGTGTCCACAGGGACAAGAAAGAGGATTATGTTTAAAATATAATTCTATGCGACATTTCCAATTAGCAAGTTGTTTTCTCAAAGAAGCAACATAAGGCTTCATCATAGTAAAAAGCTTGTTAGAGTGTTTGTATTTTCTAGCATAGAGCCCATAGTATCTAACAACATTGAAATATTTATCATAAATATGAATAATAAGTTTTTTAATGAAATCATAAGCATGAATCTTTTCTTCGACACGTTTGTTATCTTCATGTCTATCATACCAAAAGGTAACAAATTCACCATCATAATTAAGAATACGAGATTGAGCCATAGCAGATTTACCAGAATAACGGATAACATATTTAACAGTAGCCTTAATATCTCTTGACTTAACTTTTGGAGCATGAACATAGAAACCATTTTTAGAAGATTTGTAAATATGATTTTTTAAGGATTTGAAATTATCTTTACCGAAGTGCTTTTCAAGCATAGACAACAAAGTAGTTTGAAACCTGTTGCGGAGCATAAGATAAGGAAAGACCTCAAATTTTTTCCAAGGAGTAAAATTACCAGAAGCACCTTCAGTAATCAAGACATGGATATGAGGATTCCACTTAAGATCACAACCAAAAGTATGAAGAGTAGAGATAAAGCCAGGCTTAAAATTTTCCTTATGATTTTGCTCATAGAACCAAGACAGAATAGTAGAAGAAACAGCATTAAAGAGAAGATTAAGTAAAGACCTATCCTTCTGAAAAAGAGACCATAAGTCTTGGTGAATAGTAAAAGTAATATGGCTATGTGGACAATTAATGGCTTTTCTAGCAATAGTATCAGCTCTATCCAAAACATATTTAGTACCACAAGAAGAACAAAAGCGAGATTTACAAGTAAAAGGAACATACATATAATTATTACAGTGGTCACAAGTATAGACAGCATAGCCATTGGAAAGAGAGCCACACCCAATCATTTTTTCTACTTCTTCATAAACGATAGGTCTAATATTTAGAGTGGGTTCATCTTCTAAAAAAGCGAGCCAGTGGTCTTTTACACTATCTTTATGTAATAAAGGTATTAGGAGATATTTCTTAATACCTCTATTAATACTTCAGGATCCATCAAACAATCTTGCATTAATCCACTAATAGAGTCTTTAATCTTATTGTTTTCTTTATATAATTTCATACTATTTAGAGCAATTTTTCTCAAAATATTTAAGTTTTTTTGAGCATTTTCTTCTCTTAATTTAGTTAAATCTTCTTTTAAATTAACATCTAGCAACCAGTGCATACTCTCTATTTTCCACTCATTTCTTGTATAATAAATTAGTTCTTTTGATGTTAGTTTTTTACTACTTATATAATATCTCACTTGAATATTTTTTTCGCCATTCTCTATAAAAGTATTTTTTATTAATCCTATACAACTTAATTTCTTCCACTTGTTCTTTTCTTGTAACCAATCAATTTGTGTAATTACATAACTTTCTCTGATTTCATATCGTCCATGATTATTTTCGACCATTTTGGTATATTCATAATTTCTTTGGTTTCGCTCTACTTTATCATCTAATACATAATCATACATTTCTTTTATTTCTTTATATAAATTACCTTGATTTTCTTTGAATGGTAATACATAATCAGCCTCTTTTTCCATTATGGCTGATACAGTTTCCTTTTGGGTATTTAAAGCATCAGCTACAACTACACAACCTTTTAGATTTAATGTTTTTATTAAATCTTGCACAGCTGGTATTTCATTACTTTTAGATTTGACAGATAATTGACCGATTGTAATCCCAAGTTCAGAAACATGAGCACTTATAATATGAATGGGTTGAGCATATTTTTTCATATTACATGTAGTTTTAATTGTTTTACCATCAAAGGAAACAGTTTTTCCTTGCAAATCATAAATAATCCATTGTGTCCAAGCTCTAAAAGCTTCTTCTAATTGAGTATTATCAATAATACTCATAATATTAGTAAATTGAGAATAACAAGGAATTTTGCGAATATTAAATACTTGTTTTAACATTTGTTTAGTTACTCTATTTTTAGCATATCTATGTATTTGTTTTAAATTTCCTAGACCACATAAACATCCACAAACGAGAATAACTAGGCAATCATATATTTTAAACCAATAACCTTTATATTTTTTTGTTGTTCCTACCATTGGTAAGTATAATTTTAATTTTTCTAAATAATCCATTTTCATCACCAATAGTATTATACTATATTTCAGTTTTATTACAAAATTAGATTTCCGTGTACAAGAAAAATCTATATTGCGATAAAAATCTTCTTATGGTATAATTATGGAACATAAACTATTAAGGGGAGGGAGAAACAGGAATGTATTTAAAAAAGCTAGAGATGCAAGGCTTTAAATCATTTGCGGATAAAACTGAATTAGAGTTTATGCCAGGCATTACAACTGTTATCCGGACCTAATGGGTCAGGTAAGAGTAATATATCAGATGCCATTAGATGGGTACTTGGAGAACAAAGTATGAAAGCTCTAAGAGGAGATAAATCTGAAGATGTTATTTTTTCTGGAACACAAGCTAGAAAATCTTTGGGCTTTGCTGAGGTATCTCTTGTATTTGATAACGAAGATGGAAGACTTCCACTTGAATATACAGAGGTTACTGTAACTCGTAAGCTTTATAGAAGTGGTGAATCTCAGTATCTTATAAATAAAACCCCCTGTAGATTAAAAGATATAAATGAATTATTTATGGATACAGGTATTGGAAAAGACCGGTTATTCAATAATAGGGCAAGGTAGAATTGACGAAATTTTAAGCAACAAATCAGAGGATAGGAGAAATATTTTTGAAGAAGCAGCAGGTATTGTGAAATATAAAACAAGAAAAGTAGAGGCAGAAAAAAAATTAGAGAGAACTAAGCTTAATTTGCTTAGGATAAATGATGTATTATCAGAAATTGAACAAAATTTAGAGCCTCTTAAAGTTCAAGCAGAAAAGGCAAAAGAGTTTTTAAATTTACGTGAAGAGCTTAAACAAATTGAGGTTGGGCTTTTTATACATAATATTTCTACATATAAGGAAAATTTAGAAAAAATAATTGAAGATGAAAAAATTTTAAACAACCAAAATGAAGATGAAAATAAAAATTTAGAAAAATTAAATTATTTGAAACAAAAATTAAAAACAGAGATTGATAATATAACATCTGAGATAGAAGATATCCAAAACTTAGGAACTCAAAATATACAAGAAAAGGAAAAATTGAATTCACGGAATTGATGTTTCCAATGAAAGATTAGTTAATAATAAAGAAAACTATTCAAGGTATGAAAAAGAAATAGAAGAAATAAACCTAAGAAACAAAGAACTTGAAGAGGAAAAAGAGCAAAAGAAAGAAAAAAAAGAAAGACTTTTTGCAAATAAAGAAAAATTTGAAAAGGAGCTAAAAGAAAAGGAAGAAGAGCTTGCAAAGGTTACTGGAAATCTTACAGAGAAGGAAAAAGAAATTGAAGATAAAAAGGCACAAATTGAGAAATTTACAGATGAAAAATATGAGAAACTAAATGAAATTAGTAGTATTGATATAACAAATGAAAATATTGATAAAAGGTTAAAAACTTTAAAATATGATATTCAAATAGCAATTTCAGAGCTTGATAGTACTAATTTAACAAGACAAGATATAGCAAATAGTTTTACAGAGATAGAAAATAAGAAAAATAAGGTAGAAACTCAAATTGAAGAAATTATTAAGAAAAAGGAAGAAGAAGAGAAAACTTTAAAAGAATATGATGGAAAGATTAATAATTTACAATCAGAATATAGGATAAAAGAATCAAGGCTTAAGTTTTTAATAGAAACAGAAAAAGAAAAAGAAGGATATTCAAAAACTGTTAAATCACTTTTGCTTGCCTGTGATAGAGTGGCAGAACTAAAGAAATGTTCAGAAGGAGCCTTAAGCGATCTTATATCGGTAGATGACAAATACCAAATCGCAATTGAAATGCGGCTTAGGTGTGGCTCTTCAAAATATTGTTACAGATACCGAACAAGATGCAAAAAAATTAGTTGAATATTTAAGAGAAAATAAGCTTGGGAGAGCTTCGTTTTTACCAATTAACTCTGTAAAAGGGAAAAAGCTTGATAAATTTCAAAAAGGAAATGTAAAATCAGCAGTTATTGCCTCAGATATTGTTAAATGTGATAAAAAATATGAAGGGATTATACTTAGTCTACTTGGAAGAACTGTAATTGTAGAAGATATGCAAGAGGCGATAGATCTTGCAAAACTAAACCGGTTATTCTTTTAAAATAGTTACTTTAAAAGGGGATGTAATTAACCCATCTGGTGCAATCTCTGGTGGTTCATATACACAAAAAACGGTAAACATTTTAGGAAGAAAGAGCCAAATTGAAAGTATAAAAGAGGAACTAAAACAATATGATAATAAAATACAAAAACTTGTAGAAGAAAAGGAGAAATTTGAAGATAGTACAAGTGAGTATGATGAAGAGCTAGAAGTCTTAAGACAAAATCTACAAGATATACATGTAACTTATGCAACAGATAAGCAAAAACTTTTAGCTGTTGATGAAAATTTGCAAAAACTTAGAGAAAGAATTGATAAGTCAAAAAAAGAAAGTGAAGAAATAGATAAAGAAAAGCAAGATAATATTGCTAAGAAAAATGATATAAATGTTTTTTTAACAAATCAAACTGAGATTATGAATAAATTAAAATCAGAAATAGAAGAATATGCTAAGTTAAATGCGGATAATCAAAAATATATAGATGATTTAAATTTTGATGTTACAAATTTAAAAATATCAGTTTCTTCTTTTAATGAAAGTGAAAGTTCTATAGATGAAATGACAGAAAGAATTGAGCAAGATATTCAAAACAATAAAAACAGTATTAAAAATAAGCAAAACATGATGCAAGAAATTTTAAAAGAAGATGAGGAACTTAAAGGCAAAATTTTAGAATATGAAAATAGAGTCAAAGAAATTGATGAAAAGATGACAAATAGTGATGAGAGTATTATTAAACTAAAAGAAGAGAGAAACGAGAAGAATAAAAATCTTGAGAAAAGTGAACAGGAAATTTCGGAGAAAATGCAAATATTAGATGGCTTAAAAGAAGAAATTATAAAAATAGGTGTTAAAAAAGATAAGGTAAAAGAAGACATTGATAGAGACACAAATAGGCTTTGGGATGAATATGAGATTACTCCAAACAATGCAGAGAACTTCAAAAGACCAGATAATATCCAGGTTGCAACTAAAGTTGTAAATGAGATTAGAGGAAAGATAAAAGACTTGGGTAGTGTTAATATTGATGCTATTTCAGAATATAAAGAAGTTTCTAAAAGATATGATTTTATGTGTGAACAAAGGCTAGATATTGAAAATACCATGGCAAAGTTAAGAGATATAATCCAAGATATGCTAGATGTCATGAAGGAACAGTTTACTAAAAGATTTAATATTATCAATAAAAACTTTGGGGAAGTATTTAAAGAGCTTTTTGGTGGAGGAAGAGGAGCTTTAGTTCTAGAAGATGAAAATAATGTGCTTGAGTGTGGCATTGAAATTATTGTTCAACCACCTGGAAAGAAGCTTCAAAACATGACGCTTCTTTCACGGAGGAGAAAGAGCCTTTACTGCTATTGCTTTGCTTTTTGCAATGTTAAAAATTAATCCATCTCCATTTTGTGTACTTGATGAGATAGAAGCAGCCTTAGATGATGTAAATGTATACAGGTTTGCAGATTACATTAAAAAGTTTGTAGGTGGAACACAGTTTTTAGTAATTACTCACAGAAAAGGAACAATGGAAGCTGGAAATTCAGTCTATGGAATAACTATGGAAGAAAGCGGAATAAGTAAGTTATTATCAATGAAACTAAAATAGAATTTGTATAAAGTTTTCAAGATTAGTGTATATTAATTTTGAAAACTTTTTTGTTTATATTGCAGGAATTTAAATTGTATAAGGAGGTGTGTTTATGGAAGAAGATGGTACAAAATATGGAGAATTTATATCATCATATTTTGCTTGGATTACACTTGAAAGGCAAAAGGAAATAGCTGAAAAACTAGCAAATAGTACAGATAATACTAAAAATTAGAAAATTTGCTTAAAAAACTTGTTTTTATGGTAAATTCTGGTATAATAGTACTAATAAAAAAAGGGAGAAAAGTATGACATATAAATTTACTGAGAGTGCAAAAAATGTAATTGAATATGCAAATGAGATTACTTTAAAACTTGGGCACACCTATATAGGTACTGAACATATCTTATATGGGCTTGCAAAAGAAGATAAAGGAATTGCAAGCAAAGTGTTGGAAAAGCAAAATGTAAATGCTGAAAATGTTTTGACTAAAATTGAAGAAATTATGGGAAGCACTAAGACTAAATCTAAAAAGATTTTGGGGTTTACTCCAAGAACAAAGAAAATATTGGAGAATGCATCTGATGAGGCTAAAAAGTTGAATTCTGCATATATTGGTACTGAACATATTTTAGTTGGTATCATGAAAGAAGGCGATAGTGTTGCAATTAGAATACTTATTAATTTAGAAGCAAATTTAAAAATAGTATATGAAGATATTCTAAAAGTTATGAGCGAAGATATGGCAGAAGATAATAGAATAAAAGAAAAAAGAGAAAAAGAAAAAACGAGTTTTTCTCAGACTCCAACTTTAAATCAGTTTGGAAGAGACTTATTAAGAGATGCTCAAAATGGGCTTTTAGATCAAGTTATAGGTAGAAAAGAAGAAATAGAAAGAGTCATACAAATTTTAACTAGAAGAACAAAAAATAATCCATGCTTAGTGGGTGAACCAGGTGTTGGTAAAACTGCAATTGCAGAAGGATTAGCTTTAAGGATTGCTATAGGCGAAGTTCCACAGATGTTAAAAAATAAAAGAATAGTAAATCTTGATATTTCAAGTGTTGTTGCAGGAGCTAAATATAGAGGGGATTTTGAAGATAGAATTAAGAAGATTTTAAATGAAGTTAAAAAAGAAAAAGATGTTATCTTATTTATTGATGAGATACATACTATAGTCGGAGCAGGTTCAGCAGAAGGAGCTATTGATGCAGCTAATATTTTAAAGCCAATTTTAGCAAGAGGGGAAATAAGCTTAATTGGTGCAACTACAATGGATGAATATAGAAAATATATTGAAAAAGATGCAGCATTAGAGAGAAGATTTAGTAAAGTTGTGATTGAAGAGCCTTGCATCAAAGATACTATAACTATGATTCAAGGTATAAGAGATAAATATGAGGCACACCACAATGTACGAATTACAGATGAGGCAATAAATGCAGCTGTTAATTTATCTGTTAGATATATAGTAGATAGGTTTTTGCCAGATAAAGCAATTGATATAATTGATGAAGCAGCTTCTAATGTGAGAATGATAAAATATACAAGACCTGATAAACTTAAGGCTTTAGAAGAAAGTATAGAGAAATTAAAAGAAGAAAAAGAAGAGGCAATTAGATCACAAGAATTTGAAAAAGCAGCAGAGCTAAGGGATAAAGAGGAAAAGCAGCAAAAGAAATTAGATAAGGAAAAGGAAAAATGGAATGATGAAAATGTTAAGGCTGTAACTGTAATTGGAGAAGAAAATATCGCTGATGTAATTTCAAAGTGGACAAATATACCAGTTAAAAAAATTACTCAAGATGAAAATTTGAAGCTTAAGAATTTAGAAGAAGAACTGCATAAAAGAGTTGTTGGACAAAACCAAGCGATAGAAGCGGTTTCAAAATGTATAAGAAGGGGGAGAGTTGGTGTAAAAGATCCAAATCGCCCAATTGGTTCTTTTCTATTTTTAGGACCTACAGGAGTTGGAAAGACAGAGACATCAAAGGCATTAGCTGATGTACTTTTCGGAACGGAAGATGCAATAATAAGAGTAGATATGAGTGAATATATGGAAGCTCATGCAACTTCTAAACTTATTGGTTCACCTCCACGGATATGTGGGGCATGATGATGGAGGGTATTTAACTAAAAAGGTAAGGCAAAAACCATACTCAATAGTGCTTTTTGATGAAATTGAGAAGGCTCATCCAGATGCTTTAAACATTTTACTTCAAATTTTAGAAGATAGCAGATTAACAGATAGTACAGGGAGAACAGTTAGCTTTAAAAATACAGTTATTATCATGACATCAAATATCGGAGCAAATCTAATTACAGAAAGTAAAAAGTTAGGTTTTTCAAATACGAGTGAGAATGAGCAAGAAGAGTCCTATAAAAATATAAAAAAGAATATAATGCAAGAGCTAAAAAAAGAGCTTAGACCAGAATTCATAAACCGTATAGATGAGATAATAGTCTTTCACAAGCTTTATGATGAAGATTTGAGAAAAATTGTAGATTTAATGATAAATAAAATTACTAAAAGACTTGAAGAGCAAGGAATATTGTTTGAAGTCGATAAGAGTGTTAAAGATTATATTATAAATCAAAATGAAGATAAAAGCTATGGAGCAAGACCACTAAGA
This sequence comes from uncultured Clostridium sp., assembly GCA_947648255.1. Lineage (GTDB taxonomy): Bacteria > Bacillota > Clostridia > TANB77 > CAG-508 > JAAWPK01. The sequence continues at coordinate 39,687 of CANSNA010000004.1, read as the reverse complement.
CGTGTTATACAATCAGTTGTTGAAGATAATATAACAGATGCAATACTTGAACGGAACACTTAAAATAAATTCTAAAAAAACTCTTGTAGTTGAGAAGCGGTAAAATTTTATTTAAGTAATTATTTTTTCTTTTTAGAAAAGTAAGCACAATCTGCAGAAATTGTTACAGTTTTTTGGGAAGCAGTTTCGTAAGAACACTTCCCATCCTTTTGATAAATACAGTTTGCTGTACAATTTATATTAGTCAAGATTATCACCTCTTTACTTAGGTAGTATTAACTCGTATTTTAAGAATATTCATATTTTTTTAAAAATTGCTTGATTTTTTTTGAGTTTTGTGTTATATTATTAAATAGTCAGTTTTATAAACTATGAGAAAGGGATGATACATTATGGCAAAATGTGCGATTTGTGAAAAATCAGTAAGCCACGGAAACAAATTAAGCATTGCACGTTCTCACGTTAGTAAGAGAAGCAAGAGAACTTGGAAACCAAATTTACAAAGTGTAAAAGTAATGGAAAATGGTCAACCAAAGAGAATAAAAGTATGCACTCAATGTTTACGTTCAGGCAAAGTTAATAGAGTATAAAGATAAAGAGTAGAGTTAGTTCTACTCTTTTTGCGTTATGTAATTAGTCCTTTATGCCAAAGATAAATTTTACAATTCCTCTTAAAAATTTTGGAACTTTTTTTACAACAATAGTCATAAGTTTAAACACACTCCTTTCTTAACATGAAAGCCAAACCAAGCCCAAAATAACTAAAACAACACCTATAATAAATAGCCAGCCACATAAAGGAAGTAACAATACAAAGAGCATTCCAAGCCCAAAACCTATTAAACATACTGCTAAAGTCTTTTTGAGAAGCTTAAACATAATACCTTACCTCCTATATGATTATTATATTAACTAAACATAAAAAATGTGAAAGTAACTAAAATAGAAAAGGATGATTTTATATGAAAAAACAAAGTGAAGAACTAGTAGATATTTTAAGAAAAGAATATCCAGATGCAAAATGCAGTTTAAATTTTGAAACACCATTTGAAATGATTGTTGCTGTAATGCTTTCTGCTCAATGCACAGATGATAGAGTGAATAAAACAACACCTGCAATTTTTGCAAAATATAAAGAACCAGAAGAGTTTGCAAAGATAGACTTAGAAGAGTTGGAAGAACTAATACATCCATGTGGGTTTTATAAAAATAAAGCAAAAAATATAAAAAAATGTGCAGAGATGATTGTTACAAAATATAATGGAAAAGTGCCCAAAACAATGGAGGAGCTTATGAGTCTTCCGGGAGTTGGAAGAAAAAGTGCAAATGTTGTGATGCTTGAGGTATTTGGAGAAGCTAAGGGAATAGCAGTTGATACTCATTGCAAAAGAATTTCAAATAAATTAGGATTGAGTTTTGAAAATGAACCAGAAAAAATAGAACAAGATTTGCTAAAATTTTTCAATAAAAAAGATTATAAAGATGTAAATCATCTTCTTATTTGGCATGGAAGGAATATTTGTACTGCAAGAAATCCAAAATGCAATGAATGTAAACTTTCTAAAATGTGCAAAGAGTATAATAAAAAATAAATAAAGAAATTAGCTTTGGGAATACTAATTTTTAAGGAGAATTAGTTATGTTTAAACCTAAAGCTATTTATTTTGAAAAAAATATTGAAAATTATGTTCTTGGAAAAGAACTTTTAGAGAAATATAAAGATATTCCTAAAATAGAAATTGAAAATCACAATTCCATAAAAGAAATGCAAGAAAAGGAAAATAAAGAATTTGTAGAGATGAAGACAAATTTAATAATAGGAACTAGAAAAACACATAAATTTGTGCCAAATCATAAAATTTCTGATTTTCTGGTACCATATACATCTTCTGGATGTATAGCTTCTTGTATGTATTGCTATTTAGTATGTAATTATAATAAGTGTGCATATTTAAGGCTTTTTGTAAATAGAGAAGAAATGCTAGAAAAAGTAATAAAAGTTTCAAATAGAGAAGATAAAGATTTAACCTTTGAAATTGGTAGTAATAGTGATTTAGTTTTGGAAAATACTATTACCAATAATTTAGTATGGACTATTGAGAATTTTAAGGATACTTCAAAAGGTTTTTTAACTTTCCCAACAAAGTTTGATATGGTAGATAATATTTTAGATTTAGATCATAAGGGAAAAATTATTATTCGTATGAGTGTTAATCCAAAAGAAATTATTGAACAAGTAGAGTTTGGAACATCTAGATTAAGAGGAAGAATTGAGGCCATAAATAGATTAAAAGATGCAGGATATAAAGTGGGAATTTTAATTGCACCAGTTATTTTTGTGGAAAATTGGAAGGAATTATATTTAGAGCTTATTAAAGAGCTCCAAAGTAAACTTTCTCCTAAAGCAAAAAAAGATGTGTTTTTTGAGGTTATTTTCATGACATATAGCTATGTTCATACAAAGATAAATGCAGATGCTTTCCCTAATAGAATAAATTTATATGACAAAGAGATTATGACAGGAAGAGGAAGAGGAAAGTACTGGTACAAGCCAGAAATAAGAGAAGAAGGGACAAAATTTTTTAAAGAAAATTTGCATAAATACTTTCCAGAAAACGAAATTATTTATATTGTGTGAAATGCAAATTTGTGGTATAATTTAAAACTGTAACCAAAATATAACATTAAACATTTATATAATTATGTAGGCTAAATATATAGGAGATGCATTTATGAAAAATACAATAGGAATCTTTGATTCAGGAGTTCGGAGGACTTACAGTTTTAAAAGAAATAGAAAAAAAGGCTTTTGGAGCAAACTTGATTTATTTAGGAGATACTTTAAATTTTCCATATGGACCTAAATCTAAAGAAGAGATTGTTAAATTTGCGATTCATAATACAGAGTTTTTATTAAGTAAGGGAGCTGATGTGGTTGTTGTTGCATGTGGTACTGCAACTAGCCAAGCACTGGGGGTTTTAAAAGATAGGTTTAATGTTCCGATTATTCGGAATAATTGAACCTACTGTAAAGTACATAAAAAAGTTATTACTTAAAGAAGTGCGGAGTTATCGCAACAGAGGGAACAATAAGAAGCGGAGAATGGGAAAGAAATCTAAAAATAGAAAATAATAAGCTTTGTGTTGTAAACAAAGCATGCCCAATGCTTGCAACAGTCGCAGAAGAAGGAAGAGCCAAAAGTGAAGAAGGAAGACAAAAAATAAAAGAATATATGAAAGTTTTTAAAGAAAGACATATTCAAAATATCATTTTAGGATGTACTCATTATCCAATTTATGAAGAAATGATTAGAGAAGAGTTAGGCTATAAAGTAAATTTAATAAATACAGGAAAACAAGTTTCAAATTACTTAGAGGAAAATTTCAGTTTCAAAAAACAAGAATTCTTAAATAAAAAAATTTTTCTAAGCAAACCATCAAATGAATTTAAAAACATTTTAAAAATAATACTAGGAGAAAACCTAGAAGTATTTGATGCTCAAAGTGAATGATTATATAAAAAGTTGGAAAGAATAATAGTAAAATATTCAATACAAATGTCTTGCACTTTTTGTCGCTTTATGATATTATTTGTAATATCAAACTTTTATGCAAATTGCACAAATTAAGAGACAAGAAGAAATGCTAAGGATAAATTACTTAGGAGAGAATATGATAAACGGAGAAAATGTTAATAATATAAGTATGAACATTAAAATACAAGAAAATAGTAACATAAATATATATAGAGTTTGCAAAAGAGCAATTGATATTTTGATTGCAATGCTTGGTGTAATTGTACTTTGTCCAATTGCATTTATTGTATTTATTGCAAACAGAATAGAAGGGGATAAAGGTCCTGTGTTTTTCATGCAAAAAAGAATTGGTGAAAACGGAAAGCTATTTAGATTATATAAATTTAGAACAATGGTAGTTGATGCTGATAAAATTTTAATGAGAAAACTTAAAAGTGATATAGAATTTAGAGAAAAATATTTGAACTATAGAAAAGTAGAAAATGATGATAGAATTACAAAAGTAGGGAATTTTTTAAGAAAGACAAGCTTAGATGAGTTTCCACAATTTATAAATGTGTTAAAAGGTGAAATGAGTTTTGTACGGACCAAGACCATATCTAAATAGAGAAAAAAAAGATATGGAAGAGTATTATAATTATATTATAAAATGTAAACCTGGTATAACAGGACTTTGGCAGGTTTCAGGAAGGAGCCAAAACACTTTTAAAGAAAGACTAAAACTTGATTTAGAGTATTATAATAACAGAAGTCTATGGTATGACATAAAAATAATTTTAAAAACAATACTTTCAGTATTTAAAAAAGAAGGTGCAATGTAAACTATAAAAGCTTGATTTAATTTTAAATGTGTGATATAAATTTAAATATAAAGTCTTAAATGAAAGGCGGAGGAATTTATGTTCGAAGAAGAAGACAAAAAAACAATACTCATAGTGGATGATGAGCAGTCTATTATTGATATACTAGTATACAATTTAAAAAAAGAAGGATATAATACAATTGAAGCAAATGATGGAGTAACAGCTGTTGAAATGGCTATAGAGCAAAAACCAGATTTGATTCTTTTGGACATTATGCTTCCTAAGATGGATGGGCTAACAGCTTGTAAAAAAATAAAAAGTGCACTTAGTGTACCAATACTTATTCTGTCTGCGAAAGATGAGGAACTAGATAAGATTGTAGGACTGGAACTTGGAGCAGATGATTACATAACAAAACCATTTAGCGTAAGAGAACTTATGGCAAGAGTTAAGGCTAATTTAAGAAAAACAGAGGCAACAGCAGTTGCTCCTGAAACAAAAGAAAAAAAGGAAGAACATAAAATAGAGGTAGGAGATTTACTTCTTGATGTAGATAGATTTGAAGTAAGAGTAAGAGGAGAAAAAGTTGATTTGACGGTTAGAGAATTTGAGGCACTTAAATATTTAGCACTTCAACCTGGGCAAATTGTTTCAAGAGAACTTTTACTTGAAAAAGTATGGGGATATGAGTATTTTGGAGATATAAGAACAGTTGATGTTACAGTAAGAAGAATAAGAGAAAAAATTGAAGAAGATACAACAAACCCTCAAATACTTGTAACTAAAAGAGGAGTAGGATATTATATTGCAAGACCAGAATAATTTAAAAAGTGAAGATATCAAGGGCACTTCTTTAAGTGCCCTTGATTAATAAGGGAAAAATAGAAGGGAATATTACAATGCTTAAGAATATACAAATAAAAATTGTTTTGATTTTTTTACTAATTGGAAGTATTATAATTGGAACAATGGGATATCTAAATTATAAAGGAGCACAAAAGATAAATGAATTAGAAGAAAATACTATACGGAGAATATATTGAAGAACTACAAGAGTATCAAAAAGATACAAAAGTTTTAACAGTATATACAATAGTTATTTTTGCTTTAACATGCATAATTATTCGGAATTTTAGTAACTAAAAAAATAGTTTCTCCAATTACTAGATTAATTAATAATGCAAAAAAAATTGCATCAGGTGAAGAAGTTGAAACAAATGATTTGGAAAGAAGCAATAGTCAAAATGAAGTTGATGATTTAGTGAATGCATTTTATATAATGACAAAGGAACTAAAAGAAAATTTAAACGAGGTTTCTAGAAAGAAAAATCAAATAGAAACAATACTTTTGCACATGACAGATGGTATTATAGCCTTTAATATGGAAGGGAAGATAGAATTGATAAATCCAGCAGCTACAAGACTTCTTAGGCTTATTCCAGAAGATAATAGTTTCGAAAAGATTTTTGAAAAATTAAAAGTTGATATAAACTTAGAAAAAATTATATATTTAGAAAATTGGACTTCTTCTGAGGAAAGAGTAACAATTGGAGATAATCACATGCATATGCATTTTGCTCCACTTAAAAGTGAAGATGATATTCCAGCAGGTGTAATTGTTGTTATACAAGATATTACAGAACATGTAAAATTAAGTGATATGAGAAAAGAGTTTGTTGCTGATGTATCACATGAATTAAAAACGCCAATTACTTCAATAATGGGCTATGCTGATACACTTCTTGAGGATGAATATGATAAAGAAACAAAAGATAAATTTTTGACAGTAATTGCAACAGAAGCAAGAAGAATGGCAAAACTTGTGACAGATTTATTAGCTCTTTCTAGATATGATAATAATGAAGTTAAACAAGAAAAAGTGGAGTTTGATCTAGGTGAACTTGTAAAACAGTGTCAAGAAAAAGTGCAACTTGAAATAGAAAAGAAACATCAAATAGTAGAATGCTTTGTTACTGCAAATGTTCCAGCTGTATATGCAGATAAAGATGGAATAGAAAGAGTTGTTTTAAATATATTAACAAACAGTATTAAATATACAAAAGATGAAGGTAATATCAAGATTTATGTAGGGTTTGTATATAATGACGCATATATCAAAATAATAGATAATGGAATTGGAATTCCAGAAGATGATTTAACACGTATATTTGACAGGTTTTATAGAGTAGATAAAGCAAGAACAAGAGAAATGGGAGGAACAGGACTTGGGCTCTCTATCGCAAAAGAAATATTAGATAAAAACAATGGTAGTATTGATATAAAAAGTAAAGCTGGAGAAGGAACAGAGGTTGTAATAAAAGTGCCTACAAAAAAGTAGACTTTAACTTGATTTATGAAGAAACTTGATATATAATATAAATATTAATTTCTTTAAGGAGTGGTAATATAAAGATGGATGATTTAGATAGAAAAAATAATATAAAAGAAATTATAGAATGGATAATTTGTATTGCAATTGCTATAATACTTGCAATTTTAGTTAGACATTATGTTGGTACTCCAACAGTTGTAAAAATGCAATCAATGAGAACAACTTTAGAACCAGGAGACAGATTAATTCTTAACAGACTTTGTATTACTATGAAAGAAGAAATAAATAGAGGAGATATTATAACCTTTGAGGCACCACTAGATGTTACTGTTGCAGATTTTGATAAAGACAACCCTGTTGCAACTTATAGAGAAGAACCAACTAATATAATTGATAAATTCACGCATTATATATTAGAAATCGGGAAAGAAAGTTATATTAAAAGAGTTATAGGAGTTGCAGGAGATCATATTGTAATTGAAGACCGGAAAAGTTTATAGAAATGGAGAAGAACTTAAAGAAGATTATATAAAAGATGGAGATACACCAAATGGAGGATTATACCATGATGTTGTAGTACCAGAAGGATATGTTTTCGCAATGGGAGATAATAGAAGAGAAAGTAAAGATTGCAGAGCATTTGGATGCATTCCTATTGAGAAAATAGAAAGCAAAGTTGCACTTAGATTTTGGCCACTTAATAAATTTGGAAAGGTTAAAATATAAATGAAAAACAAGCAGATATATGAATTACTAGCAAATGCCATAGAAAATAAAAAGATAGTTAATGGATATATTTTTTCAGGAATAGGAAAAACACAAAACTATAAATATGCTAAAGAATTTGCAAAAATGATTTTGTGTTTAGAAGAAAATGGAGAATCTTGTGGCAATTGCAAAGCTTGTTTGAACTTTGATGAAGGTAATCATCCAGATTATTATGAAATAAATAACGAACAAACTGAAAGTATAAAAATAGATGAAATTAGAGAAATGCAAAGCAAGGTAATAGAAAAACCAATAACTTCTAAGAAAAAGGTTTATGTAATAAATAACAGTGAAAATATGACAAAAGAAGCACAAAATTGCTTGTTAAAAACACTAGAAGAACCACCTGAATTTGTAACCATGATATTGGTTTCAAATAATGATAATAATATACTTACAACAATAAAATCAAGATGTGCAAAAATATTATTTACAGAAGAAAGTAAAGAAGATTTAACAGAAGAAGAAAAGGAAAGGTATGAGGATTTAGAAAAGGTTTTTGGCAATGTAGATAAATACAAGAGTGTAGAGCTTTTAAATAAACTGGACATACTATATAAAGATAAAGAAAAAGCTTTAAAAAATTTAGAATTTATAAATATGATATTTATGAAGAAATCAAAAGAAGATATGAAATATTTAAACTACATTGACTATGTGGAAGAAACTAAAAGAAAAATTAAGACAAATGGTAATTTTGATATGTGTATAGATTATTTGATTCTAAATATTTGGGAATAGGAGATGACTATGAAGGAAATAGTAGGAATTAGGCTTAAAAAAGTAGGAAAAGTTTATTACTTTGAACCAGGAGAAAATAAATTAAATGTTGGAGATTTTGTAATTGTTGAAACTTCTCTTGGAGAAGAATTTGCAGAAGTTGTAATTCCAAATAAAGAAGTAAGTGAAGATAGAATTGTTTCTCCACTTAAGCCAATAAAAAGAATAGCAACAGAAAAGGATAAAAAACATTATGAAGATAACAAGAAAAAAGAGAAAGAAGCTTTTGGAATTGCAGTTAAAAATATAAAAAAACATAAATTAGATATGAATCTTGTAAATGTTGAATACAAATTTGATAATAGCAAAATATTATTTTATTTCACAGCAGATGGAAGAATAGACTTTAGAGAGCTTGTAAAAGATTTAGCTGCAATTTTTAAAACTAGAATAGAACTTAGACAAATAGGAATAAGAGATGAAATAAAAAGAATTGGTGGATGCCGGAATTTGTGGAAGAGAGCTTTGCTGCTGTGCACATCTTGCAAATTTTGAAAGTGTTTCAATTAAAATGGCAAAAGAGCAAAATCTTTCTTTAACACCTTCTAAAATATCTGGTGCTTGTGGAAGACTTATGTGCTGTTTGAAATATGAGCAAGAAGTATATGAAGAAAAAAATGCGAGACTTCCAAAAGTTGGTGCAATAGTGAAAACAGAAGAAGGAGAGGGAACTGTAGAAAGTGTAGAAACATTAAAGGAAATAGTAAAAGTAAAAATAGTAGAAAAAGATGATACAAAAATAAAAAAATTTAATGTAAAAGATATTAAGGTTATTAGAGATGCAGAAGTAGAAGAGGAAGCAAATATTGATGAAAGTGATTTAAAGGAACTTAAAAAGCTTGAAGAATTAGACAAGAAAGATATGAATAATTAATAATAATTGAAAGGTGGTGAATATAAATGGCTTATAAAATAACAGACAAATGTATTTCTTGTGGAGCCTGTGCTGCTAATTGCCCAGTAGAGTGTATTTCAAAGGGAGAAGAGAAATATGAGATAAATAAAGATTTATGTATAGGCTGTGGAACTTGTGCTAGTGTATGCCCAGTTGCAGCACCAGAAGAGGAATAAGAAAACCTACATAAATGTATAGTAAAGTTGTAAATATAAGAAGTGTACTTTTTTGGTACACTTCTTATATTTACAACTTAATGATTTTGAGGTAAATTTTCAATTTGCCATAGCTAATTTATTCTTTATTAATTAGGAAATGAATAAATTAATTAATAAATTTCCAAAAATTAATGACAAGGAAAAGACTTTGTAGTATAATTTACATATAAAATAGTTTATTATGGAGGCTAAAAATGAGAGTTCGTGTACTTAGGTTTGATATTTGGCTTTGCTTGCTTTTGAGTTTTTTGCTTAGCTTTATACCAGTTAAAGTATTAGAAAATGTATTACCAAAAAAATATGAAGAGTATACTGATGAGCATACAGTAGATGAAGGGCAAATAGGAGGAATCGCAGGAGAAGATGTTTATAAAGCACAAAATGTAGAAGACTTATTGTCTCATGATACTTTTACTGTTATTTCACCAGGAATCGAGTATAAAAATCATGGAGCAGGGTATCATGATGGAATGTATTTGAATGCTTTAAAATTACCATCTGGAGAGCTTATTGCAGCTAGAATAAATGGAGAATCTGTAACAAAAACGGGAGAAGATATCTATTCAGGAGATTCAATTTTGCCAGTTGGAAAAATTGTTTATGATAATTTGGAAGAGGATACATATTTTATTAATCAAATTGAATATAAGGAAGAACTATCTCGAACAGATTTTTATATAGATATGGTAGGGGAAGCAGAAAGATTAAATAAGGAAGATTATGTAGAAGCTCCAATTTTACTTGCACAGCTTGGAACGATATTTGTAGCATTTCCGATTTTTCATGCTTTAGGCTCAAAATTTGGAATATTTCCATATTTCTTTCCACCAAAGGAGAAGAGAGAAGAAGAGTAGAGGTTAATTAAAATGAGTACAAAAGATTTAGTAAAAAGCGAAGTAGAAGATTTTGCTAAATTTAATTTAATTAGATATTCACAAGTTTGGGAAGATGCAGAAATTTTGCTTGAAGCATTAGAGATAAATGAAAACGATAATATTTTATCTATTGCTTCAGCAGGAGAAAATGTGTTAAGCATGTTAATTAAAAACCCCAATAAAATATATGCTATAGACTTAAATGAAAATCAAATTGCATGTTTTGAATTTAAAATTGCTTGTTATAAATATCTAGATTATGAAGAGTGCATGAAATTGATGGGGGTATTTGCTACAAATAATAGATTGGAAATTTATAAAAAAATAGAAAATAAATTAAGTGAAAAATCAAAAAAATATTTTAATAATAATTTAGAAATTATAAATATAGGAATAATTAATTGTGGAAAATTTGAAAATTATTTTAATATCTTTGGTAAAAAAATATTACCATTAATTCATAATAAAAAAATGCGAGAAGAATTATTAATAAAAAAAACAAAACAAGAAAGATATGATTTTTATAATAATAAATGGAATAATTTTAGATGGAAAATATTATTTAAGTTATTTTTTTCGAAAAGTATAATGGGGAGGTTTGGAAGAGATAAAGCTTTTTTTAGATATGTTAATGTAAATGTTGCAGAAAATATTTTAAATAGAACGAAATATGCATTAACAGAGCTTGATACATCCGAAAATTCATATTTGCAATATATCGTAAATGGAAAATATGAAGAAATTTTACCAGTTTCCTACAGAAAAGAAAATTTTGAAATTATTAAAAAGAATATAGATAAAATTATTTTTATTAAAGAAACGATCGAGGGATTTTTAAATAGAAAAAATATAAAAAATATTACTAAATATAATTTAAGTGATATTTTTGAATATATGAGTGATAAAGAAATGTGTGAAATATTTAAAAGTATATTAAATCAATCCAAAAAAGGAACTAGAATTGTATATTGGAATATGCTTGCAGAAAAAAGAGCATCAAAATATTTTGAAAAATTGTTATATAAAGAAAAACAGGCAAAGGAATTATTAAAAAAAGATAAAGCATTTTTTTATAGTGACTTCATAATAGAGGAGATAAAATAATGATTGAATGGACAAGTATTTTGCTGGTGATTTTATTACTTGGATTAACGCTAGGTCTGATAAAAATAATAGAAATAAGAACAAATATAAATGCAGAAACAAAAAGAAAGTTGTTCCATATGTCTATGGGAGTAGTAATGCTTATTTTTCCATATATTTTTAAGTCCTCATTTTCTGTATTTATACTTGGAATTTTTGCATTAATTATTTTATCTATATTAAAATATACGAAATTACGAGAAAATTTGGGAACAATTTTATATAGTGTAAAAAGAGAATCTTTAGGAGAAATATTTTTTGTGATTTCTGTATTTTTGATTTTCTTTTTATCAAATGGAAATAAAATATTATATGGTATTCCAATTTTAATATTAACTTTCGCAGATAGTGCGGCAGCCTTAATTGGAAAAAATTATGGAAAAAAAGATTTATCAAAATTAAATGAAGATTCTAAAAGCATCGAAGGGAGTTTTGCCTTCTTCATAGTAGCATTTATTTTATGCTTAGTGCCACTGCTTCTTTTCACAAAAGTAGGAAGGGAAGAAACACTAATTATAAGTACTATAGTTGGTTTTAATGTAGCATTAATCGAAATGGTTTCACACACAGGAAATGATAATATTTTAATACCTCTTACAACATTTGCCCTATTAATAACACACATAAATTTAGAATTAGTAAATTTGAGAATTAATATGCTAATTTTAGGAGCAATTTTCATTTTAGTAATGCTTGCAAATAGAGTAAAAACTTGGAGCAAGCTTGCACTAATTCAAACAATAGTTGCACGGATATTTAACAGTTATATTTTATGGATTTTACGCATTAATTCCACCATTGTTATTATTTTTAACTTGTATGAGATTTCCTAAAATTAGAGAAAATGAAAAAAACAATTTGTATGATGCAAGAATTATAGAAACAAATGTAGTAATTGGAATTGCAATTTGCGTATTAGCTGGAATTTTAAATATAAAAAAAGAAGCATTTATGATATATTCATTAGTTTATAGCATGCACCTAACAATAAATAGTTTTGTTAGATTAAAATATTATTTTAATTTAAAAGAAATAGATTGCTTAGTATTTGCATTTTTAAAAGGATTGGGTTTTGTATTTTTACCAAGTTTAATTATTCAAAAAATAATATTTAATTCTATACCAAATATTTTGGCAATCATCATGATGGTAGGTTTTTTATTTATAAGTAGTTATATGATAATGATAGAAAAAAGAAATGTAAAAAAAGAAGAGATTACAATAAAAAATGGATATATGCATACACAAATTGTATTTTTACTTACTGCTGTAGTTGAACTTTTATATAATTTAATTAAATAATATCTATATTATAAAATAAAAGGGGAAAACATGGATTTTAAAATAATTGAAGAAAGAGAAAAAATAAAAATAATTTTAAATAAAAATAATTTAGAAGTGGCAAAAGCTACATGTTATTTCGATAATACACCAAGATTAAATGAAGAAAAAATAGGCACAATTGGTGACTTCGAATGCGAAGATGAAAAAAGTGGGATAGAAATATTAAAAAAATGTGAAGAAATTCTGAAGGAAAAAAACATTAAATTCATAGTTTCTCCAATGAATGAAAATACATGGAAAAAATATAGAGTAATTAAATACACTAATGGCGAAAATACATTTTTATTTGAAAATGTAAATGAAATTAAATATAACGATATATTATTAAAATCAGGATTTAGTGAACTATATACATATACTTCAAATAAAGGTGAATTAAAAAATGCATATAATTCTGAAAGCTTAAAAATAGCAGAAGAGAAAATAAAACAAGCAAATATTGTAATTAGAAAATTTAATAAAAAAGATTATATTAATGACTTGAAAAAAATATATAATATTTCAGTAAAAAGTTTTAAAAAAAATCCCCTTTATACAGAAATTCCAGAAAAAGCATTTTTAATGCAATATGAAGAATATATTGATTTAATTGATGATGAATTTGTACTTATTGCAGAAAAAAATAAAAAAGAAATTGGTTTTATATTTTGTGTGCCAGATTTTAATGAATTAAAACAAAATAAAAAAATTGAAACAATTATAGTAAAAACAGTGGCAGTTTTAAATGAATATGAAGGAATGGCAATTGGAAATGTGATGATAAAAAATATTTTAGATAAAGCAAAAGAAAGAGGATTTGAAAAAGAAATTTTTGCATTTATGTATAAAAATAATACCTCACAAAAAATAGCTAAGAGAAATAAAGCAGAAATCATTAGAGAATATGTAATATATGGAAAAGATATATCTAGAAAATAAAAGCGATAATTAAAGGAGCAAAATATATGCCAAATTTAGCGAATAAATTAATAGAAAATTATGAAAAAATACCAAATAAAATATGTTTAATTCAAGGGGAAGAAAAAATAACATATAAAGACTTATATAATGATGTTTTAAATTATAAAGAATATTTTGAAAGAGAGGGCATAAAAAGTAAACAAAAAATACTAGTACTTGTTCCAATGTCTGCAAACCTTTATAATGTACTTCTTGCACTCTGGAGCATAGGAGCAGTTCCATGCTTTATGGATGAAGGTTTTATAAAATCTAATCTTCAAAAGAATAGTTTTGAAGATATAGAAGGAGTAATTCGGAAATACTAAATATATTTTATATTCAAGTATTAATAAAAATTTAAAAAAATTAAAAATTAAAATAAATGTAAATAAAATAAAAATAATTGAAAGTAATAATAAATTAAATATAGAGAATTTAGAAGAAAAAGAGCCTGCAATTTTGACATATACTAGTGGAACAACTGGAAAACCTAAAATTGCAGTAAGAACTCATGAATTTTTAAGAATTCAAGGTGAAATATTAGAAGAAATAATGGATTATGAAAAAAATGATATAGAAATTTCAACTATGCCAATTTTCACACTTTCAAATATTAATGCTCAAATAATAAGTATTATAGCAGATGCAAATTTTAGTGAATTAGATAAAAGTGTAGCACAAAAAATAATTAATCAAATAATAAAAAATAATGCAAATAGAATAATGGCAGCTCCTGGATTTTTAAATTTAATTATAGATTATATGCTAAAAAATGAAATAGAACTGAAACAAATAGAAAAAATATTTACAGGAGGAGGAGCAGTATTTATTGATTTTTTAGAAAATTTAAAAAAAGTTTTCCCAAAAGCTAAAATTACAACAATTTATGGTTCTACAGAAGCAGAACCAATTGCTAAATTAAATGTAAATGATATTCAAAGTGAAGATATTGATAAAATAGAAAATGGATATGGAATTTTAGCGGGTGAGATTTCAGGAGTAAATTCTTGCAAAATTATTAAAACTGGAATTTCAGAAATTGGAGAAATAAATAAAAAAGAATTTGAAAAATTAGAAGCAGAAGTTGGAGAGATTGTTGTAGAAGGAGATAATGTTTTAAAAGGATATCTAAATGGAATAGGAGATAAAGAAAATAAATTTAAAATAGATGATAAAATATATCATAGAACAGGTGATATGCGGCTTTTTTGATGAACATAACAGGCTGTGGTTAAGAGGAAGAATAAATGAACCATATTTCAACATAGAAGGAGCACTACATGCAAAATTCAATATAGGAAAAACAGCAACTCTAAAAAATAATGAAAAAATAATTTTGGTACTAGAAAAACCCAAAAAAATAAGTGATAGAGAAATAAAAAATGCTATATCTTTTGAAAAAATCAGTGAAATAAAATATGTAAATAAAATACCAGTAGATAAAAGGCATAAAACAAAAGTAGATTATAATGAATTAAAAAAAATATTAAAAATTGAAGGGTAAATATTATGACATTTTTAAAGAAATGGTATATATACCAAAAAGAAAGATTTCCAATACTTGTATATATGTTATATGTATTTTGCATTATTTTTGGAGTATTTTGTGCTAGTAATTATTTTGGAGAACATGTGCAAGATATTCTAAATGGAGTAGTACAAGATGGAGTAACATCTTATATTATAAAGTTTTATAAAATGTTTCCGATGTTTATTGTAGGTCTTTTAGGTTTTCTCTGCATAAGAATTATGGATGAATTTAAAGATTATGATGAAGATTGTAAATATAGACCATATAGACCAGTGCCAAGAGGAATTATAACTTTAAAGGAATTAGAAATATTACTCGTAATTTGTGTTGTTTTACAAGTAATTATTACAATTATTTTTAAAGCAAATTTATTTTATTTAGCATTTTTTTGGACTTATTTACTGCTCATGTATAAAGACTTTTTTATTAAAGACTTGAATAATCATATAGTGCTAACAGTGTTATTAGATGAAATATTAATGCCTATTTTAGTATTTTATTTAGCAAGTTTTGTACTTGAACCTGAAATATATGCAAGAGTATTAGTTAGTAGTAATTTTTGGATGATCTTATTGATGTCATATATCATATCATGGATAGTTGAAGTTGCAAGAAAGATTAGATGTAAAGAAGATGAAGAGAAAGGCGTAAAAACATATACAGCTGTTTTAGGTATAAAAAAGACAATTTTAATGTTATTTATTTTAGAAACAATATTAATGATTTTGCAAAGCTATATATTAGAATTTAAAAATTTATTTTTAATAATTCCTGCTTATATTTTAATAAACATTTTTAATTTATTATTTATAAAAAATAAAAATAAAATGGCTTCAAAATTAGTAGAAATTTTTTCAAATATTTATATAATATTTGTATATTTAAGTTTAATATTATTAATTATATAAAAGGAGAAATGCTTGAGTTAAATCAGCAAAAAATAATTATGGAATATATAATAGAAAATACAAGTAAAAAATATGAACTAATGGGAGGGAAGGGACAAGCTCTTTCTAAAATAGGAAAGGCAATAGACAATATACCTCCATGGTTTTGCGTGTCATATCAGGGATTTGACTTTTTTAATAAAAAAATATTAGAAAAGGCAGAATATGAAATAAATGAAAAATTAAAGGAATTTTCAGAGGATACATATTTTGCAGTTAGATCTTCTAGTCAAAATGAAGACTCAAAAGATAACACCTTTGCAGGGCAATTTGATACATTTTTATATGTAAAAAAAGAAGATGTAAAAAATAGAATAAATGATGTATATATGTCAGCATTTTCAAAAAGGATAGAGGCATATAGAAAAGAAAATAATATAGAAAAAGTTGAAATTCCCTCTGTAATTGTACAAAAACAAATAAATTCAGAAAAGTCAGGAGTAGCATTTGGAGCAAATCCTGTAAATTCAAATATAAAAGAAATTGTAATATCAGCTGTATATGGACTTGGGAGTAGTCTAGTTGATGGAATTGCAACTACTGATAATTATATAATTTCAAATAATGAAATAAAAAAAGAAATAGCAAAAAAAGATTTTTATCATAAATTTGAAAATGGAGAAATAAAACAAAAAAAATTAGAAAAACAAAAAATAAATAATCAAGTTTTAACAGATAAGGAAATAAATGAAGTAAAAAATCTCGTAGAAAAAGCAAATGAATTTTTCGGAAGATTTCAAGATATTGAGTGGGCATATGAAGGAGAAAAATTATATCTCCTACAATCAAGACCAATAACAACGCTTGCAAATAAACCAAATGAAAATTCAAAAATCAATGTCTTTGATAATAGTAATATTGTCGAAAGTTATGGAGGAATAACAACACCTCTAACATTTTCATTTATTAGAATGGTATATGAAAATGTATACCATGAGCTTTGTAAGATTTTTAATGTAACACCTAAAAAAATAGAAATGAATACTGAAGTATTTAAAAATATGCTTGCATTAATAGACGGAAGGGTGTATTATAATTTATATGGCTGGTATTACTTGCTTTCGATGTTTCCAGGACTTGGAAATAATAAAAAGTTTATGGAACAAATGATGGGAGTCAAAGAAAGTTTACCAGATGACCTATTTCCAGTGCCTGAGGTCACATTTAAAGATAAAATAGGACTTGTTAGATCAGGTTTTGGACTTTTAAAGGGATTTATAAATATAAAAAAAATGACAAATAAATTTTATTTAAGATTAAAGGAGGCTTTAAAAGAAAAAGATGTAAATAACATGGATTTATACGAATTACATGATTATTACTATGAATTACAAAAGAAACTTTTATACAAATGGGATGCACCTCTTGTAAACGATTTTTTAGCAATGATATTTTATGGAAGATTAAAAGAAGAATGTCTTAAGATATTTAAAGAAGAAGGAGAAATGGTACATAATGACTTGCTTTGCAGTGAGGGGGGGATAATAAGCCTTGAACCAGCAAGAAGAATAAAAGAAATGGCAGAAATTGCAAAAGAAAATGACGAATTATTAAAACTTTTAGAAGAGGAAGATTTATGGTATATAAAAAAAGAATTACCTAAATATAAGGAATTTTATAAAAAATTAAATGAATATTTAGATAAATTTTCAGCTAGATGTTTAGAAGAATTAAAATTAGAAACAAAAGAATTAAAAGAAGATCCAAGAAATTTATATTTTTCAATTTCTTCATTTGCAAGAAGAATGAGAGAAAAAAGTATAGAAACAATAAATGTAGAAGCTTTAAGAAAAAATGCAGAAAATAAAGTTAAAAAAACACTTAAATTTAAAGCTATAGAAAAAAGAAAATTTAATTTTTTATTAAAAAATGCAAGATTTACTGTGAAAAATAGAGAAAATTTAAGATTCGAAAGAACTCTGGTTTTCGGAAAAGTAAGAGAAATATTTTTGAGAATAGGTTATATTTTAACATCTATGAATGTAATTGAAGAAAAAAGGGACATATTTTATTTAGAAGTAGATGAAATTTTATATTATATAAATGGAAAATCAACAACTAATAATTTAAAAGAAATAATAAAAATAAGAAAAAAAGAATATGAAAAATATAAAGAAAATATACCAGATGAAAGATTTTATACTTATGGTGCAGTAAATATAGGAAATAATTTTAAAAAAGAAAATAAAAAAGAATTAAAAAATATAAAAAAAGAATTAAAAGGAATAGGAGCATCTCCAGGAAAAGTTACAGGAAAAGTAAGAATAATAGAAAATCCACAAAATGCAAAACTAGAAAAAGGCGAAATTCTAGTAGCAAGATATACAGATCCAGGGTGGATAATGCTGTTCCCAGCAGCAAGCGGAATATTAGTAGAAAGAGGAAGTCTTCTTTCACACTCAGCAATAGTATCAAGAGAACTTGGAATACCAGCTGTTGTTCGGCATAACTGGACTGTTAGATAATTTAAAAACAGGGGATAGTGTAGAAATAGATGGAATTACAGGTTGTATAAGTATTATAAATTAATTATAAAAAAGGAGAAGTATATGAAATTTACAACGCTATGTTATATAGAAAAAAATGGAAAATATTTAATGCTACATAGAAATAAAAAAGAAAATGATATGAACAAAAATAAATGGATTGGAGTACGGCGGAAAGTTTGAAGATGGCGAAACACCAGAAGAATGTTTGGTAAGAGAAGTAAAAGAAGAAACAGGCTTAATTCTTAAAAAATATGATTTAAAAGGCATTATAACATATGTATCAACAGAATTTGAAACAGAGCATATGTATTTATTTAAAGCAGATGACTTTGAAGGAGATTTAATTGAATGTAGTGAAGGCGAATTAGAATGGATAGAAAAAGAAGAAGTACCCAACTTAAAAACTTGGGAAGGTGATAATTTATTTTTAAACAAATTAGATGATAGTAATTTTTTCACAATGAAACTTGAATATAATGGAGATAAATTAATAAATTATAAAATAACAGAGTATTAAGAATTTAATTAATTTTAATAATAATAAAAATAAGGATGAAAAAAATGACCCAAGAATTACCAAATTTTTTGAAAGAGATGTTATTTGAAAATTATGGAGAAAAAATAACAAATAAAATAATAAATGGATATAAAAAACAAGAAAAAACAACTTTAAGAATAAATGCATTAAAACAAAATGCTGAAAAAATAAAACAAGAATTAGAAAAAGAAAAAATTATATATATGGAAGTGCCCTGGTATGAAGATGCATTAATTTTAGAAAATGCAAAAGAAGAAGAAATTAAAAATTTAAATATATATAAAAATGGAGAAATTTATTTGCAAAGTTTATCTTCAATGATACCTCCTTTGATTTTAGAACCAAAAGCAGGAGAAAATATATTAGATATGACAGCAGCACCTCGGAGGAAAAACTACACAAATTGCAGCACTTTCCAAAAACGAAGCCATGATAACAGCCTGTGAAAAAAATAAAATAAGACTAGAAAGATTAAAATATAATATAGAAAAACAAGGTGCAAGAGTAAATGTAATACAACAAGATGCAAGAAAATTAGATGAATATTTTTCTTTTGATAAAATACTTTTAGATGCACCTTGTAGTGGAAGTGGAACTAAAAATATTTTTAGCGAGAAATTTACAAAGGAATTAATAGAAAGATCTGCCAATGTACAAGAAGAATTACTAAAGAAGGCTTTAAAAATACTTAAACCGAATGGAGAAATTATATATTCAACTTGCTCAATTTTAAGAAAAGAAAATGAAGAAGTTTTAGAAAAAATATTAAAAAAAGAAAATGCAGAAATAATTAATATTAATTTGGATAAATTGACTAAACTAGAATTATTAGAAACTAAGATTCAAGGAACTTTGTGTATAATGCCAAGTGAGACATATGAAGGATTTTTTATAGCAAAAATAAAAAAAAGGGAATAAAATATGGAAAAAGATATACTAATAATTGCAGCAATGGAAGATGTAGAATTAGATTTTTTAAAAAACAAATTAAATAATTTAAAAAATAACGAATATAAAGGATTTAATTTTTATGAAGGAAAAATAGCAGAAAAAGATGTTGTGCTTTGCACATCTAAAGTAGGATTAATAAATGCAAGCATTTCTACAACTATTGCAATAGAAAAATATAATCCTAAAATTATAATAAATGAAGGACTAGCAGGTGGATACATCAATGAAACAGATAGAGGAAAAATAGTTATAGGAATAGATGCAATAAATATAACCTCAATGGAATGCAAAGGAGAAGGAACATCTTTAGAAGATTATGAGATTACTACATTTTTACATAATAGAGAAAACGAACTTATACCTCAAAAAGCAGACGAAATGCTAATTAAATTCATAAAAGAAAAATTTAAAAAAGAAAATTTTATTTTTGGCAGAATTGCAAGTGGAGATATTTGGAATAAAAATAAATATAGAATTAAATATATAAATCAAAAATATGGAGCAATATGTGAAGACATGGAATGTGTCGCAATTTATACTGTAGCAAATATTTATAAAATTCCAGTAATTTCAATTAAAGCGATATCAAATAATGAAATTTTAGATGAAAAATATGATATGCATGTAGGTAAAAAAATACAGGAAATTACAGAAGATATAATTTACAATTGCCATTTTTAATTTAATTCGTTTAATTTCTTATTCTTTTATCGTTAAGATTATAGTGATAAATTTGTGGAATTTACAAAAAGTAAGATATTATGTTGAAATAGGTAATAGGAAGCATTTGCAGGGATGGTAACAATAGACAATATAAGAAGAACATTATCAAGTTTCTTTGCATGGTTAGAAAACGAAGATTATATTGCTAAAAGTCCAGTTAGAAGAATTTACAAAGTAAAAGTAACTAAAAAAGTTAAAGAAACATTGACAGATGAGAATTTAGAAAAATTAAGAGATACTTGTGTAAATGTAAGAGATTTAGCTATAATTGATTAAGGTATGCCACAAAAGTTATTAGGACATATAAAAATAGACACAATAATGGAATATGCAATGGTAAACCAAAATAATGTAAAAAACTCACATAGAAAATATGTAAACTAAAAATTTTTCAAAAAATATTGATTATTATCTAAAAATATGGTATATTTAAAATGCAGAAAGCAATAAATTTATATAAATTGCATATAATATTATTGCTAGAAATAGCAAAAAAGTTGGTGAATCCAGCCATAAAGTTGGAACTTAAAAAAGCGGTGAATCCAGCCATAAATTGGAATTTGAAAAAGCGGTGTTTCCAGCCATTAAATTGGAACTTAAAAAAGGGGGATTAGGGGTAAAACTCTAATCCTTTTGTATTATTGTATTTTCATGAATTTTAGTATATAATTGAAATGCTAAGGAGGTAATTTATGATGATTATAAATTTAAAAATTGTTAGAGTTAATTCGGACTATTGTGATTACTTAAGAAAATTTGATAACAAGGTGGCTTATAATAAAAATGAAAAAGAATTAAGACCTTTTATAGGAATATTATTTCAAATAGATACTTGTGAATATTTTGCACCATTATCAAGCCCAAAACTTAAACACAAAAATATGAAAAATACTTTGGACTTCTTCAAAATTAAAGATGGCGAATTAGGAGCTGTTAATTTTAATAATATGATACCAGTAAATGAAAATAATTACTCTTTAGTAGATTTAAACAAAGAAACTTTAACTATTGCAGAATTAAAATACCAAAAATTATTAAGAGAACAGTTAAATTGGTTAAATGCAAACTATAAGCAAGTGAAAAATAAATCTTTTAAACTATATCAATTATATAGCAATGGAAAATTACCAGAAAATATAAGAGTAAGATGCTGTAATTTTAAATTATTAGAAGAAAAATGTGTAGAATATAACAAATAGCAACTCAGTTACAACTTACAAGCTATAGGGCAAGTTAAAATTTTATAGGACTAAAAATAATTATGGAAAAATAATAATCATTGGGAGATAATAGCCTACAATTTTGAGGAGAAATAGAAATGTTAGAAATAAGGCAAGAAACTGAAAAAGACTATGAAGAAGTATATAATGTAGTAAAAATAGCATTTGAAACAGCAGAACATAGTGATGGAAACGAACAAGATTTAGTAGTAGCATTAAGAAGTAGCAATAATTTTATACCACAATTATCGTTAGTGGCAATTCAAGATAGAAAAATAGTTGGCTATATATTATTTACAAAAATTAAAATAGGAGAATATGAAGAATTAGCATTAGCACCACTTGGAATATTGCCAAAATACCAGAAACAAGGAATAGGTAAAAAGTTAATAGAAAAAGGACACCAAATAGCAAAAGAATTAGGTTATCATTATTCTATAGTTTTAGGCAGTGAAACTTATTACTCTAAAAGTGGATATTCTCCAGCAATAAATTATGGAATAAAAGCACCATTTGAAGTACCAAATGAAAACTTTATGGCAATAAAATTGAATAATACAGATAAAGAAATAATTGGTATAGTAGAATATGCAAAAGAATTTGGAACATAACTACAAATTTACAATATATGGAGGAAATATCGAAATGAAAAATAAATTATATTTTAGTATATTCACAATAATTTGCTTAATAGCAGTAATAGTATGTGTAATATGTGATTTAGCAATTTCAAAAACATTGACTTGGTCATTGATTCCAATTAGTGCTATTACTTTTGCCTGGCTAATTTTGTTACCATCAATGATGTGCAAGAAAAAAATAGTTATTGCAACATTATTATCACTAACTATTTTTATTATACCATTTCTTTATATATTAAGTGTACTAATAAAGGATACAGAAATTCTATCTGTTGGAGCGATAATGTCAACAATTGGATTGATATATTTATGGAGCATAGTAGGAATTTCTCAAAAATTCAAACAGAGAAAATATATTGTAGCCAGTATTTCTTTATTATTAGGAATACCACTATGTTTAATAGTAAATATAACTTTATCAAAGATGACTTTAGAACCTATTATTGATATATGGGATATTCTAACTATATTCATATTACTTATAATTTCAATTATATTATTTATGATTGATTATTATAAAAGCAAAAAATGAAAGTGTAATGTAAAAGTAAGGGACAACCTACAATTAAAAAAACAAAAAAGAAAGATGAAATAGTTATAATAAACAAATTTAAAGAAAATTCTGCTGAAGATGTAAGAGTTTCTATATCAAAAATTTTTGAGATGTTGTGCAATATGCGTTCAACGAAAAAATAAGATAAAACACAATGTTTAAGACAAAATTACAATTATTATAGGAGCAATAATATGAAAATAATCCACCTATTGCTTTTATGGGAATAGAAATTAAAATGTTAATGGAATAGTAGTAAACGAACAAAATCCTAATGCAAAAAGATTTTTTGGACATATGATATAAAGCTTATGAAAAAAACATTGCAAAGAAAAGAAGTATTGTGATATAATATTCTTGGAATAAAATTAGTAGGAGAATGTTAAAACATGAAATTCAAAAGAAAAGAAAATAAAGAAAAAGGAATAACACTCGTTGCACTTATAATAACAATAATAATTTTAATAATCTTAGCAGTAATAAGTGTTAGTATAATTTTGAAGAATAATTTTATAAATCTAGCAATTAATGCAACAATAAATTATGCAAATGCTCAATATAATGAATCGAACAAATTTGAAAAACTTGATGAAGATTTAAATAACACAGTGGAGAAAATACAAGGTAAAGTTGATAATACTGAAAATGAAGATAAGGAAGAAAATGAAGATAAAGAAGAAACAAAAATAGAAATTTCAACAATAAAACAAAGTGAAAGTTCATTTTCGTTAACTGTAACAATAGATTCAGCTGAAAATTTAGCAAAAATAGAAAAGTATGATTTTTATGTGGACAATATTTTAGTCAAAACTGTTAACGAACCAAATGAAACGAGTGTAAGTTACACAGTAAATGGTGCAAAGACAGGGGATACAAATTGCTATGTAATAGTATCATATAAAAACGGAAAGAATGAGAAACATGAAATTGTAGGAAAAACGAAACTATATACTTGGGAAACATGGGATGCTGTAATGAGATATAAATACGAACCAGCAGAAGAACCAAATACTACTATATATGTTGCTAAATCTGGTAATGTAAGATATGAAAATCCAAGTATTAGCTGGGATACACTTTCATATAGATGGGCGTGGGCTCGGTGTTATGTATACGAATACGTGGAATAATAAACCCATTGTACGGATATAGTGTAGTAATAGAAGGAGATTATAGTAAGAGGGATACTGCGAGATGGCTAACAATTAGTTCAGTTTCTGAAACAAGTGACCGGAAAATGGAAAATGGAAGGAACAAAAAGATATGCAAAGGCTATTGAAAATGGATATAAAAAAGGGACAAATCAGGGAGAAGATGTCACAGGCAATTCAAAAGAAGCATATCCTAATAATGGAGAACAAAACGGTGTATGGTACATATATAAAGGAATATTTTAAAATATGTAAGAATTTAAAGATAGATATTGAATGAGAACATTTAACATCTATTTTTAGATAACCACTAATAAATGTATCAGATACTATTTATGAGCAATAATGGTGTATGATACTATTATATTTAGAAATATAAAGTTGGGGAAATAGATTTTAGTAATACTAAGGTGATAAAACTGTACATTTTCAAAAAAAGTATAGTGTATTACTGACCAATTTTCTGTTTTTTGTAATAAATGTAAATAACTATTGACAAATCAGAAAAAATGTTATATAAGTTTAATTATATCTTGTAAAGAATTAAAATCAAAACACCTTAAGCAATGACAAACAAATACTTTTAGGAATTCTCCTAAGAAAACTCAAAAAAGAAAAGAGGAAAATATGTTAGCAATAGTAAAATCTATGTCTCTTCATGGATTAGAGGGGAAATTTGTATCTGTGGAAGTAGATATTTCACGGAGGTTTACCAAGCTGGGAAACTGTAGGTCTTCCAGATGCAAGTGTAAAAGAATCTAAAGAAAGAATAAAAGCTGCAATAAAAAATACAGGTATAAAACTTGAAAGTCGAAAAATAGTTATAAATTTATCTCCAGCAGATACAAAAAAGGAAGGTTCAATATATGACTTACCTATGGCAATTGGAATATTAATTGCAAAGGGAGAACTTGAAGGTGTAAACTTAGAAAAAACAGTAATAATTGGAGAATTATCACTAAATGGAAAAATAAACAAAATAAAAGGAGCATTTCCACTTACACTTGAAGCTAAAAAAAGAGGAATAGAAAAAATAATACTCCCAAAAGAAAATGCAAAAGAAGCTTCAATTGTTCAAAATATAGAAATAATACGGAGTAGAAAGTTTAGAAGAACTAGTTAAATATTTATTAGGACAAAAAAATATAATAACAGAAAAAATAAAATTAAGTAATATTTTTAATCAAAACGAAAACTACAATATAGACTTTGAAGATGTAAGAGGGCAAGAAACAGTAAAAAGAGCATTAGAAATTGCAGCAAGTCGGAGGGCACAATATACTTCTAATTCGGATCTCCCGGTTCTCGGGAAAACTATGATGGCAAAATCACTTCCATCAATTCTTCCAAACTTAAACTTAGAAGAAGCACTTGAAATTACAAAAATACATAGTGTAGCAGGTCTTATAAAAGAAGATACACCTGTAATAAAAAAACGACCATTTAGAGCACCACATCACACAGTATCCAGTGCTGCACTTGTTCGGTGGAGGGCGAATTCCAAAACCACGGAGAAATAAGCTTAGCACATAATGGAGTATTATTTTTAGACGAATTAACAGAATTTAACAAACAAACTTTAGAGCTACTAAGAGGACCATTAGAAGATGGGAAAGTAAGCATTAATAGAGTAAATGCAAGTTTGACATATCCATGCAATTTTATGCTTATTGCGTCAATGAACCCTTGTCCGTGTGGATATTATGGTGCAGAGGGAAAAAACTGTACATGTACAAAGTATCAAATAGATAAATATATAAATAAAATTAGTGGACCACTTTTAGACAGGATAGATATTCATATAGAAGTAGAAGCAGTAGAATATAAAAAATTATCAAATCAAGAACAAGGCGAAAGTTCTAAAAAAATAAGGGAAAGAGTAAATAAAGCAAGAGAGATAGGAAGAAACAGATATAAAGAATATGGCATATATTCAAATTCAGAACTTACACCAAGACTAATTGATAAATACTGCAAATTAGGAAAAAGAGAAAAAGAAATATTGAAAAATGCTTTTGAAAAATTAGGCTTTAGTGCAAGAGCATATGGGAAAATCCTAAAAGTTGCAAGAACTATTGCCGATTTAGAGGAAAAAGAAAATATAGAAACAAAACATATAGCAGAGGCAATAAACTATAGAAATTTAGATAGAAAGTATTGGAGGAATTAATGGAAATTGAAGAAATTAAATATGAAGACAAAGACTTTCCGAAAGCACTTAGAACCATAGAAAATCCACCTAAAAAATTATATGTATTAGGAAATAAAAAAATATTAAATAATAAAGGATTCTCAATAGTTGGGTCAAGAGATTGCACGAAGCAGGGAATAGAAAATGCAAAAATGTTTTCTGCAAATATTGCAAAAGCAGGGTTTACAATAATAAGTGGGATGGCAAAAGGAATTGATACAGCAGCACATATAGGAGCACTTAAAGTAAAAGGCAAAACAATAGCAGTACTTGGAAATGGACCAAATGTCATTTTTCCACCACAAAATAAAGAAGTATATAATAAAATACTTAAAAATGGAGGAGCGATAATTAGTGAATATAAAAAAGACGAAAAACCAGAAGCTGAAAAATTTAGACAAAGAAATAGAATAGTTAGTGGATTAGGACTAGGATT
The DNA here is from genome assembly GCA_947648255.1 of uncultured Clostridium sp. Classification (GTDB taxonomy): domain Bacteria; phylum Bacillota; class Clostridia; order TANB77; family CAG-508; genus JAAWPK01. The sequence goes on along the minus strand of CANSNA010000004.1, from coordinate 12,683 downwards.
ATTAGTTGTAGAAGCAGAAAAAAGAAGTGGTACATCAATTACTGCAAGATATGCAAAAGAGCAAGGGAAAGACATATTTTGTGTAGCTAATGCAAGAGAAAATAGAAAAGGAATTGGAACAAATATATTAATTCAAAAAGGAGCTAAATTAGTATTAGATCCAAGTGACATTATAAAAAACTATACAGAAAAAAACTGCAAACAAATATCAATTGAAGATTTAGAAAAAGATAAATATCTAGATTTAAGTGGCATTAAAAAAGAATATAAAGAAATATATAAGATATTATTAAAAGAGCGAAGCATAAATGATATAAGTAAAAAAACAGGAATACCAATAAAAGAACTTTATGAAATGCTATTTATGATGGAGCTAGAAGGTATAATTGAAAGCAAAAAAAATAAATATAAGGTAAAATAAAATGAACGAAAAACAATTAGAAGGAAATAAACGGAGAAGAAGAGGCAGCTAAATATTTAAAAAAAATAGGTTATAGAATTATTACAAAAAACTTTAGGTGTAGACAAGGGGAAATAGATATCATTGCAAAAGATAAAAAAGAAATTGTATTTGTAGAAGTAAAAACAAGAAGTAGTAAAAAATATGGAGAAGCAAGAGAAGCAGTAAATGCTAACAAACAAAAACATATACTAAACACTGCAAAATACTATTTATACAAAAGAAACCTAGAAAATGCCTTCGTGAGAATTGATGTAATTGAAGTTTATATAAAAAAGGCAGAGACCAAGATAAAACATTTGAAACAAGTGATTTAAAGGAGATATAAAGCTCATACCAAAAAATAATTGTAATTCTAAAACCAATATGATATACTAAATCAAAGAAAAAAAGGAGGAAAAAATGTGTAAATACATATATAAAACACACTTAAGAACAGCAGATATAAACGAAAATAACGAATTATCAGACAAAGGAATAATAAACATTTTAGCAGAAGCTGCAGGAGCACATTCAAAAGAAGTGCGGATATTGCATAAATAATGCTAAAGAAACAGGATACTCATGGATGCTATTATATTGGAAAATAAAAGTAATAAAAAGACCATGTTGGGACACAGAAGTAACTGTTAAAACATGGCCAAGAGCATTTGAAAAAGTTTCATCATGGAGAGATTTTGAAATGTATGATGAAAAAGAAGAAATAATAGCAAAAGGAACAAGCCAATGGGTATTAGTTGATATCAACACAGTAAGACCAGCAAAAATAACAGAAAAAATGCAAAATGAATATAAGATAATTCCAGAAAAAATATTTGAAGAAGAACTAAATGGAAAATTAAAAGAAAGCGACGACATGCAGAAAGTTTACGAATACACAGGAACAAGAAGAGACATGGATGTAAATCATCATCTAAATAATGGTGTCTACTTGGAACTTGCTTATGATGCTATTTCAAAAAAAACAAATTTAAACTTTCAAGATATAGAAATTCAATATAAAAAACAAATAAAATGTGGAGAAACAATAGAAATCTACTATAAAAACGAGAATAATACACACATAATCAGCATAAAAAATAAAGAGCAAAAAATCACACATGCAATATTAAAACTTAGTACTATTCAAGAATAATTTAATAGGTACTCAAATTAGTTATAACAAAAAACTGACCGACTATAATATTGACATTTACAAAAAATAGATATATGATTTTTCATATAAAGGAGGTAATTTAATGATAGAAATAAGATGGCATGGTAGAGGCGGACAAGGTGCAAAAACAGCATCACTTCTACTTGCAGATGCAGCATTCAACACAGGAAAATACATACAAGGCTTTCCTGAATATGGACCAGAAAGAATGGGAGCTCCAATAACAGCCTATAACCGAATAAGTGATATGCCAATCACGATACATAGTAACATATATGAACCAGACTATGTAGTAATTGTAGATGACACATTGCTAGATAGTGTAAATGTAACAGCAGGGCTAAAGAAAGAAGGAGCAATAGTAATTAACACAACAAAAGATGCAGACGAAATAAAATCTAAACTAAAAGGATATAAAGGAGAAGTATATATAATAGATGCAAGAAAAATATCATTAGAAACATTAGGAAAGTACTTCCCAAACACACCAATGCTTGCCGCAATAGTAAAGGTAAGCAAAGTAATGACAGATGAGGAACTTCTAAGCGATATGGAAGCCTCATTTAGACATAAATTTGCAAAAAAACCAGAAGTAATCGAAGGAAATATGAATGCCTTAAAAATGGCATTAAACGAAGTAAAAAAGATTTAATTTCTTTCTAAAATAAAACAAATCTAAAATGAAAGGAATGATAAAAAGATGAAAATAACACCAAATACTAAAGCCGAGGAAATGACAATAGCAGGAAATATATATGAAGCGGGAAACTCATTAGAATTTAAAACAGGAGACTGGAGATCTCAAAAACCAGTGTATATAAGCGAAAAATGCAAACAATGTGGATTATGTTTTCCAGTTTGCCCAGATGACGCAATTCCAGTAAACAAAGAACAAAAAAGAGAAGACTTTAACTATGACTATTGCAAAGGATGCGGAGTATGTGCAAAAGTTTGCCCATTTGGAGCAATTGAAATGAAATAAAGGAGGAAAAATATAAAATGTCAATTAGAGAACGTTTAAGTGGAAATGAAGCAGCAGCAATAGCAATGAAACAAATAAACCCAGATGTAGTTGCAGCATTTCCTATAACACCTTCTACTGAAATACCACAATACTTTTCAACATTTGTAAGTAATGGATCAGTAGACACAGAATTTGTTGCAGTAGAAAGTGAGCACAGTGCTATGAGTGCCTGCATAGGAGCAGAAGCAGCAGGAGCAAGAGCAATGACTGCCACATCTGCAAATGGACTATCACTAATGTGGGAAATGATATATATAGCCTCAAGCATGAGACTACCAATAGTAATGTCACTTGTAAATAGAGCAGTATCAGGACCATTAAATATACATAACGACCACTCAGATGCATATCGGAGTAAGAGATAGCCGGATGGATAATGCTATTTTCAGAAAATAATCAAGAAGCATATGATAACCTAATAATGGCACACAGAATTGCAGAACATAAAGATGTACAATTACCACTTATGGTATGCCAAGATGGATTTATAACATCACACTCAATAGAAAATATAGAACTTATTGAAGACGACAAAGTAAAACAATTTGTTGGGAAATATACCCCAAAACACTATTTATTAAACGACAAAGAACCGATGTCAATGGGACCACTTGATGTTCAGCCATATTTATTTGAACACAAATATCAACAAGCAAATGCAATGAGAGCAGCAAAAAATGTAATACTTGAAGTATCAAAAGAATTTGAAAAAATGACAGGTAGAAAATACTCATTCTTTGAAGAATATAAAATGGAAGATGCAGAAATTGTAGTAGTTTGCATGAACTCAACAGCAGGAACAACAAAATTTGTTGTAGATACCTTAAGAGAAAAAGGAATAAAGGCAGGTTTACTAAAAATTAGAATGTTTAGACCATTTCCAACAGAAGAAATCTCAAAAGCTTTATCAAAAGCAAAAGCAATAGCAATACTTGACAAAGCAGATAGTGTAAATGGAGCAGGAGGAGCACTTTATACAGATGTAACCTCAGCAATGTTTGCAAATCAAATACAGGTACCTGCTGTAAACTATGTATATGGAATAGGAGGAAGAGATACTACTTCTTATGACATAGAAGGAGTATATAACGACTTAATAGAAATTGCAAAAACAGGGAAAACTGAAAATCCATATAGATATTTTGGAGTAAGGAGGGAAAAATAATGGCATATAATGTAAAAGAAATAATGGTAAACAAACCTTCAAGATTTATGGCAGGACATAGAATGTGTGCAGGATGTGGAGCTCCACCAGTTGCAAGAATGATTTTAAGAGCACTAAAACCAGAAGATCATGCAGTAGTTTGTGGAGCAACAGGGTGTATGGAAGTATCAACATTTATGTATCCTTACACATCTTGGTCAGACTCATTTATACATACAGCATTTGAATGTGCAGGAGCAACACTTTCAGGAGCAGAAGCGGCATATAAATCGATGAAAGCTCAAGGAAAACTAGCAGAGGACAAAAATACAAAATTCATTGCTTTCGGAGGAGACGGAGGAACATATGACATAGGTCTACAAAGTTTATCAGGAGCAATGGAAAGAGGGCACGACATGGTATATGTGTGCTATGACAATGGAGCATACATGAACACAGGAATTCAACGTTCATCAGCAACACCACATTTTGCAGACACAACAACATCACCAGCAGGGACAAAAATTCCAGGTAAAATGCAACCAAGAAAAGACCTAACAGAAATAATTGCAAATCACCACATACCATATGTAGCACAAAGTATAGCAACAGCAAACTTCAAAGACCTATATGAAAAAGCAGAAAAAGCAATATATACAAAAGGAGCAGCATTCCTAAATGTACTTGCACCATGCCCAAGAGGATGGGGATATGCTACAGAAGATTTAATGCAAATAAATAAATTAGCAGTAGATACATGCTACTGGCCATTATATGAAGTAGAAAATGGAAAATACAAAATAACCTACAAACCAGCAAAAAAACTACCAATAGAAGAATTCTTAAAACCACAAAGAAGATTTAAACACTTATTTAAACCAGGAAACGAGTGGATGATAGAAGAATTCCAAAAAGAATTAGACGAAAGATGGGAAATGCTATTAAAATTAGAGGAGGCAACCAATGCCTGAATTTGTGCACTTGCACGTTCACAGTGAATTCAGTCTATTAGATGGAGCAAATAGAATAAAAGACTTACCAATAAGAGCAAAGGAACTTGGAATGAAAGCGATTGCCATAACAGACCATGGAGTCATGTATGGCACTATCGACTTTTATAAAGCATGCAAAAAAGAAGGAATAAAGCCAATAATAGGATGCGAGGTATATGTTGCACCAAGAAGTAGATTTGACAAAGAAGGAGCAATAGACAAAGAATATAACCATTTAATACTACTTGCAAAAGATAATCAAGGTTATAAAAACTTAAGCAAACTTGTATCAATAGGATTTTTAGATGGATATTATTATAAACCACGTATAGATTTAGAAGTACTAGAAAAATATCATGAAGGGCTAATAGCATTAAGTGCATGTTTAGCAGGCAGTGTAAATCAAGCAATTCTTCAGGGAAATATCGAAAAGGCAGAAGAAATTGCTACTTGGTTTAAAAATGTATTTAAAGAAGACTATTATCTAGAGCTTCAAAATAATGGAATAAAAGAGCAGACCCTAGTTAATCAAAAATTAGTAGAAATAGGAAGAAAATTAGACATACCACTTGTTGCAACAAATGATGCACACTACTTAAAAAAGCAAGATGCATATAACCATGAAGTACTCCTTTGCATACAAACAGGAAAAAAGATGTCAGATGAAGACAGAATGAGATTTGAAACAGATGAACTTTATTTAAAAAGCCCAGAAGAAATGTTAGACTTTTTTTCAAATATCCCAGAAGTCATAGAAAATACAGTAAAAATTGCAGAAAAATGCAATGTAGAATTTGAATTTGGTCACACAATACTCCCAAACTATGATGTACCAAAAGAATTCAAAACACATGAGGAATACTTAAGAAAACTATGTATGGATGGAATAAAAAACAGATATGGAGAAAATCCATCAAAAGAAATATTAGAAAGGGTGGAATTTGAACTATCTGTAATAGAAAGAATGGGGTATGTAGACTATTTCCTAATTGTTTGGGACTTTATTTACTATGCCAAAACAAATGGAATACCAGTAGGACCAGGACGTGGTTCAGGGGCAGGCTCAATTGTAGCCTATGCAATAGAAATAACAGACATAGACCCAATTAAGTATAACTTACTTTTCGAAAGGTTTTTAAACCCAGAGAGAATAAGCATGCCAGACTTTGACGTTGATTTTAGCGACGCAAGGAGACAAGAAGTAATAGACTATGTAAGTGAAAAATATGGAGCAGACCATGTATCACAGATAATAACATTTGGAACAATGTCTGCAAGGATGGTAATAAGAGACGTAGGAAGAGTTTTAGACTATCCATATGCAGATACAGATAAGCTTGCAAAAATGATACCAAATGAAATACATATTACAATCAGCAAAGCAATGACACAAAACAGAGAACTAAAAGAACTATATGAGACAGATGAAACAATAAGAAATCTATTAAATATATCCATGGCATTAGAAGGAATGCCAAGACAGGCATCAACTCATGCTTGTCGGAATAGTAATAACAAAAGAACCAGTAGACACATATGTGCCACTTTATGTAAGAGATCGGAAGTATCTCAACTCAATATATAATGACAACCTTAGAAGAATTAGGGCTTCTTAAAATGGACTTTCTAGGGCTTAGAACACTAACAGTAATTGAAGAAGCAACAGAGCTCATAAAAAAATCAAAAGGAATAGACTTAGAATTTGACAAAGAAATGAAGGATCAAAAGGCATATAAACTCTGGCATGAAGGCAAAACAGTTCGGCATATTTCAATTTGAAAGTGCAGGAATTACAAAATTTATGAAAGAACTTAAACCAGATAGTTTAGAAGATATAATTGCAGGGGTATCATTATACCGCCCACGGACCAATGGATCAAATTCCAAGATACATACAAAATAAGTTAAATCCAGAACATTCAGTATATACTCACTCATCGTTAGAACCCATATTAAATGTAACCTATGGATGTATGGTATACCAAGAACAAGTAATGCAGATAGTTAGAGACTTAGCAGGATATTCTCTTCGGCAGAGCAGACCTAGTAAGACGTGCAATGGGAAAGAAAAAACTTGATGTAATGGCAAAAGAAAGAGAAATATTTATACATGGAGAAACAGATGAAAACGGAGAAATAATAGTTCCAGGGTGTATAAGAAATGGAATAAATGAAGAAGCTGCAAATAAAATATTTGACGAAATGGCAGAATTTGCAAAATACGCATTCAATAAATCACATGCAGCAGCATATGCAGTAGTTGCATATAGAACAGCATATATAAAAGCATATTATCCAGAAGCACTTCTTGCAGCAACACTAAATAGCTATTTAGGAAACCTAGACAAAATACCAATGTATATAGATGAATGTAAAGACCTAAAAATCGAAATATTAAAACCAGATATAAATAAAAGTGAAAAAAAATTTACAATAGATAAAGATGGAAAAATTAGGTTTGGTCTTGGAAGCATAAAAAATGTAGGCTTTCAAGCAGTAGACGACATAGCAAAAGAGAGAGAAGAAAATGGTACATACAAAAGCTTTACAGACTTTTGCGAAAGGATACAAAACTATTCAGTAAACAAAAAATGTATAGAAAGTCTTATAAAGGCAGGAGCTTTTGATTGTTTCGAACAAACAAGAAAAACACTAATAGAATCTTTTGAAGAAATAATAGATACAATACAAGATGGATTAAAGAGAGCGTACAGTGGACAAGTAAGCATGTTTGATCTAGGAGAAAGTAAAGAAGAAACCCAAAAGCATAAATACATTTTCAAGGAATTACCAGAATATAGTGAAAAAGAGTTGCTATCAATGGAAAAAGAAATGCTTGGAATATATTTATCAGGACATCCATTAGAAAAACTAAAAAAGAACATATTAGAGCAAACAAACATAAACACAATGAAAATGAAAGCAATAGTAGAAGATGCAAATGTAGAAAAGCAAGAATATAAAGACGGTCAAATCGTTAAGTATGCAGGAATTATAACAAGCATAAAAAAGAAATTTACTAAAAATAATACAATAATGGCATTTATAACAGTAGAAGATTTATATGGGCAAGCTGAAATAATTGCATTTGAAAGTTGTTATATGCAAGCACAAGACAAGCTAATGGAAGAAAACATAATTTTAATTACAGGAAGGCTCAGTATAAGAGAAGAAGAAGTGCCAACAATAATTGCAATGAACATAGAAAATCTTACAGAGAAAAAAGAAAGAAAACTAGAACTAGATATAAGAGAAATAGAAGAAGAAAAGAAAGAAAAATTAAGAGGAGCAATTAGATTTTTCATGGGTGACAGAAACAATGTAAAAGTAGAAATAATTGATGAAGAAGGCACAAAACCATGTGGAGCAATATTTTTAATAAAAGACACAGTAGATCAGTTCAAAGAATTACTTCGGAGAAGAAAGAGTAAAGTTATAAAAAATATAATTCCATATAAATTACAAAAAACTCAGAAGATACCAACTTTCTGAGTTTTTTTGAAATCAATTGAATAAAGAAGCTACAGGTAAGTATGAAACTTATCAAACTAATATAACATAACAAAATAAGAAAGAGGGAACTAATTAAAGAGCCCTCTTTCTAGTTTGATATCTAACAATCTAGTTGCTAAGATTAGCATCCACAATTGTTACCAAAACCATTGCCACAGCAGCAGAAAATTAAAACGAATAATATTATAATCCAGCAGCAATCACCGCCAAATCCACCGCAGCTATTACCACAACATCTATTCTCTGGCATACTTTTCGCCTCCTTTCACTTTTTCTAAAATCTACTTATGTTTTTAAGAAAAAATCATATAAGTATTAGTTATTACAGCAGCATCTATTACCGCATCCACAGCAGAAAAGCAATAAGAACAAGATAATGAACCATAAAAATTCACTATTACTGCCACAACCGCAATTCATCATATTCAAAACCTCCTTAGCTTAAAGAAAAATTTGAGTTTTGCTTCATTTGTTATGATATATATTATTCTAAAATAAAAAAATGGTTACTAGGAATTATAAAGCAAAATAAAATTCAAGTACAATAAAACATTGAAAAAATTCGGAAAAAATGTTAAAATACAAAAAAGAAGGGAAGAAGAATATGGAAATTCCAGTAGAAAAGAACAAAGAATATATAGTTACAATTATAGATGATGGATTAGAAGGCGAAGGTATAGCAAAAATAGATGGATACACTATATTTGTAAATTGTGGAATAAAAGGAGAAAAAGTAAAAATTCTTATATTAAAAGCAAATAAATCATATGCATTTGCAAAAATCATAGAAATTATAGAAAAATCGCCATATAGAAAAGAAGCAGACTGCACAAACTACAAAAGATGTGGAGGATGTAATCTAAGGCATATTGACTATAAAGAAACACTTAAGATAAAGAAAAACAAAGTGCAAAATTTAGTAAATAAAGAATTAGAAAACAAGATACAAGTAGAAGATGTAGTAGGAATGGAAAATCCATTTTACTATAGAAATAAAGCAATATATCCAGTGCGGAAAAAATAAAGAAGGGAAAGCAATATTTGGAGTATTTGCAAAAAGAACACATCAAATAGTAGAATTTAAAGAATGCAAAATTCAAACAAAAATATCTAACGAAATTGCAAAATTTATAATAGAATTTATAAATAAAAATAAAATAAGTGTATATGATGAAATCACTGGGAAAGGAGCCTTTAGGCACATTATAATAAAATATGGAATCAAAACAGATGAAATAATGTGCATATTTGTATTAGGAGAAAACTCATTTAAAAAAGAAAAAGAACTTACAAAAGAGCTTTCAGAAAAATTTAAAAACATAAAAACAATTATAAAAAATATAAATACAAAAAAGACTAATGTAATACTAGGAGAAAAAAACATAATAATATTTGGGAAAGGTTATATACAAGACAAACTTCGGAAAATACACATTTAATATATCAGCAAATTCATTTTACCAAGTAAACTCTATTCAAACAGAAAAACTATATAATTTAGGAATAGAAGGAGCAAACTTAAAAATAAATGACACAATATTTGACTTATATTGTGGAATAGGAACAATTGGAATATTTGCATCAGAAAAAGTAAAAAAAGTTTATGGAATAGAAATAGTAGAAGAAGCAATAAAAAACGCAAAAGAAAATGCAGAGCTAAATAAAATAGAAAATATAGAATTCATAGCAGGAGATGTAGAAGAAGCCTTTGAAAACCTAATAAAAAAAGAAAATTTAGCCCCAGATATAATATTTGTAGATCCACCAAGAAAGGGACTAGACGAAACAACAATAAAAAATATACAAAAAATAACACCAAAAAAGCTAATCTACATAAGCTGTAACCCAAGCACTTTAATAAGAGACCTAAAAAAACTAGAAAAAAGTTACCAAATACAAAAAATTACCCCAGTAGATATGTTCCCATTTACGAGCCATGTGGAATGTTGCTCGGTGCTATATCTAAAAGACTCGATACAATAATTGAATTTAGTGCATTTGAAGATTTTATTAGTTTTGAGAGAAAAGGTAAAAATAAGATTAAACGAGTAGAAAATCACAAAATTAAGGTAACGATGGAAGGTGATATGATGTGCGGAGTAGTATAAATTAATAATAAAAAATAAATGAATGTTTAGAGATAAAACTTAAATTGGAAGTGTTTGGAAAAGCACTTTCTTTTTTTGACTTTTTATGGTAAGATATAACAAAAATGTAAGAGGAAAATAGATAATAAAAGAGGAAATTATGAAATTTATAAAAAATGAGGAAGAGTTTTTAAATTTTTTCTCTAGTAGTTTATATAATAAAATTATAAAAGAATCAACAATAAAGTTAAATAGGAAATTAAATAGAAAAGAATATAAAAATATAATTTTGAATTTATATAGAGAATTAAAAAATTATGAATATAGGACAGATGTAATAGATGAAAAATTATTTACTTATAAAACTAATAATGTGGCTCGAATAATACCTATATTGTCTGTTAAAGATGAGTTATTATATTATTTTGTATGTAAAATGCTTGAAGATGAAATAGCAGTTAATAGAACAGAGAATACATATGGTGGTTGGAGAATTGGAAATAAGATAAAAATAGAAGAGGATGCAGAAATAGAATATGTATATAAAAGCTATAATCCTACTTTATGGAACGAAAATTGGAAAGAATTTCAAAATATTTTATTTAATAAAATTCAAACATTAGATGATAATGATATGGTATTGAAGTTAGATATAGCTAATTTTTATGATAATATAAATTTAAGTCTACTTGAAAAGAAATTATTGGTATCAGTACCAGTTGAAAAGTTAGAATTTATTAATATGCTTATGTATTTTCTAAGAAATTGGAATTTAAAGAATGATAGATACCATTTAAAATCTGTTGGAATTCCACAAAATGAGTTTGGAGACCAGTCGAGACTATTAGCAAACTTTTATTTACAAAATTATGACAAAATAGTAAAACAAATTTGTGATATTTCGAATGCAGTATATATTAGATATGCAGATGATCAAATAATTATTTTAAAAGAAAATGAAAAGTTGAACGACATTATGTATGTGATTTCAAGAGAACTAAATACCTTAGGACTTAATCTAAATGCGAGCAAAGTGAAAAAATATAATAAAGAAACAATACAAGTTTTATATGGTATACCAGTATTTAAATTAATTGATGAGCAAAAATATGATGAGGCTGTTAATAAGTTTTTTGAATTTTATAATAGAGAAGATGTTGATTTTAATTATACTAGTTCTCTTAGAAGATTTCTAAATATTGGTCTTGATAAATTTAATATGTCGAATAGAAATAAACTAAAATCAATAATTACAGAATACCAATTTGTTAGAGAAAGTAATGAATATTATATGAGAAAGATATATAACAATTTATTAAAAGAAGAAAGAGGAGACTTTATAGATTTGATATATAAAATTTCAAAAGAAACTACATATAATGCTTTTCATTATAATGCAATAAATTTTTTGAATAGAATAAATGTAACAGACAATATAGATGAGATAATTTCAAGAATACAAGAGATAAAAATGCTATAAGTAGTTTGATAAAAAAGTGATTATAAACTACGATTAAAAAAGGAGGAGCTTTATGAGTGATAATCAAATAACAATGAAGCCAGAAGAATCATATAAAATAATTAGAAATAGTGTGCTGACAGCACAATCAAAAGTATATACAGTAGTAAATTCAGCAATGGTACAAGCCTATTGGGAGATAGGACAAGAAATTCATAAAGCATGTGGAGAAAATGACAGAGCAGAATATGGTAAGAAGTTATTACAATATTTATCGGAACAATTAACGAAAGAATTTGGAAAAGGCTTTACAGTTACAAATTTAAAATATATGAGACAATTTTATCGTACTTTTCCAATTCGCCACACACTGTGTGACGAATTGAGTTGGTCACATTATAGATTATTAATGAGAATTGAAGATGAAAAAGCAAGAAAATTTTACTTAGAGGAAAGTGTAAAATCTGGATGGAGTGTCAGGCAATTAGAAAGGCAAATAGGAACATTCTATTACGAAAGATTATTAGCAAGTCATGACAAAGATTCAGTAGAAAATGAAATAGGATTATCAGAAAAAGTAGAACCTAAAAATATTATAAGAGATCCTTATGTGTTAGAATTTTTAGGATTGGAAGGTAATGCAAATTTCTATGAAAAAGACTTAGAACAAGCAATAATAGACCATTTGCAAAAGTTTTTATTAGAACTTGGAAGAGGATTTTCGTTTGTAGCAAGGCAACAAAAAATAATATTTGATGGCAGACATTTCTTCATAGATTTAGTCTTTTACAATTATATATTAAAATGCTTTGTAATAATAGATTTGAAATTAGGTGATTTGACACATC
>CANSNA010000003.1 GCA_947648255.1 uncultured Clostridium sp. | reverse complement strand
GTGCTTGAAGATATTGAAGTCTAGGGAAAACCCCCACAAAAAAAACTCATACAAATACTTGGTGAAACTTGAAAAATATAAAAAAAAATGCTATAATAGAATATATAAAGCCCAAGAGGCCAAAAATTTGGAGGTAGAAAATGATGCTGTACCATAGTACATATTACACAAAATTTTTTGCAACCCGGAGGTACTTTGTAACACTTGTCACACTTCTCCTTGCAGGATGCTGTGTCCTGCACTTTGCAGTTCCTGCTCTCGCCAGCATATACAGCTATTGGAGCATAAACGATACCATTACACAGACTGAGCTTTATGCCGAAGAGAAAGGATGGACAAACGAGCTGAAAGCAGAAGTTAAAGAGCTTGAAGCTGAAAGAGCCGAGCTTGCCAAAAGCAATAAAATCTTTGACTTTTGCTTAAAGGCAAGCAAAAGCAATTTTACTGCAAGACTCAGAAACTGGCTTATCGTCAGTGTAGCATCTTTCTTTCTTCTTGGTTTGCTCATGGTAGGCTTTCCAGTATATGCCTTCGTAAGAGACATATTCAACAAGTCTAAAAATGACATACACAGAAGAATGGAAACCCAGTTCTGCGAAATCGAGCTAGATCTCCATCGAGAGATAGAATTTATCTATGATGAACTCTTCAGTATGTGGGGGAATAAAGAATTCTTTGATTTTGACAAGAACTAAAAGTAAGTAGGATGAGAGATGGGAACACAGTAAAGAAAAGAGATACCAGCTAGAATTTAACTAGCTGGTATCTCTTTTTTTGCTGATTTAATTAAATTAGAGCCATTTTGACTTAGTAATGGATATTATGACTTTTTTTACAAAATTTGCTAAAACTCTTGACTACTTAGTTCCTTAAGCATATAATAATAAATAAGCAATTATGCAGGAGGAAACAAATGGAAGAGGCTACAAAGTTTTTTGAATTCAATGAAGATTTTAATTCAAAAACTGATGAAAAACTAGTTCAGCTAGTTAAGCAAAATAACAAAGAAGCTTTAAATTTTCTTTTAGACAAATATAAAGAACTTGTCTATATGAAATCAAGCAAGTACTTTATTATTGGTGCAGAAAAAGATGATATATATCAAGAAGGAATGATAGGATTATTTAAAGCAATAACAAGTTTTAATGAAGAAAAACAAAATTCATTTAGAACATTTGCAAACATGTGTATAGAAAGACAATTGATTACTGCAATAAAATCATCAAATAGACAAAAACATATGCCACTTAATTCATATTTATCTTTAAACACATCATCATATGAAGAAGAAGAAAGTGAAAAAACTTTATTAGACATTTTAAATAACAAAACAGCAGAAGATCCATTAGATACAATAACAAAAAAAGAATACTATGAAAATGTAGAAAGTGCAATAGACAAATCATTAAGTACATTTGAAAAACAAGTACTAAAAAGATTTGTAAAAGGAGAGAGCTATATAAAAATAGCAGAAGATTTAGAATCTCCTGTAAAGTCAGTAGATAATGCAATACAAAGAATTAGGAAAAAAGCAATGAAAAACATAAAAAATAACGAAGAAATTTAGTCTAGTAAAAAATCTAGACTAAATAAGATGCTTCTATAGCTCAGGAGGTAGAGCACTTCCATGGTAAGGAAGGGGTCGGGAGTTCAATTCTCCCTGGAAGCTCCAAAGTCGAATTATGACGAAGTTCAAAAATAATTTGAAATTTTGTCATTTTTATATTCTTATGCTGTCGATAATTAAAATAAAATTGAATATTATAAATAAATATTGTATAACACTTATAGTTTTTTGATTGTAGGTGAAGTAAAATGAGAAAAATTATAAAAATGACAAATGATGAAGCAATGAAATTTTTTATGAAATCAAATAGTTATTCAAATATAGATTTACCAATATATTTTAACTTTCAACCTATAACAATATATGGAACTCTGAGTGGCTAAATCTTAATATTGATGAAACTTTAATTGTTGACAATGAAAAGTTAAATTCTCTAACTCATATTATAACTGAAGAAGAAGTAGATAAATTTTTTACAGATTATTAAAAAGTAAAAGGTATAAATTAAGTGAAAACTAATTTGTTTGATAATCCATTAATTGTGTTAAAATTCCTAATCTTCTGTAATTTACATCTACTCCAGCCATCCAACAATAAAAACTTTTATTATCCTGAAATTTATCATACCCTATAATGTAACCAGCTGGAATACCATTATAGTATGCCACTATAATAAGTTTTTCTCTTCTTTTATACCTATTTTCAAAATAATCTTTTTTAGGAATTAGTTTATAAAATTCTGGTATATTTCTATGTACTTTTAAAACTTCTTCTATATTTACTTCTTTTATTTCAATCATAATAATTTTTCCTTTAATAAGTTATAATTATATTATAGCATGTATTTATCAAAAATAAATGCCTCCTAGTGTACTACTGCTAGATTTTTTATTCGATAAGCAAAAGTTTGAAAAAATGTATTGATTTTATATAAAAAATATGCTAATATATATATGAGCGGTATCCAAGAAACTTTCGAAGCCTTGGGTCATTTTTTATATATAAGGAGTGCTAATGAAAGAATATAAATCAAATGAAGAATTAATAGATTACTTATCATCAAAAGGAATAATTATTTCTAATAAAAAAGATGCTTTAGAAAAAATTGAAAGATATACATATTATTCAATTGTTAATACATATAAAAATATTTTTAAAGATAAAAATGGAGATTACATCAATAATGTTTCATTTGATGATATATATGCTATATTTGAATTTGATAAGAATCTAAAGAACATAGTATTAAAATATTGTCTGGAAATAGAAACAGTTATAAAATCAATTATGGCAAATCAAATTTCTAAAATATATGGTATAAAAGAGTATTTAAATATTTCTAATTGGGATAATAAAATAAATGTAGAAATAAGGGAAAACTTGCTTAAAAAGATTAATAATGAAATTGAAAAAGATTATAATGTTCATACTGCTGTAACACATTATATAGACAAATATGGATTTGTTCCACCATATGTATTAGTTAAAATTCTTACATTTGGTGTAGCAAGTAGTTATTATGGATTACTTAAACAAAGTGATAGACAAGCAATAGCAAAATACTTTAAAATATCAGATAAATTATTAAAACAAATATTAAAGAATTTAACAACAGTAAGGAATGTAGCAGCACATTCTGATAGATTATATAATTATACTAGTAAATTTTATATTTCCTTTAAACTTATTGATGAGAACTATATAAAATCAGATAATATAACAAACTTGTATATGGTAGTAAGATGTATGGAGTGCTTATTAACTAAGGAACAGTATAAAACATTATATAATTCTATATATGAAGAGATTAAAAAGCTGAATGAAAAAGTAAAATCTATCAAAATAACAAAAATTACAGAAATAATGGGATTCCCTATGAATAAAACTTAATAAAATAAATATAATACTAAAGAACGGTACTTAGAAAACTTTCGAAGCTCTAAGTCATTCAAATATAGCCTAGAGTCTAGCAAAGATTCTAGGCACTTTTTTAGTGTTATATTAAGAGAATCTATTAATATAGTTTATATAGATGTTTTACGCAAGAAATTATAAATTCACATAGCAAATTTAATTATTAATAAAAGTGTAATTGAAATTTATAATATAAACAATGAAAAAAGTGAGAAAACATACATTAGACAACTAGTAGTAATGGATTTAAAAAGCTGAAATGCTTGAAAATATGGACTTTAGACAGTAGCTAATTATTAATTGGACAGGCTGGAAGCTCCATTAAGTAAAATCGTCGCACTTTGGCGAAATATTGAAAAATCAACTGTAAATGAAGTGAACCCAAATTGTTAGACAAAAAAGTTTAATGAGGAGGGTTCATTTTAATGAGTAAATATTCAAAAGAATTAAAATTAGGGTTTAATGTCAATAGTTGGGGTAGAGTATTATAGAACTAATAGAGAAATTGTTAAAAAGCAAGAACATATTTTTGTAAAATTTAATGTGTTCGCTTGTTTTTTAGCAAAATATGTAGTATATTATTTAACATAGGGAATGAAAATAAAGCAGATGTGAGTGTTGCCACTTTACAAGATAGCTTTGCTATCAGAAAGTGAGGTGGTGTTTATGGTAAATTTTTTACTATTCCTAATTATAGGATTTATGATTTCTACTACTGTAAACGTAGCCTTATTGACAGTTATATACATACTTTGGACTAATAAAGAATAAAATAAAAACACTACATTTTGCTTTGGACGGCTATGTAGTGTTTATCATATATTTGTGGTAACACACATTTCTGTGTTTCATTTTCTATACTTATTATACACATTTATGTATTGTTTGTCAATTATAGAAAAATATTTATTCTATATTATGATTTTTTTAATATTTGCTTAATTTTATTTATAAATTTTTTAAATACAGATTCTTTATATTCTGTCATAGCAACATTATCAGTTGCTACCTCTTCTACAATTTCTTCTTTATTTCTATTTTTGAAAATATTATCTGGATTATATTTTTGTTTATAAAAATTATTTATAATTATAAAGCACAAAATAGTCAAGAAATTTCAACTTAAAAATAGATTTAATAATTTAGCACTTTTAAGTAGGGCGTATTAGGTACAAAATAGTATCACTATGTGGGAGAATAGTGCTATTTAAAATCAAATTGTTCTAATAATATTACCTAAAGTAAATTTTAAAATAAAATTCAAAAAAACTATTGTCATATTATGTAAAATGTGATACAATATTAACTGCTTAACATAACAAATTTAAATAAATACATAACCAAAGAGTATAAAACTTCAAAAGAATGAAAAAATTACGAAAGATTTTGCAAAGCTTGAATAAAATATTATTAGAGAGGTTATGTATATGAAAAGTAAAATAGCAATTTCAATAATACTATTATTAATTATTACTGTAGGAATTAGTATATTTAGTGTACATCCACAAAGAGTTTTGCTAGTGCGGTAGACTAATGGGATTTGAAATAGATAATAATGAAGCAAATAATAATAGTTCAGGAATGATAGCAACATCTTCTAAAAAAATAGGAACAGTTACATTCATAAAAAAAGAAACAGGAGAATTTGTAGCATTAGGTCATTCAACTATAAAAGATGTAAATAAGAAAACAGAAATAAAAGGCACATGCTATGATATAAACTTTGAAGGAATAAAAAAAGGATATAGAGAAGAAACAGGAAATATAATAGCTTGTCTAGATAAAAATAGTCCAATAGGAAATATACAATATGACAGTGTATGTGGCATATTTGGAAAAATAAACAATGTTCAAAATGAATATGAAGAAGTAGAAACATCTTGTTGGTATAATGTAAAGAAAGGAAAAGCAAATATTTTAATTGCTCTAGGAGAAGACGAGCTAAAAAGCTATGAAGTTGAAATTATAGGAATCGATTACATAAATAAAAATAAAAACATAAAAGTACAAATAACAGACCCAGAATTATTACAAAGAACAGGAGGAGTAGTCCAAGGGATGAGTGGAACACCACTTATGCAAGAGCGGAAAATTAATCGGAGCAATAAATTATGTTAGTTCAGAGGACCCAAGCACAGCATATGCAGTATTTATTGATAAATTAATATAAAAATTATAAAAAGGCATCTTATTAGTTTATAAAAGGTGCCTTTTTGAAGATTGACTTTTGCCTATAAATAGGCTATAATTAAAGTATATGGGCTAGGAGTACGCCTATATTTTATATAAATGGCAGTAGATGGATAAATCCATTTGCTGGAGCCTCAAAAAGCGGTCTTAAGAGGCTTAAGTGAACATTGACATCGTTATATTAAGGAGGAATAACAAAATGAAGCACAAGCTTATTAGCCTTATGCTTTGCCTGTGCATGATGCTTTCTTTTGAGGGCATCGTACTTGCAGCTGAGGTTCAAGAACCCGAGTGCGAAATCGCAGAAGTGGAAATTGATGGAAACGTCTATTATCTGACCTGCGAAACCAAAGTGGCAGTAAAGGTGGGGGGCACTTTTGTGGCAAACCACTTTAAAGTCACTAACAGTGCCGGAAACAGATATCCCGAGCTTGAGAAAGAAGTGACAGTCACAAGCGATGTAAATACCCAAAAGGTAGGAAACTACCAAATTGAGTATGAACTGGATGGCGTAAGTATCACTCAAAACGCTGAGGTTTCACGGCAGGTGACCTCGGCAAATCTCAAGCAGGATAAGGATGAAGAAGGCGAGCTCCAACTTGTTTTAGTTGGAGAAGAGGTGACTAATGCCACTTTAAATGAGAACTTCTGTGACTATGGTGCACAGATCGTAACAGAAGATGGAGAAGTTTGTGAAGACTTGAATGCGGAAATTACAGTTTCTGGCAAAGTCGACACAAGCAAAGCCGGCATTTATATTCTCAAGTACGAGTACAAGGATATGACAGCCGAGCGAATCGTCAATATGTGCAGAGTTAAAGCACTCCTTGATGGGCAGATTCTTTTCTTCGAGCTTAATGGCTTGAGTGAGATGCAAGTCCAAAAAGGAGAGAAGTTCGTAGATCCAGGCTGCAAGGTCACAAACACACTTCACAATGTCTATTCCAAGCTTGGGAGTAAAGTCACAGTTTCTGGTAAAGTGGATACTGATAAGGTAGGAGACTACATTATCAAGTATAAATTTGCAAATGTAACCCTCGCAAGACTGGTGCATGTGACAGAAACTGTGGAAACCAGCAAAGATGAACCCACAAAGACTAATAGGGACATTTCCTATAAGATGAGTCTTGCAGGAAAGAAAATCTCCACAGTTAAGCAGGGTGAAACCTTCAAAGACCAAGGCGTATGGGTATTAGACGAAGATGGCAATATCTGCCTGGACAAGCTTGGAGAAGTGATCGTTGAGGGGCAGGTCAATACAAGCAAGGCTGGTAAATATACTCTCACATACAAGTTTGAGAATATGACAATCAAGAGAGTAGTTTACGTTGTTAGCCAAAGCGGGGAAGATGTTGATGCTGCAAACACCGGAACTAGCGAAAGTTCTGGTGAAACGGGGGATTCTGGAGATAATGCAAATCCCAATCCAGGAGGGGATAATAATCCAGGAGGAACAAATCCGGACGATCCGGATACTCCTGATAATCCCAATAATCCTGATACCCCTGATACCCCTGACAAACCCGACAAACCTGATATTCCTGACAAACCGGAGAAACCTAAGCCAGACGAAAAGCCAAATCCCCCAGATGAACCTGAAACTCCACCGATTAAACCGCCGACGGATTTCGAAGATGGTGGAATTGATGGACCAGGCGACGATACAACTCAGGTACCTGGTGGAGATACAACTGAGCCTGAAGAACCGAGTGAAACACCGGATCAGACGATTAAGCCACCTTCTGATTTTGGAGATACCGGAATTGGAGGACCAGGGGATGACATTCTTCAGCCATGAGTCTTAGCTAAGCTGGACATTTAGAAAAGTACTCCTTGAAATGCAAAAAGATTAAAGATCTTTTGATATAAAGACCGCTTTATGGATCCGCAGAATTATTAATTCTGCGGATCTTTTTTGCTCTTAAGAAGTGAAAAAATGCTTACGGAGACAAAAGAAACAAAAAAAACCAAAAGTTTACATAAGTCAACAAAAAACTGTTGACAAAAAAAGCCAAATATTGTATAATATAACAGGTAAGACTGTAACTAATAGAAAATAGAAATTAGGAGGAGTAAATATGTCAAATTTTCTAAAAATACAAAGCAAAAAATTACTAATTACAATCTTAGCAGTTATAACAATATTAATGCTAATACCTAAAAATGAAATAGCCGTAGAAGTAATAACTGCTGAGCCTATAGCTACAGGTTCAACACGTACTATGGGAGAACTTTTACGTAGAGAAATAGTAGCTGGAAAGAAATTAAAATTTACAGTAGCAAGTAATATAAAGATGGTAGGCTACTCATGGAACCGTAACCTTAAAGGGACAGACTCAGCTATACAATCAACAAGTGTAAAATGGTTAAATGTTACAAATAGAACAGTAGAGATTCCAATAGATGTATATAATAATGGAAAAGATGTTCCAACTGGTCTATTAGAACTAAATGTAGTGCCATGGGATGGAGTTGAAGCAGTACCAGTAATGCTACATAGAATATACTATGTAGTAGATGAACTAACTGTAGAATCAAATCAAGATAAAACACCACCTAAAATAGATAAAGTAAATTTTTCACTACCTGAAGATAACGAGAATAACCCTATCAAAGTAAAAGCGGGAGATACTTCAAGAACATTTAAATTTAGTATAGAAGATATAGGAAATAGTGAGACAATAGCTAATTCTACAGGAGTTTATGCATGCAAAGGTGAAATAGTAAACAATGTAGGGAAAGACTATTTTACAAATAATGCAAAAGTTTGGTATAACAAAAAAGAATTGACAGTAGGATATGGAAATAGTGTAGATATACAATTACCTGAAACTTTAGGAACTTGCTATATTCAAATGTATGCAATAGATGGCTCAAATAATTCATCAGGAATTTATTGGGTAAAATTTGAAATAAAAAATGACATAGAAGCTCCAGAAATAATAATAAATAAAGGTGCAAATGGACTTGAAGAACAATTTGTAGAAATAAATACAGATTATCAAGACCCAGGAGCAATTGCAAGAGATAATAATGATGGAGAATTTACAGCAACTGCAGATATATCAAAAGTAAATACAAAAGCTGTAGGAGAATATAAAGTAACATATACAGCTAAAGATACAGCAGGAAATGAAGCAGAAGCTAAAACAAGAATAGTTTATGTTGTAAATCATAAACCATTAATAGATAAAATAGCAGAAGCAAAACAAATAAATCCAAATGATTATACAGAGGAAAGTTACAAGAATTTAACAGATAAAATATCAGAATTAGAAGAAAAAATATTAGAAAATAAATCTAGTCAACCACAAATAGAAGAACAAATCAAAAATTTACAAGATATAATAGATACATTAGTAATACAATCACCAGAAATTAGTAATGTAGAAATAACTACACAAAAAACTGCAAATGCAGATGGAAAGCACTATTTAAAAGTAGACAAAACAAACCCAGAAAGTATTACAGTTACATTTAATACAGGAAAAACAGAAGTAAATACATTAGAAAGCATAATAATAAATGGAAGAGAATTAACAAGTGCAGAACTTGCAAAAATAAAATTAGAAAAACTAGAAGGATTTAATTATAAATTTACATACCAATTTGTAGAGGCAGATAAAGAAACTACAAATGGTCTTGTTAGTGTACAATTTTCAGTAAGAAAAGAAGTTAGCATAAATAATCAAACAGCAGATGCATCAACTAATATGACAGGAGCTAATATAATATTTGATAAAACAAATCCAGTTATCAGCTTTAATTCAGATGCAGTGATAGCTGATGAAATGTATATAAACGAAGAATATGTTGATACTGCACCAGAAAATATAACAGTAATTGAGACAAACACTACAGGAGAAGTAATATCAGATTTAGAAGAAGTATTAAAAATAGGAAATGCAGGAACATATACTATTACATATAAAGTAGTAGATAAAGCAGGAAATGAAAGTAATAGCATAACAAAAACAATAAAAGTAAAAGACTATATTAAAAAAGTAACAGTAATAGATAATCCAGCAGGAGAATATGAATTTGGAGAAACTTTAAGTTTTGAAAATGAAAAATTCTTAAATACAAAAATACAAGTAGAAATGGCATCAAACACTACAAATACAGAAATAGCTAAAATTAAAACATTAGCTGATTTGATAGTATACCTAAAAAATGATTTAAAAATAACAGAAAATGAAGTTAAAGCTATGCTATCAGTGGCTCCAAATACAGCATTAGATAAAGTAACAGATAGACAAGAGGTAGTAGTTACATCTAATGCATATGGAACGTTAAATGGTGCAAATAGAATGACTATAGAAAACTTTACAATTAAAGTAACAAAAGCATCAATCCCAGATATGCCAAAACCAGAAGATATTGAGATAAAACCAGGTCAAAACCCAGAAGGAGAAGAAGATAAAGACATAGTAAAAGATCCAAGTATTGAACCTGATTTAGATAAAGATTTAGAAAGATATACTGTAACCTATGATGGAAAACCACACAAACTAGAAGTAGATGCAGAAACTAAAGCAAAAATGGATACATTAGGTGTTACAGTAAAATATACATACAAATTAATTAAAGATAGTGAAGGAAAATCAGTAGAAAATGGAGAGCTTATAGAAAATATTGGTGCAACAAATGCAGGAACATATGAAGTAACAGCAGTATTTACAGCACCTGAAAACTATAAGGATCCAGAAACTAAAAAAGCAATTTTAAAAATAAATAAAGCAGACCAAACAAAACCAACTATTACTTTAAGCGAAAATGAAGCAATACTAGGAGAAACAGCACCAACAATAACAGTTACAGGTGATCCAAAAGAAATGGATAAAAAAGATGCTGTTTATTCATCAACCAATGAAAATGTAGCAAAAGTAGTAAAAGATGAAAATGGAAATCCAATACTTACAATAATTGGAGCAGGAACAGCAGATATAACAGTAAAATATGAAAAAACAGCAAACTATAAAGAAAGCATCTCTGAAGCAGTTAAAATAACAGTAAAACAAAACCCAACAACAGATGACTTAAATATAGTATTACCACAAAATCCAGAAGAAGGAACAACAAATGAATATAAATATGATGGAACAGACAAAATAGTAACTTACACAAAACCAGAAGGAATGGGTAATGTTACAATAGAGTACTATAAAGACAACGAAACAGAACCAAAAACATCAGCTAGAGATGCTGGAACATATACAGTAAAAGCTGTTATAGCCGATGGAGATAAATATAAAGGAAAAACAATAGAAGTTGGAACAATTAAAATTGTGCCAAGAGTACTTACAATTAATGCAGTTAATAAAGAAAGCATTTATGAAGAAGTAATTGAAGATCCTTCTAATTATTTGAATAAAGAAATACAAGGAGATTCAATTCTTCCAAATGATGGAATAACAGTATCTCTAAGATCAGAAGTACTAGAAAATTTAGATGAAAATAAAAAAGTAACAAGCAATGTAAGTGGATCTCCATATACAATTGAAATTGTTGTTACAGGGGAAAATAATAATTATAGAATAACAAAAAATAATGGAACACATACAGTAATTGCAAAAACAATTACAAATAAAGATGTAAATATAACAGCACCTGCAAATTCTGCATATAAAGATGGAGCACCAAAAGAAGTAACAGTACAACCAGCAGCAGATGATGCAAATATTAGTCATGTAGTTAAGTACTATAAAAAAGCTGAAAATGCAGGAGAAAATGATCTAGAAGTAACTATTCCAGAAGAAGTAGGAACATATTATGCAGTAGTTACATTTACAGGAAAAAATAATTATATAGGAACTTTAACTATAACATCATCAGAATACAAAATAGAAAAAGCAGAAGGAACTTTAGATCCAAATTATAAAGTACCAGAAAATTTAACAGCAATATATGGAGAAACCTTAGCAGATGTAAAATTACCAGAAGGATTTAAATATCAAGATGCAACCACTACAAGTGTAGGACCTGCAAATGCAAATGGAAATACCTTTAAGGTAACATATACACCAGCAAATCCTAACTATGCAGAAGTTACAAATATAGAAGTAAAAATAGTAGTAACACCAAAAGTCATAAACCTTGATGATATACAAATTACACTATCAACTAATCCAGATGAAAATGGTAAAATAGAATATACAGGAAATCCTATAACAGCCACAGCTACATTACCAGAAGGAATAACAGAAATAGTTCCAATTATAACATATGTAGATAAAGATGGAAATCCTATAACTACAGAAAAGCCAGTTAATGCTGGGGAATATGTAGTTAAAGTAACACTACCTAATAATCCTAACTATCAAGTACCAGACGAGGCAAAAACATTAACATTTGAAATAACTAAAAAAGAATTAAAAGATGCAAATATGAGTGTTACAGTAAATGTGCCAGAAAATAGAGACTATAAAAAGGGAACAATAAGTGAAGTTACAGCAAATATAGATACAAAAATAGCACAAATATCTAAAATCGAATACTATAAAAAAGATGAAAATGAACCAACTGGATTTAAGAGTATAGGAACACAAGCACCAGAAAATGCAGGAACATATAAAGCAGTAATAACAATTACAGCAAAACCAGATGGAAATTATAAAGGTGAGTTAGATCCAATTTGGACAGAAGAATTTACAATAAGAAAACTTACTCAAGATATACCAAATGTTGGAATTAAACAAAATAATACACCATTAACTTTAAACAATGGAAAATACAATATTGAATACACAAATATAGAAGGACTAGAACTTACACTTGATAATGTACCAAAAGAAAATGGAAAAATAACATATTCATATAGTGAAGAAGGTATTGCATCAGTAGTAGAAAACAGAAAAATAGTAATAAGTAAGGCAGGAACAGTTACAATTACAGTAACATTTGAAGAAACAACAAACTATCAAGCAAATACTAAAGATATAATATTAGAAATAGGGAAAGGAAGTCAGCCACTACCAGAATTAAGCCTAAGTCCAAATGAAATAATATTTACAGAAACAGAAGGTCCAGAATTAACTATTAGAAACGAAGCAGACATTAAAGGAAATGTTACACCAGTAGTTACAATAGATGAAGCACATAGAGAAGACATAGAAATTCAAGAAATAGATGGCATAAGAAAAGTAGTTCTAAAAGAAAATAAAACCTTTAAACCAGGAAAAATTACAATAACAGTAACATATCCAGGAACAGACAATTATTTAGAAAATACTAATACAATAGACTTAATAGTAAAAAAAGGAACACTTAATAAAGACGACTTTATCTTAAGTAATAATAATTATGAATATGAAGAAGGAAAAATAAGAAAGGTAACAGTAACACCAGAAGCATTAGGAGTTACAGCAAACGACATAATAGAAATAAAATACTACAAAGTAAATAAGAACTCAGATGGAACAGTTTTAGGAATAGATGAAAATGAAACTATAAATCCAGAAAATGCTGGGGAATATAGAGTAAGAATCAAATTAAAAGAAACAGCAAACTATGAAGCAGTAGAAGAACCACTAGAGATTGGAACACTTTTAATAAGCAAAGCTCTATATAGATTACCAATAAATGTAAGATTTGACAATAAAACAGTAGATTACATCGAAGGAGAAAATAAACAAGGTGTAGAGCAAGAAATAACAATAAGCAATAAACCAGAAGGAATAGAAGTAAACTATTTAGATGCAGATGGAAATACAACTAATAAAGGAACAAATGCAGGAACATATAATGCAGTTGCAACATTATCTTTAGGAACAGCCTTGAGCGAAAACTATAGTAAAATAGTAGATCAAAACGATAATGATATAATACCAATGACAGCTACATTAACAATAAGACCAATTGCATACAAATTACCAAATACAATAAAATTTGTAGTAGATGACAAAGATACATTAGAAGCAGTAAACTTTAACAGAGAAGAACATAAAATAGAATTAGTAGGTATGCCAGAAGGAATAACAGCTAAATATGAAAATAATAAAGGAACAAATGCAGGAACATACAATGCAGTTGCAACATTTGAATTAGCAAATAATTTAAAAACAAACTATTCAAGTGTAGAACCAGCTACCATGAATGGAATACTTACAATAAATAAAATAGATCCAACAAGAAGAGACTTCATAATTAAAGAAGGAGAACAATATGTAACTTCAAAAACATTTACATATGATGGAAATCCAAAAACAGTAGATATAGTCTCAAAATATGATGGTCAAGAGATAGACGGAATGGGTAAAATAACAGTTAGACAATATGATATAAATGGTCAAAGAGTAGATCAAGCAATAGAAGTTGGAACTTATATAGTCAGAATAGCAGTAGAAGAAGGTAAAAATTATAAATCAAGAAGTAACTTTGCAATTGATGCAACAATTATAATAGAAAAGAATACACCTGTAATTAGTGATATAGATAAGACAAAATTACTTGAACTAAAAGCAGTAAAAGGACAGACTCTTGAAACAATAAAAACACAACTAGCAGAAATTAATACTACAACTCCAGAAGGAACTTTCACATTTGATGCAGATGAAAAAACAACATTAAATACAGTAGGAGAAATAATGAACTATACTGTAACATTTACACCAAAAGATACAAAGAATTATAATATAGTTCAAAATATACCTACAAAAATAACTGTAGAAGATGTTAAACTAGATAGAATTGAAGCAAATGTAAAAAAAGGTGCAATTTTCTATATAGGAAATACAATTGACAAAAATAACATAGAAGTTATAGGTATAAATAATGATGGAAGCATATTAGAACCAGCAATAGGCACAAACTACGAAATAACACCTAGCATTGTAGGAACACCAGAAGAAGGAAAGAATACAATAGATGTAACAATCACATATCAAGGAAAAAGCGTAACAATACAAATACCTTGTACACAAAAAGGAAGCTTAGCAAAAGCTAATTTCGAAGTAACAGAAAATGAATATGATTACGCACCAGATACTATAAGAAAAGCAAAAGTAGTATCAAAAGTTCCAGGAATTACAGAAAAAGATATAACAATAAAATACTATAACCAAAAAGGAGAAATTGTAGAAAATCCAATAAATGCAGGTATATATACTATTAAGATAGATGTAGCAAAAACAGAAACAGAATATGCAGAAATTAAAGACTTAGAGGTTGGAACATTAACAATAAAACAAATTGTGTACACATTAGCAAATAATGTAGTATTTAATGGTACAACAGTAGACTATGATGGAAATGAACATGAAATAACAGTAAGTAACTTACCAGTAGGAATAACTGCTAGATACGAAAACAACAAGGGAACAAATGCAGGAACATATAATGCAAAAGCAAGCTTCGAATTAAGCGAAGAATTACAAGTAAACTATAGTACAGTAAGTCCAACTGAAATGAATGCAACTCTAACAATAAACAAAATAGCATATGCATTACCAAATAATGTAGTATTTAATGGTACAACAGTAGACTATGATGGCGATGAACATGAAATAACAGTAAGTAACTTACCAGTAGGAATAACAGCTAGATATGAAAACAACAAAGGAACAAATGCAGGAACATATAATGCAAAAGCAACCTTCGAATTAAGTGAAGAATTACAAGTAAATTATAATGCAGTAAGTCCAACTGAAATGAATGCAACACTAACAATAAATAAGATAGCATATACATTACCAGATAATGTAGTATTTAATGGTACAACAGTAAACTATGATGGAAATGAACATGAAATAACAGTAAGTAACTTACCAGTAGGAATAACAGCTAGATATGAAAACAACAAAGGAACAAATGCAGGAACATATAATGCAAAAGCAACCTTCGAATTAAGTGAAGAATTACAAGTAAACTATAATGCAGTAAGTCCAACTGAAATGAATGCAACTCTAACAATAAACAAAATAGCATATGCATTACCAAATAATGTAGTATTTAATGGTACAACAGTAGACTATGATGGCGATGAACATGAAATAACAGTAAGTAACTTACCAGTAGGAATAACAGCTAGATATGAAAACAACAAAGGAACAAATGCAGGAACATATAATGCAAAAGCAACCTTCGAATTAAGTGAAGAATTACAAGTAAATTATAATGCAGTAAGTCCAACTGAAATGAATGCAACCCTAACAATAAACAAAGTAGCATACAAATTACCAGAAAATGTTAAATTTGAAAATGCAGCAGTGGACTATGATGGAGATGAACATGAAATAACAGTAAGTAACTTGCCAGAAGGAATAACAGCTAGATACGAAAACAACAAGGGAACAAATGCAGGAACATATAATGCAAAAGCAACCTTTGAATTAAGTGAAGAATTACAAGCAAATTATAATGCAGTAAGTCCAACTGAAATGAATGCAACCCTAACAATAAACAAAGCAGCATATAAATTACCAGAAAATGTTAAATTTGAAAATGCTACAGTAGATTACGATGGAGATGAACATGAAATAACAGTAAGTAACTTACCAGTAGGAATAACAGCTAAATATGAAAACAACAAGGGAACAAATGCAGGAACATATAATGCAAAAGCAATCTTTGAATTAAGTGAAGAATTACAAGCAAATTATAATGCAGTAAGTCCAATTGAAATGAATGCAACCCTAACAATAAACAAAATAGCATACGAATTACCAGAAAATGTTAAATTTGAAAATGCTACGGTAGATTATGATGGAGATGAACATGAAATAACAGTAAGTAACTTACCAGTAGGAATAACAGCTAAATATGAAAACAACAAGGGAACAAATGCAGGAACATATAATGCAAAAGCAACTTTCGAATTAAGTGAAGAATTACAAGCAAATTATGATGCAGTAAGTCCAACTGAAATGAATGCAACCCTAACAATAAACAAAGTAGCATATAAATTACCAGAAACTACAAAATTTGAAGGGAAAACAGTAACATATGATGGAAAAGTACATTCATTAGTTGCAGTAGGGTTACCAACAGGAATAACAGCAAAATATTCAGAAAATAATGGACAAACAAATGCAGGAACATATGAAATAACAGCAACATTTGAGCTAAGTAAAGAATTACAAACAAATTATAATTCAGTAATACCAAATGAAAAGAAAGCAACCTTACAAATTGATAAAGCAACATATAATATGTCTGAAATTACATTTAATGATGCAACAGTAATATATGATGGAGAAGGACATACTCTATATATAACTGGTAAACTACCAGATGGAGTTACAGTAAATTATTATACACCAAATGATACACATATTGATGGAGTAAATAATAAAGGATATGTAAATGCAGGAACATATAAAATAATTGCAAAATTTGAAGGAGACAAAAATAATTATAATGATATTCCAAATATGGAAGCTCAAATCACAATAGAAAAGGCAGAATATGAATTATTAGAAAATGTTACATTTGAAGATGCTAAAATAGAATATGATGGAGAAGAACACGAAATAACAGTAAGCAATTTACCAGAAGGAGTAAGTGTAGAATATGAAAATAACAAAGGAACAAATGCAGGAACATATAATGCAAAAGCAACCTTCATATTAAGCGAAGAATTACAAAAAAACTATAAAGCAGTAAAACCTAGCACAATGAATGCAACATTAACAATAGATAAAGCAACATATAACTTACCAAACACAGTAAAACTTGTAGTAGATGATAAAGAGACTATAGAACAAGTTATGTATGATGGAAAAGAACATCAAATAACTGCTGTAGGAGTACCAGAAGGAATAAAAGTAGACTACATAACTAATAAAGGAACAGATGTAGGAGAATATGATGCAATAGCAGTATTTAGCCTAAAAGATGAATTAAAAGGAAATTATAAAGATGTAGACCCAGCACAATTAGAAGCAACACTAAAAATAATACAAGCACCATATATCTTACCAGATAATGTAAAATTTGACGATAAAACAGTGTACTATAATGGAGAAGAACAAAGTGTTGTTGTAGAAGGATTAATTTCAGGAATAACACCAGTGTACACAAATAATACAGGAATAGATGCTAATACATATGAAGCAGAAGTAACATTTACATTAACAGATGAACAGCTTGCTAAAAACTATAGCCATGTAGAAACAAAAACAGGAGAAACAAAATTAACTGCAACACTTACAATTAATAAACGCCCTATAACAGTTACAGTAAGCAATAATGGAGCAGAAAGCATTTATGAATCTGAGCCAGAACCTGAAAATTGGGATTATGTAATTACACCAAAAACAGTTATAATTGGAGAAGAAGAAGTTACTTTAGAACCAGCAGTAATAGAAAAAGATGGAAGCATAATAGAATTAAGTATAATAGAAATTTTAGCAGGAGGATCAGAAAGAGTAATCTATCAAAAAGATGTAAATACAAATATAGATACGGTAAGTAAAGAAGAAGCAGGTAACTATACATTAAAAGCAATATGCACAAATAGCAACTATGAAGCAGACATTACAAATGCTGTATATAAAATATTACCAAGAGATCCTAAGGTAGAAGACTTAAACATAACAGAACCTACATCATATGAATATAACAATGAGTCAAAAGTAATAACAGTAGCTCCTGAGATGAATGAAAAAGAGCCAGTACTAAAAGGACTAACTCAAGACTTAATTAGCGAAGTTATGTACTATGAAGTAACATCTGATGAAGGAAACCAAGAAATATTAACAAAGCTTGATGAAGCACCAAAAAATGTAGGAAATTATGTAGCAAAAGTACAAATAACAGCAGGAAGAAACCATAATGCTAAAGAAATAGAAATAGCAAGATTTAGCATAACACCAAAAACTCTTCAAAGTGAAGACATAACATATACAATTGATGATACACAAATAATAAAAATAGAAGAAGGAATTCCAGAAACAACCAATATACCTGTTACATGGGACGGAACACAAAAAATAATAGAATGGAATGGAATGCCTCATGGAGTTGTAGCAAACCTAAATACTACAAATCCAGTGATTGCCGGAAATACAGTAACATTTAAAGTATTATATAATGGAATGCCAAACATTCCATCAGAAATAGGAGAATATGTAGTAACTGTATCAGCAGAAGGAGAAAACTTAAATATACCAGAAACAGCACAGCTAGAAGTTGGAACCTTTGAAATAAAAGACAGAATAGCTCCATTTATAAAACTAAAAGGAACAGGCGGACAAGGAGAAGATGCAAAAACTGTATATGTTGGAGAAGGTGCATATAGCGACGAAGGAGTAGACATAATAGATAACCATGATAACTTAGAAAATATTACTAAAACAATAAAAATAGAAAAACTAACTCCAGGAGAAGCATCAGGAAAAGTAGAAGTACCAAGTATTGATACATCACCTACAGGTACAGGAACATATATAATAACATACGGAGCAGTAGATGCATCAGGAAATGCAGCTGTAGATGTTATAAGAACAGTAGTTGTAAAGAAACATTCACAACCAACACCAATAACAGATTTAAGTCTAGAAGATATAAATAACTTTATAATAACATCTAAAGGATTTACAGTAAGCTTAAAAAATGCAAACGAAATAAAAGATGGTGGAAAAATAACATATACAGTAAATCCACTAAATTCAGAAGATGGAGTAGTAGAAATTCCAAACGAAGAAAATGGAAGAGTAAATTTCCTAAAGAGTGGAAATGCAAAAATAACAGTAACATTTGGTGAAACAGACTATTATGACTTATCTACAATAGATATACCAATTAAAGTAAATAAAGCAAAACTTGCAGAAGAAAACTTTACAGTAAGACCAAATGATTACACATACGAAAAAGATGTAAGACGTACAGTAGAAGTAGTACCATTTGAAAATGATAGTGAATTAGCAAGCCATGTAGGGCTATATAGGGTAGTACTTCAAAATCAGAATACAGAAAAAGATAATACAATATATGAAAATACAGCAGCAGCAGGACCAATAAATGCAGGAACATATGATATCTATGTGATTAAAGAAACATCTGCTGATAGTGACTGGTTTGAAACAACAATAGTAAAAGATGCAGAAGGAAATATATCAAGCGATAAAATCAAAATCGGAACAATGACAATTAAGAAAGCAAGATATGATATGAGTGGAGTATCACTTGGAATAAATGGCAAAATAGAAACTATATACACAGGAGAAGCACAACCAGTAAATATTACAGGAACATTACCAGAAGGAGTTTCATGCAAAATAACATATAGTGATGAACCAGTAAATGCAGGAACATACCAAGTAACAGCAGAATTTACAGGAAATACAGATAATTATGAACCAATTGCAAATATGAAAGCAGAATACAAGATACTTCCAAAGCCATATAGCATGGAAACAGATATTGCAGGAATTAGACTAACAAATAATGGACAATATAAATTAACAAACGACTGGGTAACATTTGAAGTTGACACAAATACATTAGCACCAGGACTTGCAGTTGATGGATATGCAGAACATGGAGAAAAGAAAACTACATCATACAAAGAAGGTGAACCTGGAACATATCAAGTAGATATTTACTTAAAAGTAACTGATCCAAATAGAAGATTACCAGATGAATTATTAAATAGAGATGGAACAGCTAAACCAATTACAAGAACAGCTAAGATAGCAAAAGAAGTAACAGCACCACAAATAAGTTATATACGTGATAACAATACAGGTATAGGAAAAGAAATAACAACAGGAAACATAGCAAAACCAACAGTATTTAGTAAATTAACAGTAATACAATGGGATTCAGGAAGTGCAGTTATAACCAAAGTAAATGCAAATGATGAGCAGCTAGAAGCACCAAAAACATATGCAAAACCAGAAAAAGTAACATTATCACAAGATGGATATTACAGAATAACAGCTACTCTTGAACCACAAGAAGGAGAAACACAAGGTAAGAAGACAACAAGATATATAAGAATTGCAAGAAAATCACCAGATGTTTCAGGAGTTATAACAGGAACAGAAATTGATACTGATTACTATGAGGCAGATAATGGAATTGTAACTGTTAAATTAACAGGATTTGAAAATGTAACTAAAGTATCATTAGATATGTTTATCAATAATTCAAGAACACCAGAGACAGTAGAAGGAATTTGCGAAGGAGACGGACAAGGAAATATGACAGTTGTGATGCCAAATGGAACACGTTATTCAGTAACCAAATCAGGAAATGACATAGTACTTACATTCAAATTAGCTGAAGGTGTAAACTCAATGAGTGTAGATATTAAATCAAGATTAATAGCATCAGAAACAAATGCAGATGGTTCACTTGAAATTAAGACAATAGATATCGATAGATAGATATTGAAAAAATAAAAAAACAAGATATACTCTTAGAAAATAAGATATATCTTGTTTTTTATAAAGAGGAAAATCTCAAATTTTTAAAATTCTAAATAGTTACGGAAATTTACAATTTAAGGCAAAATTCTGTTGACAAACTAACAAAAGATTATTATAATAAAAACGTATAATAGTAAAAAATATAAAAGAAAGGGAAATTATGAAAAATAAAAAAGTTATATTAATATGTGTAATCATAGTAATTATAGCTGTAATCATAACAGTAATATTTATAGGTAAACAAAGTAAAGAAATTGTAGATAATAATATAGATAAAAATATAGTAAATAATGAAGATGAAAATAGCCAAAATAATGACCAAAGGTATCCAGAATTTACGGATGAGCCATTAACAAAACCTGCAAATAATATACAGCCAATACAATAAAAAATTCAAAATTGGTAAAAAAATTGTAAATTTTTTGAAAAATAACCAAAAAGTTCACATATTATGTTTACAAAACAAAAGAAAAGTGGTATAATAGATACGTTGGAAGACACAAAGGAGAGATGAAAAGTATGAAAAAAATTAAAAATTTTATGACTATATTATTAGTCTTTTGTATGTCAATAATAATTTTATCAGGTAGTGTAAGTGCAGTATCAACAAACATAAGAACATCAGCAAGTAAAGTAACTGTTGGAAAAACAGTTTCAATAACAGTATCATTTGGAGAAGCTGTCGCAGCAGCTCAATTTGCTTTTAATTATGACCAAGGCAAATTTGATTATGTATCATGCTCAACAGGTTCTGAGAACTTTACAGGTAGTATGTTTGCATGGTTTAGCCCTACAGATACACCAACTCTTTCAAGTGTAACATTCACATTTAAAGCAAAAGCTACAGGAACAGGAAAATTTAGCATAAGTAATTTAATAGTTCCAAATAAATCAAATAATATTGGAACAAGTAGTGTAAATGTTACAGTTGCAAATCAGACAAGTTCATCAAATGGAAATACAAATAATAAACCAAAGGTAACTCCTACACCAAGCCCAGATGAACAAAATCCAAATACTATAACTAAATCAGAATTAGATGCAGTAGAAGCAGCAATCATAGGATTAATAGAATCAGATTATACACCTGAAAGTTGGCAATCACTTCAAGAAGCGATACAAAAAGGAATGAATGCAACAACTCAGGAAGAATATGACAGCATAAAGACATTGCTTACAATAAATAACTTAGAAATTGCAGAATTTGAAAAGCCAGAATTAAACCAATTATTAAGAGACTTAATGGGAAAATCACAAGATAAATACACAGAAGATAGCTGGCAATCACTTCAAAATGCAATAGAACTTGCAGATAATGCAAAACTTTTAAGTGAATATGAAATATTAAAAGATAGATTATCAATAGATACATTAGTAGAAAAAGAAGAAGGAAGCTCATTTGATAAAATCGTGGATTTTTTTCAGGGGCTAGACGAACAAGAACGCATTTCCCTAGCCCTTGGTGTTTGCGTTGCAATCTTAATAATTATAATAATTATATTGATAGTTTTGTATAGAAAAGAGAAAAAAAGAAACGCAAATGCGAAAAGATTAAAATAAAAAAGAAATGGTGGTGAAATAATGTCAAAGGCAAGAAGAGCTAAAGAATCAAATTATCCAAGGAAAATACTATTTGCAATACTTTTGCTTATAATATTAATAAGTGCTATCTTAGCTTTAAATCCAGAAGTGCAAACAGCAATTACAAATATTTATGGAATTAACTTAAATGAATATGATGCAGGAAACTATGTTAAAGATGCATTCACACAAAATAGTACAAAATATTTACCAATAGTTATTGGAAGCACAAGTGAAATTGTGCCAAAACAACAAGTAGTTGGAGAAATGTATAATTCAGGGCTAACACCTGTAAACTTTTCATCAAATACAATGGCAACAGGAGTTAAAGTAGATACCTTAGAAAATGGTACATATACAGTTTTAATATATGGAGATGTAAATGGAGATGGTAGGGTAAACATATTAGATGCCCAAAGCATTATGAAGCAAGTTCTAAGACCTAAAGAAAACTTAATTACAGGAGCCAATAGAATAGCAGCAAATGTAGATGAACCAAATAATGAGGAATTAAACATATTAGATGCCCAAAGAATAATGCAATTTATCCTAGGTAAAAATAAGATAATAGATACTTTACCTACATCAGATATAAAAAATGATAAAGAAAAACCTATAATAACATTAGATGAAGGAACAGAAAAACAAGAAATAAGAGTATCTACTACAGAAAAACCTGTAAAATATGATCCACTTGTAGGAGTTACAGTAAAAGATAATGTAGATTACAATATTAAATCAAGATTAAAAGTAACAGGTGAAGTAAATGTAAATAAGCCAGGTACATATATACTTAAATATAATGTAACAGATAGTAATGGAAATAAAGCAAATGAAGTAAGAAGAGAAGTTGAAGTTAAAAACTATGTAGTAGGAATTCAAATAGATCCAGACGGAATGCCTACAAAGACAGACTTTGCAAAAGGTGAGAAAATAAGTCTAGAAGGATTAAGAGCAAAAGCTATAATGGCATATGATGATAAGACAACTAGAATAATACCAATAGATGAAATAAAATGTACACCAGAATATGCAGATACAAACAGCACAACTACAGAAAAACAAAAATTAACACTTGAATATCAAGGAGTAACAACAACAATTGACATTACAGTAACACCACATGTACCAATTTTCAAAATAGATGGAAAATTTGCAGATAGTGTAGCTTTAAATGAAACTTATACAGCACCAAAGGTTACAGCAGTAGATGATGAAGATGAAACAATAGAATGCCCAGTAACAGCAGAAATAACAAGTATAGCACCAGATGGAACAACTATAGGACCAGAAGATTGCACAGGTGATAATATAAAAACTACTGAAGAAAAAATAAGTGAAATGATAAAAACAAATATTAATATAGTAGATGTTGGAACAAAATATGAAATAAAATACACAGCAACAAAGCAAACAGGAACATCAGGAGCAATTGGAAATACAGATACACTAATAAAAGTAGTTGAAGTTGTAGATATAATAGAAAATGTAGAACTTACATCTACATCAGCTTTAAAGAAAACAGACTACATAAACAATGAAACAATTAATTTAGAAGGTATAACTGCTGTAGCACACTGGAGATCAGGAAAACCTAATACAGAAATAAGTTATAGAGACTTAACTGCATATTCAGGAACAAATACAGAGCCTAATATTGCTAAATATAGTGAAACAGGAGTAAGACAAACACTTAGAATAACATATAAAACAGTTCATCCTGTAACTAAAGAAAATATAGAATACTCTATAGGTAATCAATTTATAAATGTAAAGAAACAACTTGAAACAGTTATAAACTTAAAAAATGAAACAGTTGTTGGAGAAATATATGATGATATTCTTATAGCCACAGTAAAAGGAAGTACAAGTGAAGAAGAAATATCAGCAAATAAAATAGACATTGAATTTGAAGCAATTGATGGAACTGTTACAACAAATAAATTCAAAAAAGATATAAGAAAAGAAGATGCAGTAGATGATAATGGAGAAAAAGTAGTAAATATCTATGCAACAGTTACAGAGAGAGGTTCATTTAAAGTAACAGTAAAACCATATACAGAGAAATTAGCTTTAGAAGGTAAATATGAGCCAGTAGGAGAAATACAAAGTGCAGAAATTATTTTAACTTCAAGAATTACAGGAAAACCTACTGCAATGGAAATAGGAGAATTTACATTAGATGGAAAAATAATTAATGCAAATACAAAGATAAAAACAGGAGATGCCATAACAGCAGATATTATATATTCACATCTATATGAAAATAAAAGACTAGGCTGGACAGATCTGGTAGAAGTTGACCCAATTGCAAAAAGCCAATATCCAGGACTAAATGTTACATTTAAAGAATTTTCAGGAATAGGAACAGGTGCAATTGAACTCGGAGATTTAGATAATACACAAATAGCATATGAATTATTAACCGATGAAGGTTATGATGCAATTGCATTAAATGGAAGGATATCACAAATTAGAGTAAAGGCACTTAAAGACTTAAATACTGAACCTACAAGCCCTACATTTGTAAGAGTTACGATGAATATAAATAATGATATAGGAAATCAAAGAATGATTACAATTTATAATGCATCAAAATATGAAATAACTCTTGGAACCACGGATAAGACAACAGCAAAACTTCGCATGGAAGATTCAGTATATTCACAGCAAGCCTCAGACTATACAATAAAACAACTTGATAATGTAGGTCCATATTACACAATGATACCAATTAGCTTAAAAGACCAATATTCATCTAGTTTACCAATAACTAAGGATATGCTTGGAAAGGCTTTGGCAGATGGTGGAATAGAAATATCTCACTATGATAATGCAGGAAATCCTACAGATTTATTAGATTTTAAAGCTATCATGGGAGTTGGAAATACTTTTGCTGAACCTGATGATGAAACAGGAACTATAAATTATATAGGAATTGCAATTAAAGCAAACATTGAAACAAGTGCAGAATTAGATAGATTAGAAAATGGAACAATTAGAATAGACTATGGAGAAGGAAATACAACAATAAAGACAGTTCATATTAACAAGATACAAGCAATTACACCACCAGTTACAAAACTAACAGTAACACAAGTTCAAACAGAGAAAAATGTAATTTGCTTTACTCCAATAAAGATTGCAGATATACAATCTAAAAAAGAGATAAGTAGATTAAGAACAGGACAAATAGGAATAAAAGTTACAACTAGTGATGGAAATACTTATACAATAGATAATGCAGGAACATATAAAGAAATTCCAAATCAAAATTATGGATTTATAGAGGAAGAAACATCAAGTGGAGTAATTGAACTAAAATTCTGGACCAAAAAGCCAGGAACTTACACAGTAACACCATACATTAAAAATGTACCAAACTCAAATGGAGATGCTATAACAAAGATAAAAGCTAAACATGATTATAGTGTAAGTTATGCAGTATTTGCACCAACAAAAGCAAATCCAAATGGAACAAACAAGAAGAGCTGTAATGTTGGAGATTCAGTAGTAGATATAGAATTCTACCATGAATATGATAAAGAAAATGTAATTTTATTAGAAGATATTCCAGCATCTAATATAAGATATGATAAGCTTACATTCCAAGATAAAGACTGGAGAGCAGCTTCATTAGATGACAACAATGTTGAAATAGGTGCAGGTAGTGAAAAGCCAATTAATAAACTTTTAATACATATTGGCGATGATGTAGAACTTGGTTCTAAATTAGACTTCAATATAGTTGAAACATCAACAGGAAAAGTTTTAAGCACCATTAGTATTATAGTAACAGAAGGTGAAGAAACAACAGCAGTTAAAGTTGGAACACAAACAGAAACACAGTGGATGACAATATATCAATCTACACCAGCAGGAGCAGAGCTTGTTTCAACAGACGAAGATGGAACTTTATATAAGCTAGGAAACACATATATATATAAGATAGCAGACTTATATTATACATTAACACCAATAAATAAAGTTGGAAATGAAGTAGGAAGTACACTTACAGAAGAGTTTATCAATGATAGAGACAGAAATAAAGATAAACCAGGAAATGTATCTTTCATAGATAAAGCACAAGGTGCAGGTTCTTCAAGAAACAAGATAATGCTTAGAGGATTTACAAATATTAATGGACAAATTAAACTTGCAACTTCAGCAGAAGACGAAATACATTATATAGGAATTGGAATAACAGATAAAAATATTGCAGAGCTAGAACAAAATGTAGAGAATATAGGAGATCAAGCTGTAATTATGTCAGTAGATGTATATTATACACCACTAGATTCAAGCTCAGCAATTTGGCAACAAATAATTCATATAACATTATAAAATATTGGGGCGTACAAGCTGTACGCCTCTATATTTTTTTTTCAAAATGCTGATAATCTTTGGGAGTTTTCCAGTCTCCACCCCAGGTCCAACCTCTAGAAATAAAGATATTATAAAGTTCATCATTTTTTTGTATCTGATGCTCAAAATTAAAACCTCTATCAGAATAAAGAGTAGCACAAACAGGACTTACACCTTTTGATGATACATAAGGGTTATAAAGTGGATTTATATCTATTGCAGTTCCATAAGAATGATAAGAAAGTTTTGATGTACCAGAGATAGGTCTGTAGCAAAAGCAGGAAGTATTGTTATCACTCATAGACAACTCATCGTCTGCTCCATATTCGTCTATAAGCCTGATTTTCTCTATAGGGTATTGTATGTAGTATAAATCTTTAAAAATCCTTAAAACTTCATCTGAGAGCTTAGAATTAACAATCATTTCACCAGTGTGGATATTTTTGTCAAATCCATAATAAGAAATCTGCAAATATGACAAAGTAGATATATCTATATTATTTTTAGCTTCATTTGGAATAGAACAGCCAAGCATTTTACTATATACCGTATCAGGAATAGACGATTTTGTGAAAATTGGAGAGGTATTATGTTTTTCCTCCAAAATAGAACTTTTAGTTTCAAGTTTTGAAGCTGAATAATTATTATAGTTAGAATAAGGTTCAAAAGTATTAGAGTTAATAAAAGTTAAAACTGAAAATAATAAAATAAAAATAAAAAATTTTCTCATATCAAAATTTTATTTGAGTGTAGAAAAATTATTCATGCAATTTATAACATAAAGAATAATTTGAGTGGTAAATTTCAATTTTATTTTTACCAATTTGAGTCTGACTATGAAAAGCGATTACTTTAATAAAAGCTGATGACCTAAATATTGACTTTTAAGCTAAAATATAGTATTATAATTATGTATAAAATTAAGAGAAAAAGGAGTTTCATATGGAA
Source organism: uncultured Clostridium sp. (assembly GCA_947648255.1). Classification (GTDB taxonomy): domain Bacteria; phylum Bacillota; class Clostridia; order TANB77; family CAG-508; genus JAAWPK01. The sequence goes on along the minus strand of CANSNA010000003.1, from coordinate 33,227 downwards.
AAAAGTTTTAGCGAAAGTTACAAAAATGCAGGAGTAGATGTAACAGCTGGATATAAATCTGTAGAACTAATAAAGAAATCAGTACAAAGTACATATACAGAAGGCGTTTTAGCTGATATTGGAGGATTTGGAGGATTATTCGCACCAAATATTAAGGGAATGAAAGAGCCAATTTTAGTTTCTGGAACTGATGGAGTGGGAACAAAATTGAAATTAGCTTTTTTAATGGAAAAATATGATACTGTAGGGCAAGATTGTGTAGCAATGTGTGTAAACGATATAGTATGTACAGGAGCAACACCGCTATTTTTCTTAGACTATATTGCACTTGGTAAAAATATACCAGAGGTTGTTGCAAAAATTGTAAAAGGTGTAACAGATGGATGTAAAATGGCAGGATGTGCATTAGTTGGAGGAGAAACAGCAGAAATGCCAGGCTTTTATCCAGTAGACGAATTTGATTTAGCAGGCTTTTGCGTAGGCATGGTAGATAAAGAAAAAATGGTAAATAACGAAGAGATTAATATTGGAGATAAGGTTATTGGAATTGCTGCATCAGGCGTACATTCAAATGGATTTTCTCTAATTAGAAAAATTTTTGATGTAAATAAAGAAAATCTAAATAATTATGAAGAGGAACTAGGAGAAACTTTAGGTGAAAATCTATTAAGACCAACAAAAATATATGTAAAACCAGTATTAAAAGTGCTAAGCGAGGTAAAAATAAAAGGAATATCTCATGTAACAGGAGGAGGTTTCTATGAAAATTTACCAAGAATGTTGAGAAACAATGTTTCTTTAAATATATACAAAAATACATATGAAATTCCAAATATATTTAAACTAATACAAAAAAGAGGAAACATCCCAGAAAGAGATATGTACAACACATTTAATATGGGAATAGGAATGGCAATAATAGTCTCAAAAGAAGACACAGAAAAGACAATTAAACTATTAGAAGGAGCAGGGGAGAGAGCATATGAAATAGGAGAAGTAGTAGAAGGAGACAAAGAAATAAATATAATTTAAAGCTATTAAAAAATAGTGCTAGAAACCAATCTAGATGGTATATAGGCGATTTTTCTTGACATAAACTTATAAAGTTAGAGCTAAGAAAAATCGCCTATATACTTAAAATAATATTTTTCTAAGGTTATCTAAAGGAATTTCTGATTTACTATTCTTTTTAAGACTTAAGAAAAATCATTATACCAATTTTTCTAACTCTTTAATTTTATCTCTAAGCTCAGCAGCCTTTTCAAAGTCAAGATTTTGTGCATGACCAAGCATTTCAGTTGTAAGTTTATCAATTATATCTTTAATATCTTCATCTTCATTTATATCATACTCAGTTTGAATATCTTCTACGATAGTTGCCCTAATTGTATCTCTTACACTCTTTCTAATAGTTTGAGGAGTAATATTATTTTTTTCATTATATTCTTGTTGAATTTTCCTTCTCCTATTGGTTTCAGAAATAGCTTTCTCCATACTACCGTGTAAGCTCATCAGCATACATAATAACCTCACCGATCGGTATTCCTAGCTGCACGTCCTATAGTTTGAATAAGTGACCTTTCAGAACGAAGGAAGCCTTCCTTATCTGCATCAAGTATAGCAACTAGAGAGACTTCTGGTATATCTAGCCCCTCTCTTAATAGGTTGATGCCGAACTAAAACATCAAATTTACCAATTCTTAAATCTCTAATTATTTCCATTCTCTCTAATGCCTTAATATCAGAGTGCATATAATTAACTTTAATATCAAGACTCTTCAAATAAGCAGTTAAATCTTCTGCCATTTTTTTAGTGAGAGTTGTAACTAAAATTCTTTCATTTTTTTCAGCCCTTATACGTATTTCATTAATTAGATCATCAACTTGGTTCGCAACAGGTTTTACAGTGATTTTTGGATCTAGAAGTCCGGTTGGTCTTATAATTTGTTCAACAATATTTCCGATTTGAATTTTCTTCTTCATAATCTGCTGGTGTTGCACTTACAAATACACATTGATTTATTTTTTTCTCAAATTCTTCGAACTTTAAAGGTCTATTATCAAGAGCAGAAGGAAGCCTAAATCCATAATTTATAAGACTTTCTTTACGCGCTCTGTCACCATTGTACATGGCTCTAACTTGAGGTATTGTTGCATGAGATTCATCAATAAATAATAAGAAGTCTTTTGGGAGGTAATCTAAAAGTGTAAAAGGGGCACTACCTGGGGCTCTGCCACTAATATGTCTTGAATAGTTTTCGATGCCTTGGCAAAATCCAGTTTCTTTTAACATTTCTAGGTCAAAATTAGTTCTTTCTTCAATTCTCTGAGCTTCTATTAATTTATTATTATTTTTAAAGTATTTAATTCTTTCTGCTAATTCTTCTTCAATTGTGCTAAGGGCTCTTTCCATTTTATCACTTTGAGTAACATAGTGAGAATTTGGAAATATCATAACATGTTGCCTAAGCCCAAGAGACTTACCAGTTAATGGATTTATTTCTTGGACTTTTTCAATCTCATCTCCCCAAAATTCAACTCTTATTGCTTTTTCATTTTGGTCAGAAGGATATATTTCTAGAGTATCTCCTTTAGCTCTAAAAGTACCTCTTTTAAAATCTATTTCATTTCTGGTGTATTGCATATTAACAAGTTTTTTTAAAATTTCTTCACGAGATTTAGTCATTCCGTGGTCTTAAAGAAACTATCATATTTTCATAATCAATAGGGTCTCCGAAGACCATATATGCAAGAAACAGAAGCAATTATTATTACATCTTTTCTTTCAAAAAGAGAAGCTGTTGCAGAATGCCTAAGTTTATCAATTTCATCATTAATAGATGCATCTTTTTCTATATAAGTATCAGTAGATGCAACATAGCTTTCAGGCTGGTAATAATCATAATATGAAACAAAGTATTCAACACTATTTTCTGGGAAAAACTCTTTGAATTCTGAATAAAGCTGACCGAGCAAGTGTCTTATTATGAGCTAATACAATAGTTGGTTTTTGCACTTTTTCGATTATATTTGCCATGGTAAAAGTTTTACCGAGAGCCAGTAACTCCTAAAAGAGTTTGAAATTTCTTACCTTCAGTTATTCCATTTGACAAATATTCAATTGCTTTTGGCTGGTCACCAGTAGGTTGGTAATCTGAATGAATTTTAAACATATATTATCTTTCCTTTATTTTTTATATCATTTTTAAAAGCTCTTCTTTTGATTTTGCACTAAGTAGGCTTGGGGCTACATCTAAAACAGTTTTTGCACCACTTTCACCAAGGTTACTCAAACGGAAGACAGCTCTTGCATAGCTAACTAAAATAGAACTTGTAAATTCTGGGTTTGAATCAAGTTTTAGTGAATATTCTATTATATGTTTATTATTTTCATGAGTTTTTCCAATATGGATAACGTTACCTGCATGAGGCATACCACTGTGATTTTTCTTTAATTCTTCTTCATCTATAAAATGAACAATGGTATCATAATCTGCAAAGTATTTTGGCATAGTTTTAATTTCTTTTTCTATTTTTTCTAAATCTGCACCATTTTCAGCTACAACAAAACATTCTCTTAAATGTTTTTCTCTTGTACTTAAATCAGGATTTTCTCCGGCTTCTTACTTTTTCAAGAGCAGTATCAATTGGAATTGTATATTGTCTTGCATCTTTTACACCTTCAATTTTGCGAATTGCATCTGAGTGACCTTGACTTATACCTTTTCCCCAAAAAGTGTAGGTATTTCCATTTGGTAAAATAGCATCTGAATATACACGATTTAGTGAAAACATACCTGGGTCCCATCCGAACTGAGATTATAGAAACTTTATTTCCAGACTTTGCTTTTTTGTCTATTTTTTCAAAATAGCTTGGTATATCTGCATGTGTATCAAAACTATCTACTGTGTTAAAAATTCCTGCGAACATAGGAACTTGCACTGGTAAGTCCTCTTTAGAGCCACCACACATGATTACTACATCTAATTCATCTTTAAAATTTATCATATCTTCTACTAAACAGGCTTTTATTCCTGATTCTTCTTCAATTTTTTTTGGGTCTCTTCTTGTAAAAATTACTTTAAGCTCCATATCTGTAGACTGCTGTATGGCTTTATGTGCTCCTTTTCCAAGATTACCATAGCCACAAATTCCAATTCTAATTTTATTATCCATATTTAAAAACCTTCCTTAACTTCAAAATAAGTTTATTAAAACTAATGTTTGTATTTTATCATGATATATGTCATTTGTCAATTAAATTTTAGAGAAAGTATTTTATTTTTTTTATATTTATGATAAAATAACAATATTATGAAACAATATGGAGGTTTAAACAATGGGGTTTTTTGATAAATTGAAGACAGGACTTAGCAAAACAAAGGCGTCAATTGATGATAAAATAAATGGAGTATTTAGCACTTTTAGAAAAGTAGATGAAGATCTTTTAGAAGAACTAGAAGAAGTTCTAATTATGGCAGATATGGGAATGGACACGTCTTTAGAGATAATTTCTAGGCTAAGGGATAGAATAAAAAAACAAAATATAAAAGATGCAGAAGAAGTAAAAGTAGTATTAAGAGAAGAAATTCAAAATATACTAGAAATAGATAATACTTTAAAACTTGGAACTAAACCATCTGTAATACTTGTAATTGGAGTAAATGGAGTACGGAAAAACAACTTCAATAGGAAAAATTGCAAATAAACTTCAAAAAGAAGGTAAGAAAGTTATGGTAGTTGCAGCAGATACTTTTAGGGCAGCAGCAGTAGAACAACTAGAAATATGGGCAAAACGTGCAAATTGTGATATGGTAAAAGCAAAAGAAAATGCGGACCCTGCATCAGTTGTCTTTGAAGGAGTAAGAAGAGCAAAAGAAATAGGGGCAGATGTTGTAATATGTGATACAGCTGGAAGATTGCATAATAAAAAATATTTGATGGATGAGCTTGAAAAAATACAAAGAGTAATAGAAAAAGAATTACCAGAGGCAGATAAAGAGTCACTTCTTGTAATAGACCGGAACAACAGGGCAAAATGCTATAGAGCAAGTAAAAGCCTTTAAAGAAGTAAGCAATATAACTCGGATTAATCCTTACAAAGCTTGATCGGAACTGCAAAAGGTGGAGTGGTAATTGGAATTGTACATGAAAATAAAATACCAGTAAAATTTATTGGCATTGGAGAGCAAGTAGATGATATGGAAATATTTAATGCAGGCGACTTCGCTAAAGCAATAATCTAAAATAGGAAGGAGAGATTTTATTGGCAGAGGAAATAGAAAATAAAACACAAGAAAACATAAAAAAAGAAATTAAGACCAAAAAGATTAAAACAAGAACTCTTCTAGTTATAATTGTACTTGCAGTATTTATAATAGGGTCAGCTATAATAAATAGGGCAAATTATTTAGAAACACTAGAAATTGGTGAAGAATATGGCGAAGTATTTTTGCAAACAATGAAATATAAAAGAAATATTGCAATTCTTAACTTCATTGTTGTATTTTGTACAGTATATATAACAAATGGACTGATAAAAAAGGGCTTAAGAAAGTTTTTCGAAGAAGAAAAAAAGGAAATGCCTCATCTTCCAAATAAATCATTAGCACTAGTTTTTGCACTTTTAACTAGCATAATTGTATCAAATATGTTTTTACAAAAAACAATTCTTTTTGTAAATGCTAGCCAATTTGGAATATCAGATCCAATATTTAATATGGATGTGGGATTTTATATGTTTAATATGCCACTAATTCGGACAATTACTATATTATGGAGCAACACTTCTTATACTTTTAACAATATATACAGTAGGATATTATATAATAGTATTTAACAAATTTTTTGAAGGAATAGATGGACAAACACTTAGAGGTAACACGTTTATAAAACAAATTTTATGCAATACAATGTTAATTATAATATTTATAGCCTTAATAATAGTATTTAATAGGCAAAATATTGTATTAGATAGTTTTTTATCATTAGATGATAAAATGGAAACTACATTAATTGGAGCAGGAGCAGTTGAACGGAATAAAATTATGGGGATATAGAATTTTTGCAGTAGTACTAATAATCTCAGTTTATACTGCGATAAAAGCATTTAAAAAGAACAATTCAAAAATTGTTATGAAATCGCTAGCAATTGTACCTGTATATTTAGTAGGATTGTTTATTGTAATGATAGGGTATAATCTAATATTTGTACGTGGAAGTGAGCTAGATAAACAAAAAGATTATATTAAAACAAATATAGATTTTACAAAAACAGCATATGATATAAATATAGAAGAAAAGACGCTTGAATCTACAGGAACAATAACAGATAAAGAGGCAGAAGAAAATCAAGATATTATAACAAATATTCCTGTAATAACAGAAGAAGTTGCAAAAAATAATTTGCTTCAAACTCAAACTAGCACAGGATATTATACATATAATAAGGCAAAAGCCGCTATATATAATGGAATGATAACATATGTTGCGGGAAGAGAGCTAGATAGTTCTCATGCAACGGATGAATATACACATGGATATGGAGTAGTTATTACTTCTGGAGCTGAGACTGATGAGGCTGGAAATATAAAATATATATCAAGAGATTTTGAAAATGAGAGTATAAAAGAACCTAGAATATATTATGGAGTTGAAAATAAAGGAGCAATTGTTGCACCAAATGGAAAGGGAGAATTTGATTATCCAAAAACTATAGTAGAAAGTGCGATGTATAATTATCAAGGAGATGGAGGACTTTCGCTTGGAGTTTTAGATAAACTTTGTGTATCAATCAAAGAAGGTAATTTGAGCATACTACTATCAAATTCAAATAGTAAAATTATTACTAATAGGAATGTAATAAAAAGAGCTCAAAAGATTTTACCATATTTAATGTATGATGAAGAGCCATATTTGATAATTACAGATAATGGAGAGCTTTATTGGATAGTTGATGCATATACTATATCAAATGAATACCCATACTCACAAAAAACAAAAGTTGCATATAGTAATGAAACTAAGGAATTAAATTATATAAGAAATTCGGTAAAAGTAGTTATAAATGCATTTGATGGAGATACAAAGTTTTATATAACAGACAAAACAGACCCAATTGCTATGGTTTACAAAAAAATGTATAAGAGCTTGTTTGTAGAAGAGATACCAGAGGAGATTTCAAAGAAATTCGTATATTCAGAATTTTTATATGATATACAAGCAAATGTGCTTAATTTGTACCATGCAGTTTCACCAGATGTTTTATATAGGGCAAATGATGTATGGGAGATTGCTTCATATTCAAATTTAATTACAAAAACAGTAGGAGCTAAGATGAAACCTTGCTACACTATGGTAAATATGGAAGATGATGAAAATAGTACACTTGGGCTTGTAATTAGTTATAATATGCAGGGGAAAGAAAGCTTAAATGCGTATTTGGTGGGAACTGTAGAAAATGGAAAGAATAAACTTTCTTTGTATAAGTTTTCAGGGGATAGCACAGTTTTAGGACCTATGCAACTTGATAGTTTAATTGAGCAAGATGAGACTATTTCTAAGGAAATTTCAAGTCTTAATGTTACTGGTACTAAGATAACTAAAGAAATGATAATTGTGCCAATTGAAAATACCTTACTTTATGTTGTACCAATTTACCAAACTTCGCTTAATGAGACTGATAGTGTACCTGTTTTGAAGAAAGTTGTGGTTGCATCTGGAAATAAGCTTGCAATTGGAGATAATTTAACTAAAGCAATTAGAAACTTACTTTCTCCAACATCTTCTGTTAGTGTAGAGGTTGAAGATAATGGTACAATTGATGGGCTTATTCAATCTATAATTAAAGCTAATAACAATTTGACGGAATCTAATGACTCTAATAATTGGGAACAGATAGGGAGGGACATTGAGGCACTTCAAACTTTAATAAAACAACTTGAAACTACAAGAGCAAATAATCCAGAAAAACCTGAGACTAGTGAGGGAGAATGAATTGATTATTAAAAATTCTATATAGATACTAAATGGAAGTAATATGAATTACTTCCATTTAGCTATTTGGCTGAAAATATTACATATAATTATTTCCTCAAAAATGTTTTTTCTACATACAATTTACTAGCAAAGGACTGAGCTACGCTTTTTAGCAAAGAATATTCATATTTTGCATTTTCTTTTATTTCATGAACTTTATATTCTTTTCCTTCAAAAGTATATGAAATGGCATTCTCTAGTGCTTCGCAGAATTGATCATAGGCCGAATTGAATTTTGCGGTTTTTATAGCTAATAGCATGAGTTCGTTTATATCGTTTATGCTATAAATTTGCTTTAATATACAAATTACAATTAAAGTGGCTATATGTAATCTGCTGTATTTCTTCTTTTTAGGCGGTTTTATCAAGCCTTGTTTAACATAGTTATTTATCATTGTTTTTGTAATAATCGTTTCTTCTTTGCTTACAATGCAGTCTTTTAAATATTTATCTAAAATTGTTACTAATTGATCTAAATATAAATCTAAATTTGGAAGTTCATTCCATCTAGGCAAATGAAAATTAGTAAGTCCTGAGTTAGACATAAAAATACCCCTCTTTCTTAAGAACTAAATTATACCATATATTTACATAAAAATCAAACAAATTTGTCTAATATATTCTTATAATTTATACAAAAATAGGAACATTTTAAAATTTTAGATTTCTTTGCTAAAAGTATAGAGTAATTAAACTCTATATTAGTACCATTTACAACAAAATATGCAAAATATAACTTTTATTTATAACAAAAAAATACTTGCAAATTTGAGATTAAATGATATAATTTAATTTGAAAAATCATAAGAAGAATAAAATGTGATAATTGTATATTTTAGAAAGGAACATAAGGGAAAATAAGAAATGGGAAATATAGTGGTTTTAGATGAACTTACAATAAACAAAATAGCAGCAGGAGAAGTTATAGAAAGACCTGCTTCTGTAATTAAGGAAATGGTTGAAAACTCAATTGATGCAGGAGCAAAAAATATCAGTGTAGATGTGAAAAATGGTGGAATATCATATATAAGAATTTCAGATGATGGAAAAGGAATTGATAAAGAAGATTTAGAACTTGCATTTGAAAGGCATGCAACAAGTAAAATAAGACAAGCAGATGACTTAAATGAAGTTAAGTCCATGGGATTTAGAGGAGAAGCATTAGCTAGTATTGCAGCAGTTGCAAAAGTTGAAATGATTTCAAAAACAGAAAATGCAGATATAGGAAATAAAATTGTTGTAGAAGGGGGCGATGTAAAGGAATTTGCAGAAATTGGAGCACCAAAGGGAACGACAATAACAGTTCAAGAATTATTTTTCAATACACCAGTAAGGTATAAATTCCTAAAAAAAGATTACACAGAGGCAGGATACATAGAAGATGTTATAACAAGACTTGCTCTTGTGCATCCAGATATTACATTTAAACTTACCAATTCAGGTAAAACAATAATTCAAACAAATGGAGATGGAAACATCAAAAATGTAATCTATAGCATATATGGTAAAATTGTTGCCACAGCTTGTTTAAATGTAAACTATGAATTTGAAGGAATAAAAATCACAGGTGCAGTTGGAAAACCAGAAATTGCAAGGTCAAATAGAGGAAATCAGTTATTTTTCATAAATAAAAGATATATAAGAGACAGAATTTTGACTAACTCTGCTGAAAAAGCATATAAAGGAATGATTCCAATAGGAAAATTTGGTTTTTTAATATTAGACCTAGAAATGTCACCTAGTCTTGTTGATGTAAATGTACATCCAGCAAAGCTAGAAGTTAGATTTCAAGAAGAACAAAAAGTATTTAAAGCAGTATATTATGCAATACAAGACACTTTGTTAAAAGCGGAACTTATTGCAAATAGTGAGACACCAATTACAGGAAAATTAGAAAAAGATAATTTAGAAGGAGAAGATATGGAAGAAGATCAAAAATCTACTATATCAGGACTATTTAGAAAAATTGCTAAAAATGCAGATGATTATGATACAACAAATGTAATAGAAAGTATATACAGAAGCAAAAACGGAGGACTTGATGTAGAAGGAGTACAAAATACAAATAGTCTTGAAGAAGAGAAAAAATTAGAAAATAATGAAAATCAAAAAAAAGAAGAAAATGATTATGGAGAAAGTTATAATAGCTTAGAAAATACAAAGCTAAATGATAATCATGTATCAAGTTATGATTATTCAGCAGGAAATAATACAAATTCATATAGTTCTTTATCAAATAATACATATAATGCATCAGCCGAGCCAGATATTGAAAATAAAGAAGCAATAAAAAATACAATAAATGAATTCATGAAAATGGGAAAAGACTTAACAGCAGAACAAATAAGAGAAAAACTTTCAAAAGTTGCAGAAGAAAGTGCAAAAAAGGCTGAGGAAGAGGCTGTAAAAAAACTAGAATTAGAAAATTCTAGAAGTGCAGGCATAGAAGATACAAATAAAGGACCATCAGGAATCGAAGCAGTAGGAGGAATAGGTGCTTCAGCAGGAAGCACAGCTATGGCAGGACTTGGGATAGGAACTGGTTTTACACCAGCTACAAATACATTTAATAGCCAAAATGCAACAACTACAACATCAAACAGTTGGTCATCACTATATACATTAACAGGAAATCAAAATAACCAAAAAAGTGAAGTTTCAGGCGAAACCCAAAAATATGAAATACCTGTAGAAAACAAAGAAGAAAATAAGCCAGGAGATGTACTTTTAAGTATTTTGCAAGATAGAGACAAAAAAGAAATGATACCAAGCGTGCCAAAAGGTCAGTTTGATGATATGTATGCACAAATTTTTGGAAACAAAGCAAAAGAAGCTGAAAGTGAAGAAAATAAAGAGCAAAATACTGATGATGCAAATGATATAGCAAATACAAACTTAAATCTGTTTGAAGATTCAGAAGAATTTCAAGGACAAATACCATATAATCTTATAGGAATCGCATTTAAAACATATATAATACTTGAAATTAAAGACCAACTATATATATTAGACCAACACGCAGCACATGAAAGAATAATGTATGAAAAAGTAAAGAAAAACTATTATTCTGATGAAAATAAAGACTCACAACTTATGCTACTTCCAGACATAATAACTCTAACACATAAAGAGATGGATATAGCAAGAGAAAACATGGACAAATTTGAAAAAGCAGGATTTGTATTAGAAGAATTCGGAGAAAATACAATAAAACTTACAGGTGTACCAAATATATGTTTAGACCTAGACACAAAAGAACTATTTTTAGAGACACTAGATGAAATAAATACAGTTGCAAGAACTGCAAAACAAGAGATAGAAGAAAAATTTATTGCAACAATTGCATGTAAAGCAGCAGTAAAAGCAAACATGGCACTTACAAATGAAGAGGTAAAAAGTCTTCTTGAGGAATTACTAGCACTTCCAAATCCGTTTACATGCCCACATGGAAGACCTACAGCAATAAAACTTAGCAAGATGGATATAGAAAAGAAATTTGCAAGAAGAAAATAAAAGGAGGTAAACAAATGACAGTAATCAAAATAGTAGCATTAATTGTGTTTATAATATCTTGTGTTGTAATATATAAAAATACAAATTCATATGAACCAACCAAAAGAGTTATATATATAATTATACGGAACACTTGCAATATATGCATTAACAGCAGTAGTTTGTAACTTAGCAACAAGTGGAATAGTTGTTAAAAGTGAAGGAGCGTTAAGAGACACACTAACAGTTATGAAAATGCTATATACACCAATAAATTCAATTGTAGTGTTGGCTACTTTAGGAAACATATTTGGTAAATTAAAGGATAAACAAATGGAAACAGATAAAGCAGGAAAAAGAATTATTATAATGTTAGTAATATTTGTCATAATGTTAGTAATTGAATCAACCTATATAGGTGGGTTTGTAGCTGATATGCTTGGATAAAAAGGAGAAAAAATGTCTAAACCTAAAGTAATAGTAATTGCAGGACCAACAGCAGTACGGAAAAACGGGGATTTCTATAGAGCTTGCAAAAAAAATAGATGGAGAAATAATATCTGCAGATTCTATGCAAATATATAAAGAACTAAATATAGGAAGTGCGAAACCTACAAAGGAAGAAATGGCAGGTGTTCCACATCATATGATGGACTTTGTAGAGCCAGATAGAAGATACAGTGTTGCAGAATATAAAAAGCAAGCAATAGAAAAAATAAAAGATGTAATCTCAAGGAATAAAATGCCAATAGTAGTAGGAGGAACTCGGACTTTATATTAACTCCTTAATATATGGCATAGATTATATAGATACAAAAATAGATGAAAAATATAGAGAAGAGTTGGAGAAGCGAGCAGAAAAAGAAGGTTTAGACATTTTATATGAAGAAGCATTGAAGATAGATAAAAAAGCGATGCAAAGCATTTCGAAAAATGATAAAAAAAGAATAATCAGAGTTTTAGAACTTTATAAACAAACAGGAAAAACAAAAACAGAACTTGATATGGAATCAAGGAAAAACGGAGTAGAGTTTGACTATAAAATTTTTGTAATTACTATGCAAAGAGAAAGGTTATATGAGAGAATAAATAAAAGAGTAGACTTAATGCTAGAGGAAGGCTTAATTGATGAAGTAAAAGGAATTTTAGATAAATATAAAGAATTTCCAACATCAATGCAGGCTTTAGGGTATAAAGAAACAAGAGATTACCTAGAAAATAAGATTTCAAAAGAAGAAATGATAGAAAAAATTAAGCAAGAAAGTAGAAGATATGCAAAAAGGCAGCTAACGTGGTTTAGAAAAAATAGAGAAGCTATTTGGATAGAAAATACAGAGAAATCTAATGAAGAAATAATAAAAAAGATACTAGAGATTAGTTCTTAGAAAGGAAGGAAAATGAGCGAAGATAAAAGAAAGCAAAGGCTAAATAAATCATTGCCACTAATATTGTCGCTCATTTTTGTGCTAGTTGTTTTATGTAGTTTTATAGTAAATTTTGTAAATCTTGCTATAGCACCATCTAATAGCTTCTTAGTGGAAAACCGGCAGAATATATGAAGAAGAAACAGCATATGGATATATTGTAAGAGATGAGAAAGTGCTTTATGGTGAAAACTATAAAAATGGATTAGTAGAAATAAAATCAGAGGGAACAAAAGTATCAGCAGGAGAAAATGTGTTTAGATATTACAGCAAAAACGAGGAAAATCTAAAAAAGCAAATAGCTGATTTAGATATAGAAATAGGAGAAGCACTAGAAGGGCAAACAGAAGTGTATTCAGCAGATATTCAGCTACTAGATAGGCAAATAGATAATTATATGCAGAAAATGGTTTCAACTAATAATCTAAATGATATAGCAGAGTACAAATCAAATATATCAGATGCCTTAATAAAAAAAGCAAAAATTGCAGGAGAGCTTAGCCCATCAGGCTCACATATAAATAGCCTAATAGAAAAAAGAAGAAAATATGAGCAAGAATTAAATAATGGGCAAGAATATATAAAAGCAGACACTCGGACGGAATTGTATCATATAAAGTAGATGGATTAGAAGAAGAATTAACTCCAGATAATTTTGTAAACTTAAATAAAAAAGTTTTAGAAAGTTATAATTTAAAAACAGGTCAAATGGTATCAACGAGTTTAGAAGCAGGGAAAATAGTAAATAATTTTATGTGTTATATAGTAACATTTTTAGATTCAGAAGAATCGCATAATGCTGTCGTACGGACAATCAATAAAATTAAGACTATCAAATGCAGAGGAAATAGATGCAAAAATAGAAGCAATAGTATTACAAGAAAGCCGGAGAATCAATGATAATTTTCAAAACAAATAAAGCTGTAGAAGAACTTATCTCATACAGAAAAATATCTATAGATGTAATTTGGTGGAGTTATGAAGGTTTAAAAATTCCAAATGCGTCAATAATAGATGAAGGAGGTTTAAATTACGTAATAAGAAATAGAAGCCGGATATACTGACAAAATTCTCGTAAATGTGAAAAAACAAAACAAAAACTACTCAATTATACAAAATTATACACCTACTGAATTAAGAGAGCTTGGGTATGATAATAGTGATATAGAATCAATGAAAAAGGTTAGTCTCTATGATGAGATAATTGCAAATCCAAAATAAAAATATTACAAAAATATTACAAGAAGATTAAAAAAATGTTACAAGTGTAAAAAAGTATTGACAAATTGTTCTAAAAGTAAGATACTAGATATAGAAAAAATTACAAAGGAAAAATTAGGAGGTTTTATGGCTGGAAGTATTATGAATAAAATGTGGAGTTTCTTTGGAGTAGAGCAAGAAGAAGACGATGAAGAAGAATTAGAAAATTATGAACAAGATTATGATATAGATGAAGAAGATGAATATGAGGACACTAGACGTTTATTTGGTAGAAATAGAAATAAAGTAGTAGATATGCCTCAAAGTAATCAAGTTAAAATGGTAATATCACAACCAACAACCTTTGAGCAATCAGAAGAAATATGTCAATATCTAAAAGAAAGAAAATCTTGTATTGTTAATTTAGAATATGTGAATAAAGATGTAGCAAGAAGAGTAGTTGATTTCATAAGTGGCGGTGTTTATGCATTAAATGGACATATACAAAAGATATCTAATTCAATATTTTTAATTGCACCAGCAAATTATGATATAGATAACGAAATGGGAAGAGAAGAAGTAAAAAGCAAACTTTCAGTATCTTGGCTTAAATAATCAAAAGAAAGCGAAGAAAATGGCGAAATTAGCATTAGATTTCGTCATTGTTTGATATTATTAACTAGGAGGGAAATAAAAATATGCTAACACCATTAGACATAGAAAATAAAAAATTTTCTAAAAGAGCCCTAAATGGTTATAGTACAGAAGAAGTAGATGATTTTTTAGATGAATTAACAATAGATTATGAAAAAATATACAAAGAAGTTGCAGAATCAAGAAAAACAATAGATAATCTAAATAGAGATATAACAAAATATAAACAAATGGAAACAACACTTCAAAATACATTAGTTATGGCACAAACTACAGCAGAAGAAATAAAGAGTGATGCAAGAAAACAAGCAGACTCAATATTAAGTCAAGCACAAAGTGCAGCACAAGTAGAAATTGCAAATATAGATGCACAAGTTGATATGAAACGTAGAGAATTAGAAGAGATGCAAAGGCAATTTGATACATTTAAAGCAAATATGGAAGCATTGCTAATATCACATCTAGAATTATTAAAAAATCCACTAAAAGGTCCACAATAAAAAGCTTATGGAAAAGCCATAAGCTTTTTATTGTGCAAAAATAAGTACACTTTAACAAGTTGAAAATTAAATAAAAAGTAGTAGAGAAACAATTTTTAACATTATAATATCACATATTTTTTTATCTAATAATTAAATCTAACTCCGTTGTATCTTAAAAAAATATTGCTTTTATGTTAATATTTTTTTGATGTAAATTTTACACAAATAAATGATAAGAATGGAGGTTTTATTTATGGCTTTAGACTATAAAAAAATGGGAAATAGAATAAGAGAGATAAGGATTGAAAAAGATCTAACACAAGAAAATTTAGCAGAGGCATTGAATGTTTCTATTGCATATATTTCAAGAATCGAAACAGGAGCGACACACATAAACTTAAAACGTTTAAACGACCTTGCAGCATATTTGGAAGTTAGCGAAAGCTATCTTCTAAATGGAACAGAAATAGAAAAGTCAAAAAATATAAATAACAAATTTGGTACAATTTTAAAAGACTATACAGCAGAAGATAAAGAATTACTCTACAAAATAGCAACAATAATAGCAGGCAGTGCACAAGAAAAGAAATAGAAATTTAGACATGTTTTATTAGTTTTTTGCAAAGTAGCAAGAGAGTTTCATATTAAATGATGAGGCTCTTTTTCTTTAATTTTCAAATTATAAAATTATTTTTAAATAAATGTAGACTTTTGCAAAAAAATAAGATAAAATAAAGAAGTGAAAAAGCCTAAAAGTAAAGGAGACAAAAAAGTTTATGCTAGTAGAAAAAATAATTTTTACAATAGTAAGCATATATCTGATTATAATGATGTTTTTTAAACTTATAAAAAAGCTAGATAAAATCTATATTAGTATATTGCTTTTAGAACTTCTAGGTATAATTTTAGGATTAATAGAAACAATCTTTACTTTGAATTTTAATATAGCAATAAAAATTATAATGTATTTAATTTCAGTAATTATTCCTATCATAATAATTTTATTGGAAAGAAAAGCGAAAAATCTTACAGAATATATATATATAATTTTAGCCCAAATATATGATATGATGCGGAAAAAATAAAAAAGCAAAAGACTTATGGCTAAATCTTATAAACAAATACCCAGAAAACTACATAGCACACATAAAGCTTGCAGAAATATATGAAAAAGAAGGTGGAATGAGAAAAGCCATAGATGAATATGTAAAAGCAGTCGATATAAATAAAAAAGACTATGATTCATATTATAAAATTTCATTTCTTCTAAATGAACTAGGTAAAAAAGAAGATGCAACAGTTATGTTAAACAATTTATTAAAAATAAAGCCTGATTACATAGCTGCAAGTATATTACTTCGGAGACATTTTGTGCTCACAAGAATTGTATAAAGAAGCACTAAATATTTATTCAAACGGGTTAAAGCATTCACCTAATAACTATGATTTATACTATAATATGGGAATTGTTTATACCATGTTAAACGACTTCCCAAATGCCAAAATCTGCTATGAAAAAGCAGCAACAATAAACAGCATATGTTATCATGCATATTATGCCTTAGGTCAAATAAATTTAATAGAAATGGATCTGGATGAAGCAGAAAAATATTTTACAAAATGTTTAGAAGATAAAGAACAAGAACCAGACGCATATTATAAAATTGGAAAAATATATATGTTAAGAGGTGACCATGATAATGCAGTAAAATTTGTAAATTTAGCAATAGAGTTAGACAATAGCTATATAAAAATTGCAAATGCAGAGCCAATCTTTATACCAGTAAAAAGCAAATTCCAAATGCCAATAATAGATGAAGAAGATATACCAAAGAGAAAAACCTCTCATACTAAAAAAGAGAAAAAGGCAATGAAACACCTAGATGAAACATATAGCGTAGTCGGAAATATTAATCTACATAAATTAAAACCAAAAGCAAAAAGCATAAATAAAGAAAATACAAAAGAAAGAGAATTTTAAGGAGGAAAATTATGACAATTATTCAATCAGTTATTTTAGGAGTAGTTCAAGGGTTAACAGAACTTTTACCAATTTCAAGTTCAGCTCACTTATTTTTGATACCATGGGCTTTGGGATGGACAGAAGTAGACGAATTTAATACTGCATTTGCAGGTTTTGATGTAGCCCTTCATGCAGGAACATTACTTGCAATAGTAATATTCTTCTTCAAAGACTGGATAAATCTAATAAAAGGTGGGTTTAATCAAGTTATAAAAAAAGAAAAATCATTTGAAGGAAAAATGTTTTGGTATCTAGTTATTGCAACGATACCAGGAGGAGCAATAGGATTTATTTTAGATCACTTTTTAGAAGATACATTAAAAAATGGGTTAATAATCGGAATTGCACTAGCAGTTATGGGAATAATTCTTTACATTGTAGATAAAAAAGCAAAATCAGAAACGAAATATGAAGAAATGACACTAAAACAAACATTTTTAATAGGATTATCACAAGCTTTGGCATTTATTCCAGGAGTATCACGCTCAGGAATTACAATGACTACAGGAAGAATGATGGGAATAAAAAGAGAGTCAGTTGCAAAATATTCATTTTTATTATCAACACCAATCGTAGCAGGAGCGACACTATATAAATTAAAAGACTTTGTAATTAGTGTACCATTTTTTATAGGAATTGCAGTAAGCTTTATAGTAGGTTTATTTGTGATAAAATTTTTATTAGAATATTTAAAAAAAGGAAGCTTTAAAGGTTTTGCAATTTATAGAGTAATAATAGGAATAGCAGTTATTGCCCTTTGGGTAATAAAAACAATATAGTATGTTTTTAATCGCTTTTAATGGTATAAAACACAAATAAATACAAACTATGAAATATAAACAAAAGCATAATAACATAAATAATAAAAAAGGGAGGAAATTAAAAATGGAATCAATTAAAGTAACACATCCATTACTTGAGCACAAACTAGCAATTTTAAGAGACAAAAAAACAGGAACAAAAGAATTTAGAGAACTAATTTCAGAAATTACTTTATTTTTATGCTATGAAGCAATGAAAGATGCTAAATTATATGAAGTAGAAGTTGAAACACCAATCAAAAAGACAAAAGCACATATGATAGATGAGAATAACTACATTTTTGTACCGATCTTAAGAGCAGGAACAGGAATGATAGAAGGAATAGTAAAGATGATACCAAATGCGAAAATTGGTCATATAGGTTTATACAGAGATGAAGAAACTATAAAACCTGTAAGATACTACTATAAAATGCCATCTGGAATGGAAAACAAAGAAGTTATAATAATAGATCCAATGCTTGCAACAGGAGGCTCTGGAATTGATGCAATTAGTCTTTTAAAAGAAGATGGAGCAAAAAATATAAAATTTTTAAGTATAATTGCTGCACCAGATGGATTAGAAAAAATGCAAAAAGCACATCCAGATGTACAAATTTATTGTGCAGCAATAGATGAAGGACTAAATGAAAAAAGCTATATAGTTCCAGGACTTGGAGACGCAGGAGACAGAATATTTGGAACAAAATAATTTTTAAGGAGGAAAATATTTTGAAGATAACAGACATAGAAGAGTTAAAGAAAAAAGCAAATGATATAAGAAAAGGAATTATTGAAGCAGTATATGGTGCAAAATCAGGGCATCCAGGAGGTTCACTTTCTTCAGCAGATATACTTGCAGTATTATATTTTAATCAAATGAATATAGACCCTACAAAGCCTAGAGATGAGGCAAGAGACAGATTTGTACTATCAAAGGGGCATGCAGCACCAGCACTATATAGTACACTTGCAAATGCTGGATATTTTGATACAAATGAATTATCAAACCTAAGACATATAGATAGCAATTTACAAGGTCACCCAGACATGAATAAGATACCAGGAGTAGATGCAAGTACAGGTTCATTGGGACAAGGACTTTCAATTGCAAATGGAATGGCAATGAGTTCAAAATTAAATAGTAGAGGAATAAGAGTATATTGCTTACTAGGAGATCGGCGAAATTGAAGAGGGACAAATCTGGGAAGCTGCAATGACAGCAAGTCACTATAAATTAGACAATTTATGTGTTATAGTAGACAATAATAATTTACAAATAGATGGATCAGTTGATAATGTAATGAGTCCATACCCAATAGATGAAAAATTTAAAAGTTTTGGATTTAATGTAATAAATATAGATGGTCATGATATAGAACAAATTATAAAGGCATTTGATTTAGCAAAATCTGTAAAAGGTAAGCCAACAGCAATAATTGCAAAAACAATAAAGGGAAAAGGTGTATCTTTTATGGAAAATCAAGCAGGGTGGCATGGAAAAGCACCAAATGAAGAAGAATATAAAAAAGCAATAAAAGAATTAAAAAAAACTAATTAACAAATAGGGAGATTTTCTTGTTTCTTATGCGAAGAAAATTCCTACAATATTAAAAATAGTGAGGTATTATAATGAATTTAGATAAAAAAATAGCAACAAGAGCAAGCTATGGTGAAACTTTAGCAAAACTAGGAGAAGAAAATAAAAAAATAGTAGTATTAGATGCAGACTTAGCAGAAGCAACAAAAACAAGTGTATTTGCAAAAAAATTTCCAGAAAGATTTTTTGATATGGGAATTGCAGAGCAAGATATGATGAGCACAGCAGCAGGTCTTGCAGGTTCACGGACAAATTGCATATGCTAGTACATTTGCAATGTTTGCAGCAGGAAGAGCTTATGATCAGATAAGAAATAGTATTTGTTATCCAAAACTTAATGTAAAAGTATGTGCAACACATGCAGGAGTTACAGTTGGAGAAGATGGGGCAACACATCAAATGTTAGAAGATATAAGCTTGATGAGAACACTTCCAAATATGAGAGTAATGTGCACATCAGATGATACTCAAACGAAATGGGCAGTAGAAGAAATTGCAAAAATTGATGGTCCTGTGTATTTAAGACTTTGCAGACTTGCAACACCTGTAATATATGAAGAAGGACAAAAATTTGAATTTGGGAAAGGAATTCAAATAGGAGATGGAAAAGATGCAACTGTAATTGCAACTGGTGTGGTTGTAAATGAGGCTATAAAGGCAATGGAGACTCTTAATAAAGAGGGGATCAATATAAGAGTAGTTGATATGCATACAATAAAACCTATTGATAAAGAGTTAATAATTAAATGTGCAAAAGAAACTAAAAAGATAATTACAGTTGAGGATCATAGTGTAATTGGAGGATTAGGAAGTGCAGTTTGTGAAGTATTATCTGAAGAAAATCCTATGAAAGTTACAAGAATGGGAGTAAAAGATGCATTTGGAAAATCTGGCAAGGCAGAGGAACTTCTTATGCATTTTAAGTTAACAGAAAAAGATATTATAGAAGAAATAAAAAAATAAATATATCAAATACAAATGTATAGTTTAGTGACTATTGCAAAAAACAAAAAAATTATACAAAAATTTTATTTACTAACTTTATATTAAATGGTATAATGATAAGATAAAAATCGTAACATACGGAGGAAAGAAATGTTAGGAATCTTTAAGTGGTTTAAATCAGGAACAAAAATGAAAAGATGGATGTTTGTAATACTTGTTGGTATTATTCTTGTTTGCTATGGAATTGCAACAATAATGAATATGCAAGATTTATCTGTATCTAAACTTCTTATGACAATTATTTCATCAATACTAGGTTTTATGATGGTAATAATTGGAATAATATATAGCCAAAAAAGGGTGCTAGAATTACTTGTTGAAGATACAGATGAGAGAATGGAAAACAAGAAAAAAGATGTAAATGTTAAATCGTTAATATTTGATAAAAAAGTATATAAAGAAGGTCCTAAAATAGTCGTAATAGGAGGAGGTACAGGGCTAAATACTGTACTCAAGGGATTAAAAGACTATACAACAAATTTAACAGCAATAGCTTCTATGACAGATTATGTAGAAGGTGGAACAGAAGCAAATTCATTTTTACCTCTTGAAGATGTAAGAAGAAGTATAGTTTCTCTATCAGGTAATGAAGAGCAAATGGAAAAACTTCTAAAACTAAGATTTCAAAATGGTGCAGATTTTACAAATATATTTGTATCAGCTATGCAACAAATAAATGGAGACGGCTCAAAATTTATAGAAAATATTTCAAAGGTTTTAAATATGACAGGTAAAATATTACCAGTAACTCTTGATAAAATGCGTATATGTGCAGAACTAGAAGACCGGAACTGTAATTGATAAAAAAGAAAAAATTGCAGAAACATCTATGGCTAAGATTTCAAGAATAAATAGAGTGTTCATATCTCCATCAAATGTTAGACCAGCACCACGGAGTAATAGAAGCAATTGGGGAAGCAGATGCAATTGTAATAGGACCACGGAAATTTATATACAGAAGTTATTCCAAATCTTTTGATAAAGGGAATTTCAAAAGCTATAAAAGAAAGCAAAGCAATAAAAATATATATAGCAAATATAATGACAAAGCCTGGAGAAACAGATGATTTTGCACTATCAGACCATATAAAAGCGATAAGCGAACATGCAAACAATAAGGTAATTGATTACTGTGTATATGATATAGGAGATATTGTTCCAGAGTTTGTAAGAATATATAACAAAGATGGTGCATTCCCAGTAGAGCAAGATGTTGAGAAATGTAAAGAGCATGGAGTAAAAGTAGTTCCAAAAGAATTTGCATGTATTGAAGAAAATGCAATTCGCCATGATCCAGTAGCAGTTGCAGATTCTATAATAGAAATTATTTGTGAAGATTTGAAATTTAAAGATATGCAGAATAACCCTAAATATGTAAGAATGAATACAAGACTTAAAGCAAATAATGAAGTAAGAAAAGAAAAAGCAAAGGAAAAGACTAAGAAAATAAAACAAGAAAATAAAGCAAATAAAAAAGCAAGAAGACTTGATGATAGACCAAAGAGCAAATTTACAACTAAATATAATGAAAGAATAAGGTCAATAAAAAATAGTGACACAAAAAGAGAAGAAAAGAGAAGATGGATAGAGGATAAAGAGTAAAAATAATCGGAGGAACGTATGAAAAAGTTTGAGAAAGATAAACTAAAGCTAAATGAAGCATTAAAAAAAGAGTGGCTAATAACAAATGGCATAGGAGGATACGCATCTTCGACAATTGTAGGGTGCAATACTAGAAAATATCATGGTTTGCTTATTTCACCATTTGCAGCACCTGGAAGAAGAAAGCTAATATTATCAAAAGTAGATGAAAGTTTAGAAGTAGAAGGAAAACATTATAATCTATATACAAATATTTCAAACAACTATATTTCAGATGGATATAAAAGGCAAGAAAGCTTTGAAAAAGATTATATTCCAATTTTTACATACAAAGTAAAAGATATTGAAATAAAAAAATTAATATGTATGGAATATGGCAAAAACACAGTTTGTATACTATATAAAATTAAGAATGCTGATAAAAAAGCAAAACTTACTCTTGCTCCAATATTAAACTATAGAGACTTTCATCAAATGAATACAAACCATATATATACACTAAAACAGACAATAAAAGATAATAAAGCAACAATAATAATAGATAACCAAGCAGAAAACCCAGTATATATGAATTTAAACACAGGAAAATATATTATGCATGAAAATGACATGTTTAAGAATATGTATTACTTAGAAGAAGAAAAAAGAGGGTTTTATCCAGAAGAGAATTTAGCAGTTCCTGGAAGATATGAAATTGAACTTGAAGAAGATGAGGAAAAAGATATAGAATTTGTATGCTCTTTAGAAGATAATATAGAAGAAATAGATGTTAAGAAAATAATAAATAATGAAATAGTTAGAATCAGAAAATTAGTTTTAGGCTCTAAAATATATGATGTAAAAGAAGAGGCTAAATATGATGAAAAATACAAAGATTTGTTACAAGAATATATTGTGGCAGCAGATAATTTTGTAGTATTTAGACCAACATTTAGACTTCATACATTAATTGCAGGATATCCTTGGTTTTTAGACTGGGCAAGAGATTCATTAATTTCATTTGAAGGGTTATTACTTATTCCAAGAAGATATGAAATTGCAAAAGAAGTGTTACTCACTTTAATCCGTGATATAAAATTTGGACTAGTTCCAAATGGATATTCAGGATTTGACTTAAGACCTTTATATAATAGTGCAGATGCATCACTTCTTTTATTTGAAGCAGTTTACAAATATTACAAATATACAAATGATACTGTATTTGTAAAAGGTATATATTCAAGGTTAAAAACAATTATAAATGCGTATGAAAATGGAATAGATTTAGATAATAATAACATATATTTAGATGAAGATTATTTAATAGTTGCAGGAACTCCAGAAACACAAAATACTTGGATGGATGCAAAATATGGAGATTTTTCATTTACACCAAGAAATCGGAAAAGCGGTTGAAATAAATGCACTTTGGTATAATGCACTAAAAATAATACAAGAATTTTCTGGTATGTGTGAAAGTAAAGAAATAGCAAATAAATTTAAAGAAATGGCAGAAGATACCAAGATATCTTTTAATAATAAATTTTATAATAAAAGAAGAAAATGTTTATATGATGTATTAGGTGACCGGAAAGATAAGACCAAATCAATTGTTTAGCTTATCACTAAGCTTCCAAGTTATAGAACCAGATAGTATAGAAGCAGAAAATATAGTAAATACAGTAGAAAAGAAACTTCTTACAGATTATGGTTTAAGAACTCTTGCAAAGGGAGAACAAAATTATGTAGAAATATATGAAGGTGATCCATTTAAAAGAGATGCAAGTTATCATCAGGGACCAGTTTGGCCATGGCTACTTGGATTATACTATAATGCACTTAAAAACATGAGAGATGCTGAAAAAAATAAAACTAAAAAACAAAATTTAATGGAAAAAATAGAAAAATTCTGTGCACACACAGAGGAAGTTTTCTTAGAAGCACTAAATAGAGATGGTGCAATTGGAAGCATAGGAGAAATATATGATACAAAAGCACCATATTCATCAAAGGGAACAACTGCTCAAGCTTGGAGCGTTGCAGAGATATTTAGAATTATTTTAAGAAAGTAATTTTAAGTAAAAAAGTTATTAAGAGAGGAGATAATTAATTAGTTAAAACTAGATAATTATATAAAAAAATGAAGAAAAAATTAATGAAAATATTAATTGTACTATTTTGTTTAATTTGCTTTTTTAATACTTCAGTTTTTGCAGATGTAGGAAGTTTTGAAGATTACAGTAGTGGAGGAAGTAGCTGGGGAGGTTCTTCATATGACTCATACGATTCATATGGAGGAGGCGGAGGAACCTTTCTCTTCTTTGGAGGTTTTGGAGACCTTATAATATACTTGATAATTATTGCAATTGTTTATTATGTAAGGAGAAATTCTAGAAATAGAGGACCAAGAAATTATAGACCACAAAACATAAATTATCAAACGATAAGTATGGAGGTATTAGAGAAAAATCAAACTGAAATAGAAAATACAATTCAAGCAAGCGACCCAAATTTTAATGGAGAAGAACTAGTTGCATGGAGTAAGAACTTATTTATAAAACTTCAAAATGCATGGACTGAAAGAAACTGGCAAACAATTAGAAGTTTTGAAACAGAGAGTCTATTTGAACAACATAAAAATCAATTGCAAGGTTATATAAACAATAAGCAAATAAATGTGATGGACAGAATATGTGTAAATTATGCTCATTTATATAAATATAAAGTAGAAGGAGACAAAGAAATACTAACAGTAAGACTTAATTCAAGAATGACAGATTATATTATAAATGAAGAAACTAAAGCTGTAATAAAAGGTGATAAAAATTTAGAAAGAGTAAACACATATTTATTGACTTTTATTAGAAAAAATGGCGTAAAAACTAAAGCAGGAACAATTGAAATAAATACAACAAATTGTCCAAACTGTGGTGCACCAACTCAAATAACATCAAGTGGAAAATGCGAATATTGTGGAAGTGTATTAACTACAGGAGAATATAATTGGGTATTATCAAATCTAGAAAGAGAAAGGATGTAGTAATTATGGGATTAATTAAAGCAGCAGCAGGAGCTATAGGCTCTACATTAAAAGATCAGTGGAAAGAAGCAATAAGATGTGAAGATTTAGGAAATAACATACTAATGATGAAAAAGACAACACCAACAGGAGTAATAACAAATAAAAGTACAATTATTGTAGGACCAGGGCAATGTGCTGTTATATATGATAATGGTAAAGTAATTGATGCCACAGCAGAAGAAGGAGTTTATGAATTTGATTCATCATCATCTCCATCATTTTTTGCAGGAGATTTTGGAAAAACTTTTAAAGAAATGTGGCAAAGATTCACATATAATGGTGCTACAGCAAAAGAGCAAGCAGTATTTTATTTTAACACAAAAGAAATTTTAGATAACAAATTTGGAACAGCAGCACCAATACCATTCCAAGACTGGGCTCATCCAATTCCAAACCAAATGACAAACACAATAACTCCAATGAGAGTTCAAATTAAATGTTTTGGTAAATATACTTTCAAAATTAGTGATCCATCCACTTTTATGCAAGAATTATCAGGAACATCAGATATATATACTAAAGATAAAGTAGTTGAACAAATTAGAGCAGAAGTTATTGCAGTATTTCAAAATTTAGTAAATGAATTAGGTTCAGCAAAATACAAAATTCCAGCACTAGAAATGCCAAGTCAAACAGATGAGATACGACAAATGATGGATGAAATGGTATTTGATGAACCAGTTAAGAAAAGAGGTCTTTCAATTGTTGCATTTGTTGTAGAATCAGTTACTTTAGATGAGGAATCAGCAAAAAAGATTGACCAATATGAATTAAGTTCAAATTCATATATGCAACAAGGAAGACTTGTGGATGCTTATGCAGATGCAGTACAAAGTGCAGCAGAAAATTCAAATGGTGCAATGAATGGATTTATGGGAATTGGCATGATGAATATGTCTACAAATGGCATGGTAGGAGGAGCAGCAGCTGGTCCTTGGAGTGGTCAAAATACAGAAAACAGCAGAGTAGATATGAGTATGCACGAAGAGAAAAAAGAAGAAAGTAATAAAGAAAACAATATGGAAGAATGGGAATGTGAGTGCGGAATTAAAAATATAGGTAAGTTTTGCAGAATTTGTGGCAAACCTAGAAAAAGAGAGAAACATTGCCCAAATTGTAATACAGTAAATAGCGAAGATAGTAAGTTTTGCAGAGAATGTGGAACAAAATTAGAGTAAAGAGGAGGAATGCACATGGCTTATTTAAAAATATGCCATGTGCAATACAAAATATATGCGAATTTTAGGTATAGACCCAGGATATGGAATAACAGGTTACAGTATAATTGATTATATTGGTAACAAATTTAAACTTATTAGTAGTGGAGCTATAAAAACAGATGCTAAAATGGCATTTCCACTTAGGCTAAATGAGATATACAAAGATTTGAATTTGATTATAGATAAATACACTCCAGACGCAATATCAGTTGAGGAGTTATTTTTTAACAATAATGCAAAAACAGCAATAAATGTTGCTCAGGCAAGAGGAGTTATTTTAGTTGTACGGATGCCAAAGAGGAATTCCAACTTATGAATATACTCCACTTCAAGTAAAGCAAGCAGTTGTTGGATATGGAAGGGCAGATAAGATGCAGGTTCAAAAGATGGTTAAAACAATACTTAAAGTAGATGAACTTCCAAAGCTTGATGATACGACAGATAGCATGGCTATGGCAATTTGCCATGCTCATTCTGCAAGATTTGCAGAGAAGTTATAGGAGGCAATTATAATATGACAGGAGAAGAGCTCGAAAAAGAGCTGAAAGAAGGAATTTTAAATTCAATATATATCATGTATGGAGAAGAAACTTTTTTACTTGAGACAGCCGTTAAGAAGCTTAAAAAGTTATTTGGAGATATACAACTACGGAATAAATTATATAGAGCTTGATGATGAAAATGTTATATCAAATCTTATGCAAGAAATCCAAACTCCACCCTTTGGATATGAAAAAAAGATGATTATTATAAAAAATTCTGGTATTTTTAAGAAGGAGACTAAGAAAAAAGTTTCTGGTCTTAAAGAACTTAAGGAAAAGCTTGAAAAATATTTAAAGGAGAATAGTGCTGAGATAAAGAAAGGATTAGTGCTAATTTTTATTGAGGATAATGTTGAAAAATTAAATATTACAAAGCTTGTAGAGAGTATTGGTGGGTGTATTTGTAAATTTGAATTTCAAAAACCTGCTCAGCTTGAAAAAAGGCTTCTTGCTATTACCTCTTTTTATAAAGTAAATGTTGAAAATGGTGCTATAAAAGAACTTATTGAGATTTCTGGAACATCTTTACAAGAGCTTGTAAACGAAATCAGAAAACAAATAGAGTTTGCAGGAGAGGGACGGTACAATTACTAAAGAAAGTGTAAATACTCTTGCTATTAGGACTTTAGACAGTAATATTTTTGATTTAACTGATAATCTACGGCAAGAAAAATATTACAAGGTCTCTACAGATTTTAGATGAGCTTTTATACCAAAAAGAACCAATTCAGAAGATTATGATTACATTATATAATCATTTTAAGAAGATTTATATGGTAAAACTTTCAGAAAAATATGGAAGGAATCTAACGAGTATGCTTAATTTGAAACCTAATCAAGCATTTTTGCTAGGAAGATATAAATCACAAGCTTCTAGCTTTAAAGAAGAAGAAATTCGAGGAATGATAGATGAATTAATTAAACTAGATACAGACTATAAAATTCGGACTAATTGATGTAAATATACGGTTTAGAATCAATTTTATGCAAATACTGTAGTTAGATTTATTAATTACAAATTTATAATAAGTATGATTTACTATTCCAATGATTAGAGACTTTACATTACATCTTACTTCTCATGAATAAAACTCGCTACTAAATACCATAATATAGGTAATAGAAAGCGAGGTTTTTTTATGTATAATTTTAGAACAGATATGGCAGTTGAAAGACGAGAGATCTTAGAAGAAAATGGAAAAAAAGAGATCGATGGAATTGAGGCTACAGAGAAAAGTATAAATGAGAAAATTAAAGTTTCTAAGGTAAAAGTTACAAATGAAAATGGGGCAGAAGCCATTCGGTAAGCCTATTGGTTCATATGTGACAATAGATATTA
Source organism: uncultured Clostridium sp. (assembly GCA_947648255.1). Taxonomy (GTDB): domain Bacteria; phylum Bacillota; class Clostridia; order TANB77; family CAG-508; genus JAAWPK01. The sequence goes on along the minus strand of CANSNA010000003.1, from coordinate 4,745 downwards.
AGAAACTTAAGCTTATGACATCTGAAGAGCTTGAAGAAACTTCAAATGCTTTGGCTTTGGAGCTTAAAGATATTATAAAAGACCATATAGGAGATATGGATGAAGTTTTAGTTGTTCGGGCTTGGTAATGAGTATGTTACACCAGATTCCTTAGGTCCTAAAGTTATTGCAAATATTGAAGTTACAAGGCATGTTATTAAATATTTACCAGAGTATGTAGAAGAGGGGACTCGTGGAATAAGTGCTATTTCTCCTGGGGTTCTTGGTACTACTGGAATTGAGACTCTTGAAATTTTAGAGGGAATTGTAGAAAAGGTAAAACCTAAGCTTTTAATTGTAATTGATGCATTAGCATCTAGAAGTATAGAAAGAATTAGTAGTTCTATACAAATTGCAGATACTGGTATTGTTCCAGGAGCAGGTGTGCGGTAATACTAGAAAAGAAATAAGTGAAAAAACATTGGGGATACCAGTTATTGCTATTGGTATTCCAACAGTTGTAGAAAGTGCAGTTTTAGTTAATGATGCATTAGATTTATTTATTAAAAAATTACAAGATGAAGCAAGGTCAAATGATTATTTAAACAAGTTAAAAGAAAAAGATAATTATGAGGAAATAAAAGAGGCACTTAATCCAGCAGATTATAACATGATAGTAACTCCTAAGGAAATAGATGAACTTATTGATAATATGAAAGAAATAGTAGCAAATGGAATTAATTATTCACTCTAAAATGTGATTTTTCATGCAGATTATATCAGACTAAGTCAAATAACACTTAAAACTTAATTTAAAATCAAATTAGTAGCGTAAATAATTAAAAAATGCAGTGGATAGAAAAGGTATAAGATATATTTTATATCTTTTCCTTTTTTATGATTATAAAGATTAATAAATAGCAAAGGAAGCATAGTAAATATTGTTAGTACTAAATAAGTTGTATAAATTGGGCTAAATAGTAATTTTTTTCCATAATATATTAAAACAAGAATAATAAAGCTTGAATTCATAAGTATTTTTTTATTTCTAAATAGATAGAAGAAAAATATGATTAAAACACCAAAATAACCATAGTCAGTGCATATAAAGCTTGCAAAAGCTGAAAGCATAAATGCTATAAGTATGCCTAAAGCATTATATACTATATGTGATAAGTTATTTTTTGTTTGAATTTTATTTAATTTTTCATATACTGTAATTGCCAAAAGACCAATAAACAGTGTGAAAAATACATTTAGATGTAAAGGGGAGGTATACATTGACATAAACAGCATAAAAGGAATTTGAGAAATTAGTGCAAACATAAATAACCTAAAAAAGTATTTTTTTAGGTTGCTTGTATGAATATAGCCTTCAGTTATTTGATATGCAAATATAGGGAAAGCAATTCTACCTATATAGTTTAAAAAAGAAAATCCGCCAAATATTAAATAAGATAAATGGTCACATGTCATGGAGAAAATTGCAATTATTTTTAAAACGAAAGCAGACATAGTAAAAATCCTTTCATTTTATGTTTGTTTCTTTTTCTTCATTATATGTATCTATAAAATAAAGTGGGCGACCTTTTGCTTCATAAAAGGCTCTACCTAAATATTCTCCAATAAGACCTAGAAATATAAGTTGTATTCCACCAAGGAATAATATAACAACCATCATAGAGGCATAACCTGAAACATCTACTCCAAAAATTATAGTTTTAAATATAATGATAAGCATATAAATAAAACCTGCAATTGAAGTTAGAATTCCAGCAATAGCAGCCCAGCGAAGAGGAGAAGTAGTAAAAGAGGTTATTCCATCAATAGATAAATTTATTAATTTTCTATAATTCCACTTAGTTTTACCAGCAGCTCTTGAATCTCTATCATATAAAATTTCTTTTTTCTTATAACCGATCCAGCTATAAAGACCTTTCGTATATCTTTGAGACTCCCTCATTTTTTTTATTGCTTCAACACAACGTCTATCAAGAAGTCTAAAATCTCCTGTATCCTTTTGTATTTCAATATTTGTCATACTTTGCAAAGTTCTATAAAAGCCCCAAGAAGTTAGTTTTTTTAATATACTTTCGCCTTTTCTCGAAGTCCTTCTTGCATAAACATCATCATATCCCTGCTCCCAATAATCAAGCATTTCAGGAATAAGCTCAGGTGGATCTTGTAAATCTGCATCAATAATAACTAGACAGTCTCCTTTTAAATAATCAAAACCTGCAATCATAGCGATTTCTTTGCCATAATTTCTTGATAAATTCACATAATTTACCCTAGAATCTTTTTCTCTAAAAGACTTTATCAATTCCAAAGTATTATCTTTACTACCATCATTTACAAACAAAAGCTCAAAATCATATTTAGTTTGTTCCCCCATAAGCTTAAGAAGCCTATTATACAAAAGAGGAATAACTTCATGCTCATTATAAGCTGGAATAAGTATTGTAACTAATTTTTTTCTTTCATCAAAGTCCATAAATTTCTAAATTCCTTTATTAAAATTAAAATACATATATATTTATATCACAAAACGCATAGATAGTAAAGAAAATTTGAAAATAAATATATTTGTTTGAATACAAGAGAGTAATTTACTACATAAGCTTAAGTAGCAACAAAAAAAGCCCATACATTCTAAAATACAGAATATATGGACTTCTTATATTTATTCTTTTTATGAATTAGAATTCTTTTTGATAGCACTTATATCTTTGCACATAGATGCACAATGGATAATTATGTATATACCTACGATAATTCCATAAACAGAAAGATGTAAAATATCCCAAGCACCTAAAATAATGCCAAGAACTGGACCTGCCAAGTTTTTTTTCTTAGAGAAAATGTAAGACAGAATTAGTAATATTACAAATATTACTCCATCAACTCCAGCCATTATCATTTTAAGACTTTCAAATTCTCCAGCATCAGCAAGTAAAATTCCAATAACGCCTAAAACTGCACCAAGTATAGAAAGCCAAAGAAGTCTTTTAACTTTTTTTGAATAATCTTCATCACTTATCATAGTAAGTTATTCACCTCTTCTCTATTAATTTTTAAACAAAATTATTATACATCATTTAATTTAAATTTACAATAGTAAAAATAATTTTTCAACGAAATTTTTATGAAAGTATTGGTAAAATAAACCAAACAGTGTTATTATATTGTGCAAGTAATACAATAATGCAAAGACCAAAATAAAATATTATCAATAGAAATAGTATAAAAGGATATATTTTTATTTTACATAACTTGACGTCAAGTTAAAAATATACTATAATTAAACTAATTTTGAGTATTTGTCTTTGCGTATACCAGAATATAATTAACAAAACTAATGATTATTAGGAGGACAAAATGAGTAAGTCTTTGCGAGCACAAATTGAAGCAGACATTTGCCAGCGGGAACTAGAAAGGAAAAGGAAGGAGAAAGAGAGGACAGAGAAGCAGAGGAGTATATGCGAATCGGCTATTTTTCAAGCTTTTACAAAGGAACTAGAAAAATGCCTTTCGGAATTAACAAATTATCAAGGGCATCAAGTAAATGTGTCTGAAACATATGATTTTCTTAAATATGCAGACACGGCGGTGCATTTGGGGTTTTCTGTAGTGGAAAGAAAGGAACGTTCCTATGATAACGTATATTTCTTAAATGTTCCACCTATCCAAAAAGGGATCAAGCGGACACCAGCACAGAAAAAACTCATCGAATTCAACCATAAGCTAAATGAAGCACGAAAGAAGCGGAAGGATGAGCTTCTTGAAGTGTGCAAAAACGTTAAGGCAGATATACAAGCAGGCAGCTACGATTACCATATTACAAATATAGGTAAACAAATTTCAGTTCCACATGAAGTAGAAATAGTTAATGCTTTTGAATGTGAGGTAGTTCAGAGGTTCTTTAAAAAGTATGGACTGTATTTTATAACTCCTGAGCAACATATTGAAAAACGAAACGAGAATGCTTGGAGGTTTGATTTAAAGTAAGCAAAGTCACTCCTGCATAGACAATTCTGTGCAGGGGAATTTAATATTTATAAAAAAATTGCAAATTTTATAAAATTGTATTGACAGGAAAGAAAAAAAATATTATAATAAACGATAGCGTAAGTAAAATAATGGGTAGGTGGTCGAGTGGTTAATGGCACCAGACTGTAAATCTGGCCGCGAGAGCGTACGTTGGTTCGAATCCAACCCTGCCCACCAACGACGTATCTGTTCGAACTTTTTATAGAACAGAAAGATACAAAAATCAATCAGAAAATAAAATCTGGTTGATTTTTTTGTTGCTTAAAAACAATATTAAAATCATCCAAACGAAGGGATGGTGCAAGAAATGAAGATAATTAAGCAAGAACTAGAATTTGAGGAATGTCTAAAACAAAGGCTTGAGTTTATATGTGAGTTTTCTAAAGTTACTCCTATCTTTATTAATGGTAGCATTAGAAAGCTAGAGAAAACTAATCTTACATATATTGAGCCACATAGAGTGATTATTAAAAATATTACTTTTTTAGTTTTTAATTATTCTAATGATGTGTATATTTCTAACTTAACTAAAAAGATAAAATTATCAGAGTTAGAAGAATATTTGAAAAATATATAAATTGTAAATATTTGACATTTCTTAAAATTGTAGTATAATATAATCAATAAAAATTTATATTTACTCGGCAAGAGTTATATATATTGAGTACTTTGAAAAAATTATATTATATTGCATTATTGTATTTTAGTTTATGATA
>CANSNA010000002.1 GCA_947648255.1 uncultured Clostridium sp. | reverse complement strand
TACAACTCCATATAAACAAGATTATGAAAGTTGGAACACTATACTAATGTCTTATTTAAAAATAGGATACATTGCAGAAGATACAACCTTTATTGCACATAGTTTAGGAGGAATTTTTCTAGTGAAATTTTTAATAGACAATGGAATAAAAGTAAAAAGAATTATTACAGTTGCAGGTTTTAATCATATCCAATTTGATAAAGATAATAGTTTGTATGATTCGTTTTATATGAAAGATGAGTATTTGATAAAAATATACGACTTATATGATGAAATAGTATGTATTTATTCTAATAATGATCCATATATTCCAATGGAGGAAGCAGAATCTTTTGCAAATATGATTAAAGGTCAAAAAGTTTTAATCAATAATGCGGGACACTTTAATGAAAAGTATGGATATAAAGAGTTTAGAGAAATTTTAGAATATATATAAAGAAAATTGTTTGGGATAAATGAAAGGTGAAAATCAATGAATGAAATAGTAGAGAATATTAAAGAAGAATTGATAAAAAGATGTAATACATATAATGAAAAGTATAATTATGATTTTTGGAATGACCATATTAAATATGTTGTAAAAAATGCAGTAGAATTAGCAAAAGAATATAATGCTGACATTGAAATTGTAGAGTTAGGAGCATTATTACACGATATAGCAAAGCCATCAGAATTTGGACCTAGAGAAGAACACAATGTCTATGGAGTAAAAATTGCAGAGGAATTACTGACAAAATTGAATTATCCAGAAGATAGAAAAGAAAGAGTTAAAGAATGTGTTTTAAGACATAGAGGTAGTAAAGACTTACCTAGAAACACAATAGAAGAACAATGTGTAGCAGATGCAGATGTTATTGCACATTTTGAATGCATACCTTCACTATTTCACTTAGTTTACAATGAAATGAATTTATCAGTAGAAGCTGGAGAAAATTATTTAAAGAAAAAATTAGAGAGAGATTACAATAAATTAAGTGATAAAACAAGAGAAATAATAAAAGAAAGATACGAAAACATAATTAAAGTATTGTTTGTAAATAAATAGTAAAAAGAAAAGAGGAATGTTATGGATAGAAAATTTATGGAAAATTGGTTAGACATTTTGAAAGATTCTTGGTTAAATAAAGATTCTAATAAAGCAGCATCATTATTTACTAATACAAGCTTTTATCAAGAAACGCCTTTCTTAACACCTTATACTAAATATGAAGAAATTGCAAAAGAATGGGAAAATATTGATAATCAAGATATAAAAAAATTAGAATTTAAAATTTTAGCAATAGAGGATAAGACTGTAATTGTAAATTGGATATTTCAAAGGGATGTTACAGAATTTGATGGTATATATGAAATAAAGTTTAATGACAACAATGAATGTATATATTTTAAAAGTTGGGAAATGGAAAAATAAAGGCAGAATATGGAAAAGCAATATTATTAAATGTTTCAAAAAAATTAACAGAGGAAAAGTGTATGAACTAGATTTATAGAAAACTTAAAACTAGATTTAAGGGTTAAAAATTTTCAAACTTAAATCTAGTTATCTTTAACATGATTTCTAAAATTGACATTTATATCAACGTCCATATAGACTTTGATAATACTATTTCTTGCTCTTTTTAATGCAAATTGATGTTATTTTTATTAGACCTATAACTATAAATATAGTACATACTATTTGCTCTAATGTTAAATTAAGCTTCATAATATTTCTAGAATATCTAAAAAAATTTTCTATAAATTTAATACTTCCAAACATACTAAAAAATAAAACTATTACTAATTCGTTTTGACGATCAAATTGCCTTATCAAAATTAAGAATAATCCAAACATTATTATTGAATCTAGTAATTGTAATGGAAAAATATAATTAATATGATTAATATTTATAATCCCATAACAGCAATTATTAAGAAAACACCCTATTTTACTTATAGAATATATTAATGGATATATCACAGTAAAATTGCATAATATATTTTTAAATTCTAATTTATATCTTTTACAATATAAACTTATTATTAATAAACTTCCTATAATTCCACCTATAAATGAATAACCACTGTTTATAAAATTATATATAGTTATTTCAATATTGTTTGAAAGTAATGAAAGCAATTTAGCTCCAATAGCAAACCCTAAAATATTAACAACATACACATATATTATGTCTATTTTATTATAACATTTTTGTGTAAGCATATAAAATACCACAAAACTAATTATAAAAGCTATTCCGATTATTAATATGTATGTTGAAAATGTAAAATAATAGAAATCTATACTATTCATTATTTTCACACTTTTCTAAATATTCTTCCAAAGTATAATGATGCATTTTTTCAAGTTCTTCTGTACTACTCATTGGATCTAATTTTTCTTTTTCAGTTCTATTATCTTCCACAATTTCTTGAAAAGTGCTAGTAAAATAGCAATTATCATTATAGTGTATAAAAACATCTATCTGAATATCTTTATCAGAATTATTTTTAGAATCAATATATGATTGTATCTTTTTAAGTTTTTTCATATAGTTATTATTGTAAATATTTTTTAAATCCTCATCAATTTTAATACTAATATAATCACAGTATTTATATTCACTATTAACACTTTCTTCAACAGTACCACCAACTGTATTTATAATATAATTTGCAATATCTTTTAAAATATCATCTGTATTTTTTAGTGAAAAATAAGATGTTTCTTCAGTAATTTCATCTTTTATTTTTTTGTCTAAATATTTTACATTAAAGGTCACTTTATCTGAAACGGATAATACTTTATAAGTATAATAATAAACACCTTTTTCTTTTATTTCGGGGCACAATGTTGAGCCATCGCAACTTATACCACTAAATAATACATTTTCTCCACTATCAATCAATTGTACAATTTCGAATTTAGAATTATATTTCTTTTCTAAATATGAAATAATTTTCTTTTTCCTACTTTCAGGTGTACTTTTAATAGATATACCATACACTATAAACAGAATTATCAAAATACCTAGTATAATTATTATATTTCTTTTTTTGTTTTTATATATTTTTTCATCTACAGTATCCATTTCTTTATAAATATTCCTTTCGAAACTTATTACTTTATACAATTTTTGTGATACTTTATTTTATGCTACTTTTATTCCTGTATTTTTTACTTCTACTACAAAAGGTGTTTCATCATTTTCATAATCTGCAACTGTTATAATATGTGGCTCTATTCTATAATCTATTCCTTTTCTTAATATCATTAATTTTACTTCTTCATCAAAGGTGTCTGTTTTTATATCATCTGTAATTACTGCTATATCAATATCGCTATCTTTATGTTCTGTTCCTTTTGCATAAAGTGCCTTTAATATTTTTTATATAACCATTTGTCCAAAAAATAGACAATAGGTATTTCTATTTTTCTCTTTTAAATCAAGCATTACATTATAATCTTCATCAGCACTTTCTATCCAATAATTCATTAAATCTATATTATTCATAAACTTCCTCGCTTTCAATACATTATTATTATACCATTAAAACTAAAATTTTACTACAGTTTATTGACGATATCTTTTTGAAATTACTTATTTTCTTGTAACCACTTATAAACCTCATCTTCAGTGAGCTCTCCATGTTTTAGTTATTCTTTCTTTAGCTTGTTTTTTCCAAGTTTCAAATTCTTTCTTTATTTTTTTATTTTCTTTGTTTTTATTAACAACACCGAATTTTTGTTGATATGTCTGTGTATGCTGATTTTTCTTGTAATCTCTTGTTATAAGAAAGAATTGCTCCTTGTTCTCTACAAGTTTTTCCGTTTTCTTTTGGGTAATCACAGTAAATCTCATCTAGTCTTGAGTTTGGTATAAAATACATTCCACAGTTTTTCATAGATTTTTTTCGTTTCTTTTAGATATGTTTCATCATCTTCATATTTTCCTTTTAGTTCAAATTTATAATCTGTATCTACATCTTTTAGTATTTCAAATCCATAAGCATAGAAGAAATCTTTATATGCTGTTTCGTAACTAGATAAGTTAGCATTTAAAAACAAAGTAAGCTAAAACATAAGAAATTAAAATAAATAGTAAGTAATTCGCCTATAATTTATAGGTGTTTTTTTATTGACTTTTTTGAGATAAAGCTATAAACTAACATTATAATTATAGTCGGAGCTTACTAATGGAAAGGAGGAAATCTTGTTAGTAAACGAACAAACAAAATATAACTGTGCTTTATATTGTAGATTATCTAAAGATGATGATTTACAAGGCGAAAGTAACAGTATAACAAATCAAAAAGAAATATTAACACAAGATGAAGTATGTGCAAAAAATGTAAGAAGAATATTTGATTTATATTTAGAAGGGACAGCCTTAAGTCAAATTGCTTATATTTTTAATGATGAGCATATACCTACTCCATCTCAAATAACTGGAACAGGAAGAAATGTATGTGCAATTACGAAAACATAATTAAAATATTGTTTGTAAATAAATAGTAAAAAGAAAAGATGAATGTTATGGATAGAAAATTTATGGAAAATTGGTTAGACATTTTAAAAGATTCTAATAAAGTAGCATCATTATTTACTAATACAAACTTTTATCAAGAAACACCATTTTTAACACTTTGTACTAAACCTGAAGTTGAAAATATTTTCTTCATATTAAAAAAGAACAAAATAGCAATAAAACACTATTTTGCTCAATTAATACTAAGAAAGATACTAATTCGCCAAAGAAATTTTTATATTATCAAAAAACTCAACTAATTTAAACTTAAAATTGAAAGTAGGAGCATCACTCACTACAAGCTCAAATTCTTCATCATTTAAATTACTCTCTAAAACATCTTTAGAATCCTCATCAATAGTTCCAGAACTCACATCAACAAAGCATAAAGTAGGAAACATCACGCACCACCAATTATGACCAGAAGCTTCACCGATTTTTATTCTAAGAGCATCATAAAATCCAGCAGGAAGAGAAACATTTCCATAAACCTTTGTTGGAAAATCAAAATTTCCAATCTCCAAATCAACGTCATAATCAAAGCCAGCATTCACAATTGTCTCACGAGCAATTTTATAAAAATCATCTAAATGCTCGTTCATAAGAGAAATAACCTCCTCTTTAGAAGAAACATCAGAAGAAATCTCCTTCATATAACTTAAAACATTATCACGAACTAAAAGTTTTAAATTTTGGTCTTCAGGAGAATCACTATTTGCTATAATATGAAGTCTAAAAACACTATTTGCCAAATCCGCAGAAACTGTATTTGCGTAAGAAAAAGCACATACAAAAGTATAAAGTATAAAAAGTAACAAAATAACTCCTAAACGCTTAAATAACTTCATAAAATTACCTCCAATCTCAAAAATCAATATTTACTAAAAGTATTAACAAAAAAAGAAAAAATATACAGAAAAAGCATAAATTTAGTAAATAGGAAAAAATAAAAAGGAATAAAAATCAGTGTCGAAATAAGTTGTACGATTTACGGAAAAAGGACTTGACACATTAAAAATAAAATGGTAAAATTTGGAAAACAAAAGTTAAAAGGTGGGTAAACAAATGGAAAAAAATTATCAAAAAATTTGCAGTTTTTATGTAAGCGACTGGCATTTAACCGCAATGCTACTTCCATATGTAGAAGAAGCAGGAGAAAGGAATGAACACCTAAATACAATACTTGAGAAAAATATATCATATAATATGAAAGAAATATTAACAAGAGTAAAAATGAGTGAAAGAAAAAAAGAAGAAATTATAAAAATGGACTGGGAAAATAAAACGAGTATAAAATATGGAGACATAAAAAAATATATGGAAAGAATAACAAAAATTGATAAGCAAATAACAATAATAGTAGAAGGTCATAGAGAAAGAATAGAATATATAAATAAAAATATAGAAAGATGGATAAAAAAATCAGAAAAAAAATTAAAAAGAAAAGAAATCAAAATAATCAATTGCTATGAAGTAACAGAATTTAATCAAGATTTGCAAGAAATCTTAGATAGTCATGATAAAATACTAAATACATCTGGCATACATAATATAGAAGAAATGTATGAAGGATATGTAAGAAAAAGAGCATAAAACCCAAAAGGCTAAGTATATGAACTTTAACAATACTTAGTCTTTTTTTTGTAGTATATAACAAATTTGTAACAGACATATAAGAAAGTATGTTACAATTTATATTTACTATAATAAGTGACTAATTAGCTGTTAAACATTAACAAAACATAAATATATTACTCTTAAAATAAGATAGAGTATTATTGCTACATTAGACACAAAAACATAAAAAAATGTAAAAAAATTAAGAAAAAAATTGCAAAATTATAATAAATAATGTATAATAAGATTAGATAAGTATGTAAAAGGGAGGGATATATATGAACAAATATATAATATCAATAGTATTAGTACTAATAATAACACTAATCATACCAAGTTTCATGTATGCATCAAATGCAACTGGATTAGAGGCAATACAAAACCCAGACCTTTACAAACAAAGTACAGATGACAACACAGGAGCAATCCATATTGGAAATATAATAGTAGGATTAATAAGAACAGTAGGAGAAGCAATAGCAGTAATAATGCTACTTGTAATAGGTATAAAATACATAATGGGAAGTGTAGAAGAAAAAGCAGAATACAAACAATCAATGTGGCCATATATATTAGGAGCAGTACTAATATTTTCAGGAGCAGCACTAACAAATGTAATATATCAAGCTTTTCAATAAAGAAATTTGCGAAAAAGTATTGAAAATATACGAAAAATATGTTTAAATAGGAGGTAAGGTTTATGAAAACAACAACAAATAAAATAATTTTCATATTAATTCTCCTTATGTTAATATTTAGTATAAATACAGAAGTAAAAGCCTTATCACAAGTTATACAAGATGGAAAAGACTTTGTAAGTGCAGGAGAAAGCTCACGGAGAAGGAACAATAGATCCAGGAGCCTTACAAGGACTATCTGGCTATGTATACAATATATTACTTGCAGCAGGAGTAATTATTGCAGTAATAGTTGCAACTGCACTTGGAATACAATTTATGATAGGAGGAGCAGAAGGACAAGCCAAAGTAAAAGAAATGCTAGTACCATTTATAATAGGGTGTGTAATAGTATTTGGAGGATTTGGACTTTGGAAGGTTGCAGTTACAATTGGAAATAACTTAGAAGGAGCAGGTCCAGCACCAACCTTTGATTTTACAGGAAGAAATTGTCCTGGATGCGGAGAAGAAGTAGTACCAATTAGAGATGTAACTGATGGTAGGTATGAATGTCCAAAATGTGGAGCTCCAATGTAATATATCTAAAGAAAAAAGGGGTATAAAATATGAAAAATAAAAAATTAGAAAAAATAATATTCATAATTACAATCGCACTATTATTAACAATAATATTTATGCCCAAGTGTTTTGCCGGAATATCACCTAGTGATATAACAGGAACACCAGTAGGAGGACAAGAACTAGATGTAGGCTTTGTCGACAAGATAGTAAATGTAATAAGATTAGTTCGGAACATTTATAGCAGTAGGTGCAATGATGGTAATAGGCATAAAATACATTACAGGAAGCATAGAAGAAAAAGCAACATACAAAAAATCAATGATGCCATACATAATAGGATGCGTGCTATTATTTGGAGCAGCTACAATAGCACCAGAAATAATAGAGACATTTAAAGACAATCAAGAAATAGAAGATGTAGGAAACACAGTATTAGGATTATTTAGAACAATAGGAACTTTTGTAGCAATAGCAACAATTATGATACTAGGTATAAAATACATGCTAGGAAGCTTAGAAGAAAGAGCAACATATAAAAAATCAATGATGCCCTTCTTAATTGGAGCAATTTTGCTATTTGCAGCAGTAAATATAACAGCAATCATAGCAGAAAATTTTGCACTAGATGATGAAGGATATGTAGAAAATAATGGAGGAACAGCACCAGCACCAACCTTCGATTTCACAGAAAGAACTTGTACAGGATGTGGAAGAGAAGTAGTACCAATTAGAGATGCATTTGATGGCAGGTATGAATGCCCAAGATGTGGAAATCCAATGTAAAACAAAGTTATTAATGTTTTTTCTTAAGGCAACTTGAGATAAAAATTAAAAATAAAAAATAATTTAAAAAGGAATAAAAAAGGAGGGAATACTATGAAAAAGTTAATAAAAATATTACCAATACTTATGGTAGTTTTAATGATATTAACAACATGCCAACCAGTACTTGCAGACGGAGAACAAGGGGGAGAAGGAGGAAAAACAATAGCAGGAGTTACAATAAATCCATCTACAGAGGCAGGAGATAAAGTTTCAAATATTGGAAACAACATCTTAGGAATAATAAGAGTTGTAGGAACAATTATAGCGGTTGGAGTATTAATGGTAATAGGTATTAAATATATGATGGGAAGTGCAGAAGAAAAAGCAGAATACAAAAAAACAATGCTTCCATATCTAATTGGTGCATTAATACTATTTGCAGCAGTAAATATTGCATCATATGTAGTAGAAGTAGCACAAACTATTACCTAAAAGATATACAAAATTTATAAAATATCAATAAAAAAGAATCAAGAGAAAAAAATCTTGGTTCTTTTTTTTACATACACTACACTACAAATATTACAAAAAAATGACAAATATATTACAAAATAAAGTTTTTTCGCCAAAAGACTATGAAAAATTACAATAATCTGCTATAATATAATACAAGTAATAATGGGCGTATTATATAAAAAGCATACATAAGAGAAAGGAGAGCAAAAAATAAATGGCATATCAAATACCTAGAAATGTTAAAGGAGAAGGAAGAATACTCTTCATATTCTCAACAAAAGCATTAATAACCTCAGGAATTCGGTCGGAGCATTTGGACTTATCTTTTGGTGGTTATTTGGAATGATGGGAATGAAAACAGTTCGGAATAGTTATAACAATAGCATTTGCAGTAATAGGATTTGGAATAGGAACCTTAAAAGTGCCAAACACAACAGCCTTTGAAGTAACAAGAAAAACATCAGGAGAAAATATAGATGATGTAATATTAAGGTGGCTAAAATTCAAATTCAAAGCAAAGAAAAAAATATATGTATATACTGAAGGAGGAACAAAAGATGACAGATAATCAAATAACACAAATACTTACATATTTATTAATATTTATGATATTTGTATTAATAACACTATTAATAGTATTTATCTATGTAAAAGTAAAAGACAGCAAAAGAAAAAAGAAAGAACAAATAACAACAGACGAAACAAGTCGGAGAAAACCCAGCACTATCAAATGTTGCAACAAAAGGGTATAACAAACAGTCAATATCAAAATTTATGGAATTTGATAAAGTAGAAGATAACATGATAGTTCAAAAAAACGGAAATAGGTACTTAATGGTAATAGAATGCCAAGGAGTAAATTACGACCTAATGTCAGCAATGGAACAAACAGCAGTAGAAGAAGGTTTCTTACAATTTTTAAACTCCCTAAGATACCCAATACAAATATATGTACAAACAAGAACAGTAAACCTAGAAGGTAGTATTTCAAATTATAAAAGAAGAGTAGATGAAATAGAAGAAATATTAAGAAAAAGAGAAGCAGAATATGAATCAAACAAACAATCAGGCTTATTTGACAGGGAAGAAATGAAAGCACAATTCTATGAACTAACCAAAATAAGAAACTTATACGAATACGGAAGAGACATAATATATAATACTCAACAAATGAGTTTAAACAAAAACGTATTAAACAAACAATACTACATAATAACATCATACTACCCAGCAGACTTAGGAAACACCAATTTTGACAAAGAAGAAATAAAAAACATAGCATTTTCAGAACTATACACAAGATGCCAATCAATAATAAATTCACTATTCTCATCAGGAGTATCAGGAAGAATACTAGACTCAAACTCACTAGTAGATTTACTATACATGGCATATAACAGAGATGAAGCAGAAGTATTTGGATTAGATAAAGCACTAGCAGCAGGATATGACGAACTATACTCAACAGCACCAGAAGTAATAGAAAAGAAAATAAGAGCATTAGATGCAGAAATAGAAGCAAAAGCAGTGACAAAAGCAGAAGACACAGTTGCAAAAGTAAGAACCTTGAGGGAAAGAAAGCTAGAAGAAAGAAAAATGAAAATGGACGACATAATAGATGAAATGGCAAAAATGATAGTACAAGAAAATGAAGCTTACTTAGGAAGAGAAGTAGCTCAAGAGGCAGTAAAAGAACTTACAAAAGCAAGACAAAAGAGAAATGAAAAAGAAGAAAAAGCAAAAGAAGAGGAGGAGGCAAGAGATGTCAAAAAAACAAAAGAAGCTAAAAAAACAAGAAGAACTACAAAAACCGCTTAACGGAGAAAACGTAGAAATTCTTAAAAAAACAACAGTAAAAGACCTAATAGCACCAGCAGGAATAGATGCTTCAAACATAGACCATATGGAAATAATCTCAAATGCAAAAAGATATGCAAGAAGTTTCTTTGTATCAACACTTCCAAGAATGTGCTCTTTCCCTGAAATATTTAGAGATATGTATCTATTTGGAGATATAAATACATCAATATACATAAATCCAATACCAGAAGCAAGATCACAAAATGAACTAAACAGAGTAATAAATGAACTAGAAACAGAAAGAATAGTTGCACAAGATAGAGGAAACATCAATAGAGAAAGTGTATTATCACAAAAAAGACTAGAAGCAGAACAATTAAGAGACGAAATAGCAGCAGGATACAATAAACTATTTGAATCAACAATAGTTTCAACACTATTTGCATATAGCCTAGAAGAACTAGATAAATTTACAAAACTATTATCAACAGAAATGTCAAAAACACTAGTTGGAATAAAATCAGCATGGGCAATGCAAGAAGAAGGCTTTCAATCAAACCTTCCATTAATGCAAAATAAAATAAGCAAATCACACACATTTGATAGAAGATCAATGGGAACAGTATTCCCATTCACAACATCAGAAGTAGGGCATCCAAGTGGTATACCCCTAGGATTTAACAAACAAACAGGAGTACCAATCTTATTTGATAACTTCCACTCAACACTTACAAACTACAATATGGTAATATTTGCAAAATCTGGTGCACGGAAAATCAGTAACAATGAAAACACTTATCTCTAGGTCATCAGTACTTATGGGTATAGAAAGCTTGGCACTAGATGCAGAAGGTGAATATGGAATAGTTGCAGAAAGCTTAGGTGGAATAAATGTAGTACTTAGTCCAAACTCAAAAACAGTAATAAACATCTTTGATATAGAATTAGAAACAGTAAAAGATGAAATAACAGGAAAAGACAGAATAGTACTAAATGTAGAAAACAAAGTAGAAGATGTAACACAAGCATTAGTTACAATGGCAAGAGGTAGTACAAGAAGCGAAGATGTAACAGAGCTTACAAAACAAATAATAGCAGAAACAGTCGCAGAAGAATATGCAGCAATAGGAATAACAAATGACCCATCAAGCCTATATGAAACTAGTATGGATAAAAGAAACATCTTAGCAAAAGATAAAAAACAAATGCCAACAATAGGAAGCTGGTATAGAAGGTTACAAAAAAAGGCACAAGAAAATAAAACAGCAGACTATCAATTCCAATACAGCTACCTTTTAAAAGTTATGAAACAATACATAAGGGAATATGATGGGCAGATGGCATATTTCGATGGGCAATCAACATTTGAATTATTAGATGGAGCACCATTTATAAACCTAGACATATCTCAGCTAGAAGAAAGATTTGCAAGACCACTTGCACAGCAAATACTTCTATCATGGATATGGGAAAAATATGTTAAGAAAAATAGTGAAGATAGAACAAAAGCAGGAAGAAAAAGAGTAATTGTAGATGAAGCTTGGATGTTACTTCCATACCCAGAAGCCGTAGATTTCTTAAACACAATGGCAAGACGTGCAAGAAAGAGAAATGTTTCACTTGCAATTATATCACAAAGATTCCAAGACTTTTACGAAAAACCAGAAGCACAAGCAGTTCTAACATCATCAGATACAAAACTATTTTTAGCACAAGACAAATCAGAAATACAATATGTAAAAGAAGTGTTTAAGCTTTCAGATGGTGAATCTGATTTCTTAATTACATGTACAAAAGGAGAAGGGTTATTGAAAGTAGGAGCAGATACTGCAATTTTACAAATAACCCCAACTGCAAAAGAATTCGAGTTTGTTGAAACAAACTTAAACAAACTTGTAAAAAGAAGAAGAAATTAAAACAGAAATTTTATAATCTAAAACCAAAACCTAGATTATAGGAAGGATAACAGAAAAATGAAAATTTTTACGAGTAAAAGTTTTACAAATAAGTTCATAATATCGATTGTTTGTGTCATCTTACTAAACTTTTGCATAGCTCCATGTGTAAAAGCTGAAACAAGTTTCGGTGGAAAAATGATGTCAATCATAAGAGACTTTGTAACAGCAGTCGCAGATGTTGCAGCATCACTTGTACAACTTGGAGTTACTGGAGAATGGATGTATGCAGTAGATAAAGAAGGATCAGGAGAACCAGAAAATCAAGATGAATATTGGATAGATAAAGATAAATTTAGATACCCAATATTACAAATAAGCCCAGAAGTAATATTTGCAAATAAAGTAGAAATGCTTGATGCAAATTTTATATCACCTGTAAATGATAAAACATATGATATAGACTTAAAGAATGATGCACCACTTAAGCAATTAAGAAATATAATTGCAGGTTGGTATGTAACACTTAGAACAATTGCAGTAGTAGGGCTACTTTCAGTACTAATATATATAGGAATTAGAATAATAATATCAAGTACCTCAGGAGATAAAGCAAAATATAAAGAAAGACTAATGGACTGGGTAGTAGCATTTTGTTTATTATTCTTTATGCACTATATAATGGCAGGAGTAGTAACAATAGTTGAAAAAGCAAATGATATGTTAAATGCAACAGCAGGAGGTACACAGGGATTAGACTTAGTTGAAAAATATGGTGGAGTTGAATACTATGAAGGAGGAACAGACGAACCATATATTCCACCTAGTCAAGCTGGACTTAGACAATATGAACTTAGAGAGAGAGCAAAAAAATATATTGAAACAATTGCAGGAGGAACTGCATCAGGAGGAAGCTGGTCAATAGGTAGTCCTAATGGAAGTGTATCAATATTAGTAAGTGAAGCACAAATCTCAGTAAATGGTAAAAACTATATAGTAGAAGAAACACAAACAATAGGTGCCGCCTATGATGGTTCTAGATTTTCATATAAATTTAAAGAAGAAGGCGGATCATATATAGACATTACAGATATATTAAATGATGATAGTAGATTTGAAGAAAATGGTGAAATTAATAGTGATAATGAAAGTGGCAATGAAAGTGGGGGGACTACTGACTCAACTATAAAGAACGTTGAAAAAGATGGCAGAACAATAAGATATATAGATGGAGAGCAGATACTATATTTTACAAACTATGCAAGACTTTACCTAAATGTTGCAGACGATGATAATTATTTGCCAATGTCTACTGCCTATCTAATAATATACATAGCACTAGTAGCATTTACAGCAGTATTTACAATAAGATATATAAAAAGGGTAATATACATAGCCTTCTTAACACTTATGGCACCAATGGTGGCATTAACATACCCATTAGATAAAATAAAAGATCGGAAAAGCACAAGCATGGAATATGTGGTTTAAAGAATATATGTTTAATGTAATAATACAGCCATTTCACTTACTTTTATATACAGTACTAGTTGGAACAGCAATAACACTTGCAACAGAAAGCTTAATATATGCAGTAGTTGCAATATACTTTGTAATACCAGCAGAAAAATTACTACGTAAATTCTTTGGATTCGATAATGCAGGTACATTAAGTGCAGCAGGAAGCTTCGCAGGAGGAGCACTATTCTCTGCAATGATAAACAAAATAAACAGACCAAAACCATCAGAAGGAAAAGATGAAGATGAAAAACCAACAAATACAAGAAGAACATCAGGAGGAGTAGTAAATCCAAATAGAAATATATTTGGAAGCGATATGACAAACTCAGGCTCAGGCGGTCGGACAAGGCGGAGGAAATGGTGGACGGATCTAGTGGACAAGGTGGCCGGAGCAGGAGGAGAACGGAGGACTAGAATCACGGACGGAGGCAGCAGTCGGAGGTGGTCGGACGGAGGTAGCCCTCGGTGGAGGTGCTGGATTTCCACGGCGGATTTACAGGAGATGGATTTGGAGATGTAGAAGATGGACTATATGATCCAGCAATAAAGGGAGGCTTATTTAACCTAGCATTTAGAAGACAAAGAGATGCAGAAGGAAATCCAATTGGTCCTGGCTTTCGGTGGCAGAATGAGTGATTATATTCGCTCAGGAGCATATAACATGAAAACACAAGCAATAAAAGGAATAAAGAAAATGCCTAAAAAAGCATTTAGAACAGCAAGAAGAGTAGGAATAGGAGCACTTACAGGAGGAGCCGCAGGTCTTGCAGCACTCGGAGTTGGTGCGACAATGTCACCAGAAAAAGCAATGGCACTTACAGCAACAGCATTCTCAGCAGGCTCAAACTTTGGAAACTACTATGGAGATAAATTTGCAAAGGCATCAGCAACAGCACATAAAGGAGCTAAACGGAGCATTCTGGGGAAAAGACTCAAAAGCAGTAGCACAATATAAATTTGACAAAGAATTTTTATCATCACCAGAGACGATAGATGCACTTACAAAGGCAACAGGCTCAAGAGATGCAGCACTAAGAGCGATAGAAAGTGGAGATGTCCAAGCCTTCTTAAATAACAACCACACAGACCCAGTAAAAATAGGTAGAGCACTGAAAAAGAGAGATGCTTATCTAGACAAAGCAAGAGAAGAAGCAAAACGAAGAGGATTAACAGGAGCAGATGCTGAGAAAACAGCTCAAGCTTTAGCACTACAAAGAGCAATAGGAATGACTACATGGGCAAGAGACATAAACCCAGGAGTATTCAATCCAAACTCGAGAGAGCAAGTGGCTTGGAAGAAAACTCTTACAGATCAGCTAGTAAACGAAGGCTTAGAAAGCTCTAAAGCAACACAAAGAGTAGAAGAAATATTAAAAGATTTACAAGATATAACAGGATAATAGAAAATGATATGGAGGGCAAAAAATGCATAAATTATTAAGATTTTATAACCAAAATAGAGGAATGATAATAGCAATAATTGGCACAATTGCCCTAATTATTATAATTATACAAATACTTAATTCACTTGTGAAACAAAAAAGAGACAATGAAAAACAAAACGTTATAGCAAATCAGGCAAATAGTAGTACAAATAGTACTACTATTTCGCCAAGTAATACAAGTGTAATAAACGGAAAAACAGTAAAAGATATAGAAAATGACAACTTAATTATAAAACAATTCGTAGAATACTGTAATGAGGGAAAAATAGAAAATGCATATAATATGTTAAGCAATGCCTGCAAAGAACGTATTTATCCTTCATTAGAGCGTTTTAAAACTATGTATGTAGATAGAAACTTTAGCATAAATAGAATGTATTCATTAGAAAATTGGTACTCAACCCAAAGTTTTGCAACCTATTATATAAAATATACAGAAGATGTTTTAGCAACAGGAAATGTAAATGCAAGTAATACCCTAGCAGACTACATAACAATTGCAAAAAGTGAAGGACAAGAAGGGCTAAATATAAGTGGATACATAGGCTATAAAGAAAGAAACAAACCAGAAACAGTAAGACGGAGTAACAGTCTCAGCAAGCAAAATACATCTGTATATTGACTACACAGTTGTAACAGTAAAGGTAAAAAATGAAACAAATAGCACAATAAGTATAGACACAAAAGAAAATGTAAATTCAATTTACTTATATGATACAAATGAAGTTAGATATGTAGCATTTTTAAATGAAAACTCAACTGAGGAATTGCTAGTTAGAAGAAATATGGAAGTAAATGTAGATATAAAATTTAACAAAAGATATAACCCAGATAATAGAGATCTAAAAGGGCTTGCACTGACAGATGTAGTATTAAACTATGAAAATTACAAAAATAATGGAGAAGTAAAAGACAGTATAAAAATAGAAGCACGTATATAGAAAATTTAAGGAGAGCATAATATGAACGAAGACAAAGAAAGAAAAGAAGACGAAGGGCTACAAAGCAATCTAAAAGACACAACAAAAAACAAAAAAAATAACCAAAGTAAATTTGCAATGATTGCAAGTAGACTTGCAGGATTAATTGCTGCTGTCATAATGCCACTACTTCAAGTAATGCTTCCACTAATCATACTGGCAGTTGTATTAGGAGGTTTAATATATATTTTTGATCTAGAAGGAGACAATAATATAACAAGCAAGGGATTAGAATCAATAATAACAAATAAAGAATATGTAGATATAGAAGAAGCAGAAGATAACTTAGGATATTATTTTAAAATAGATAAAGAAACAGAAGATAAATATGTAGAAGAAATAAACAGGGCCTTTCATGATGGATATTGGTATAGCACAAATCCAGATAGACCACGAGATGAAAATTATGTATATAACGAAAAAGATGCATATATAAAAGAAAAAGAAATTGCAGAATGGTTCCAAACAGAAGACTATAAACCATATTTAATAAAAATGATAAGAGCAGAAATTGCAAGCTCATATCCAAAACTAGGAGAATATGAAGGAGTAGACGACACAGAGAGCGAGAGAAATAAAAAACTAGGAAATAAAAAAGATAAAGATCGGAAACTATGTAGCACAAGGAATAGTAGAAATTAAAAGAAAGACTATAGATAAAGATGGAAACTCAAGTAGTGAGGAAATACCACTTACATATATACCATTAGAGGAATTTAGAGAAAAAATTGCTGCAAATGATCAAGACGCACTAAAACATTTTTCATTTGACTCAGGAATGTTATACTATGCAACATATAGAGAAGTTATTACAACAGTAAATGGAGAAGCACCAGAAGATGGAGGAAGAACATATGAAATTAGAGAAGAACCACCAATAGTATTTAGCACAATGACAACAATGTGTAGTATGCCATATAACTTTTTATATGCTTTACTTCAAGAATCAACAAACCCAGAATGGGTAATGGCAGTAGTAGATTTGCTTTTAGAAAAAAGTGAAATAGTACTTATGATACAAGATCAACTAAACGTAACAACATTTACAAGTACAGAAGTTAGATACCATGCACAAAAAACAGTAACAGATACATATCAAGCAGCAACAATAAATCGGAGGAAGACCAGGAGCAGTTCCACGGAGGAATACCAGCAGATCAGTATTATTGGCATCACACAGGTACAGAAGAAAACTACTTATATCCAGCAGGAGAACCAGAAATAGTAGAAAGAGTTATCACAACTTATGAAAATACAGTACAAATATATATAGAAAAAGCACACACTTGGTGTATAGACTTTGAACAAGAAACAAAACCGATAACACAATATACACCAGGAGAACCAGTAGAAACACAAGAACAGCATGACCAAAGCGAGCTTGCAGGATTAAACTATATATTAATTGCAGGAGCAGGTGGATATATGCCACAGCCATATCCACGGCGGACAGCAAGCTTCCGTAAATCAATATATGTCAGTAGAAACACTTTTATATTCAACAACAGAAAAACAAGATGTTACAGACTATGGATTTGAAGTAGGGGTAAAACCAGGTCATGAAAAAACGATAAACTATAAAAAGTTCTTAGGATTATGGAAAAACAAAGAAGGAAAATATATACTAGGAGAAGAATTTGACCCAAATGGAAAAAAAGTTTCATATAACTTACCAGATGAGGAAAATGCAAAATACTACCCACCAGATAAAATAGCACAAGAACAAGGACAAAATATAGATGAACTAATAAATCTATTGGGACTTCATGCAGATACACAAATGCATGAAGAACTAATGAAATATTATTGGAATATATATGAAGGAAAAGAAATATACGATGTAGATTTAGATGCAATTTTAGACTTATTTGATACAAATATAACACAGATAAATGGAAGCACATCTTCATCAAGTTTATTAAAAGACTATATACGTTCGTGGGAAGGAGCAAGATATAATTCAGACCGCACAAAATATGTAGTAGTAGACGATGGAGCGGGAAACAGAGTTGTAGGATATGGTATAGACATAGTAAATGGGGGATATGAAAGTACATTTAGAAATGCAGGATATTCAACAGAACTAGGAGCAGAGATAGATATAGACTTTGTAGATGGATTAGAAGACTTAGAAATCGCAGACTGTTTATCAAGAATAAAAGCACTAACCTCAGGACTAAATCTGAAAGAATACCAAATACATGCCTTAGTTTCACGTGCATACAATTGTCGGAGTAGATGGAGCAGTAACTACCAAAAGAGGAAATCCATCACTAAATTTTGTAGATTCATATAGAAAATATTGGAATGATACAGAAGATGACTATCTAGCAAAAGGAATAAAAGGAGCAAATTTTTCACATAGCCTATATACACAATATATGGCCAAACCTACAACATCTAAAGGGACATACCTAGTAGGACTTGAAAATAGGAGAAAATCTGAATGGACACTATTCCAAACAGGATATTATGATAGAATAAATCAGCAATATCAAGAAGGAACAGCAGAAGGAGGAGCAGGAGGAGGAAGCATTATCTCCATTGCAGACAATATGCACAAATACATGGAAGCAAACAATTATGGATACTGTGTAAAAACAAATGGTGGACTAGACGAATGCAGAAAAAGAGGAGAAGCACATGGACTAAATATTACATTTGCAGCTTCAAAAAATGGTTCACATCATACATGCTGTGCAACATATGTATCTTGGGTATTGCAAGAAGCAGGATATTTAACAGATAGTGAACATACAGACAGTGCAAGAGCACTAAATTCAAAGCTTATGAGTAAGGGATGGCAAGTAATAACAAAAAGCAACCAATTACAAGCAGGAGATATAATATATTATTCAGGGCATATAGAAATCTATGCAGGAAATGGAAAAGTATATGGAACAGGTAGTGGAGAAAGAATAAGAGGAGCATCTCCATATAATAAAAATACTAGCAGTATGATACGTGCATTTAGAGCACCAAACAAAAGTAATTAGGAGGATAAAAAATTGTCAAACTCAAAAAAACTAATAGTTGCAATGTTAGTAATTGTAATTATAATAATTGCAATTATTACATTCCTACTAATATATCTAAATAGTGGTAAAATTTTCTATGGAATAGACGAAGAAGGAGACTTAGAACAATATATTCCAGAAGAAAAAGTAAAAATTGTAACCAATAGAAGCGATTTTTACACAATAGAAAACTGCATAAATAAATACTATGTGTATTATGCACGGAATGTTTAAAACAGAAGAAGATGTATATATTATAGACGAAGAAGCAGAAACTAGCATGAAAGAAGAGCAAAAAGAAAATGAAAAAGCACTATACAATATATTAGATGAAGAGTATATAAATGCAAAACAAATAACAGTTGAAAATATAAAAACCAAATTCAAAGAAGTAGAAACGATATCTCTTAACATAGAAGAAATGCATGAATATGAAAAATCACAGAACTTAAGTATATATATAGTGAAGCGGAAACATAAGAGAAAAAAAATCAGGAAAAATAACAGATATAAAAATTATAGTAAAACTAGATAGACTAAATAGGACCTTCACAGTACTGCCAAGTGACTATGTAGAAGAAAAATACAATACAATAAAAGTAGGAGAAAGCCTAAATATAGAAATACCAAATAAAATAAAAGAAAATGAAAATAACACATACACTATAGAAAATCCTACAGAAGAAGACTATATAAATGATTTAATAGATACTGTAAAAGAAGAAATGCTATTTAATCAAGAACTTGCATATGAAAAACTAGATGAAAATTATAGAAAAGCAAAATTTGCAAATTTAAGTGAATTCAAAGCATATGCATTAAATAATAGCAGGAGATTTGTAACAGCAAAAGTAACAAAATATCAAAAAACAGAAAAAAATGGATATATACAATATGCATGTACGGATCTTGATGGAAGAGTATATATTTTTAACGAGACAGCAACAAAAAGATATACACTAATTCTAGACACATACACAATAGAATTGCCAGAATTTACATCAAAATATAATAGTGTAAATCCAAGAGAAAAGATAATACTAAACTTAAATAAATTTATGCAAAGCATAAATGACAAAGATTACAAATATGCTTACAACTTACTTGCAGACAGCTTCAAGAATATGAACTTCAAAACTTTAGCAGATTTTGAAAATTATGCAAAAACAAATTTCTTTAGTGAAAATGAATTTGAATACAAAGAATTTGGAGACGAAGCAAACACATACTACACATATGAAGTATTGATAAAAGATAAAACAAAAAAAGATACAAAAGAAATAAACAAAACATTTATAATGTTATTAGAAGAAGGTACAAATTTTAAACTATCATTTAATGTATAAAATTACCAAACTATATAAATAAAGCAAAAAAGGGCATATTTGCAAAACAAAAAGCAAAATGCCCATTTTTTATTAAATAGGAAGAATCGCAGATTTTTGCCATTTAACAAGGCTTAAGTTTCCTTAGGCTGTGCAATTTCGAAGCAATTTTAACAGGTATAATAGGCACTTTTTTTATCTTACAGCACTTGTAACAATAATGTAATATAAATGTAATGAAAATGTAATATAAAAATTATAGAAATGTGATATAATAACTATAATTGCAAAAGAAAAAAAAGGAGGGATAAAAAGATATGTCAAATGAAGAAACAAATACTATAACTGCGTCAGAACTACGAACATACCTTTATTCCCTAGAACAAGCAAAAGAAAAAGAAATAGCAAAAGAAATACACGAATATAGACAAAATTGTACAATAAATGGATCAAAACCAAGAAAAAGAGAAATAGCAAAAATAGAAAAAACAATCAAAAAAAATTATGTAGAAATATTGAAAAACAGAGATGAAATTGTAAATTTACTTGAAGAATGTAAGGAAATACCAATAGATATAGAAAAACTACAAATAACAGAATACATGTTATATAGAGTAGATTTAAGAAAAGCAGAAAAAATAATTAATAAAGCTACAAAAAAACAGGGAAAAAGATTTCATGATATACAAAAACAAATAATAGATTTAATAGAAGATTTCACTGGGCTAAATAGTGTTGGAGCAATAGATTATAACGAATTTAGAACAGATGGAACAAAACTTGCCAATTCAAAAGAACAATATAAATTGGAATACACAGAAGAACAAAGAAATGCACTAATTGAAAAAGAGTTAGATATGGTAGAAAAAGCTCAAAACTTTAATAGCATACCTATACCACATGAAATACTAAAGAATTCAGACAGAGACATTCAGTCAAAAATGCAAAGATTTAATGCTATAAGGCAAAAAAGAATTAGGCTCTTATCTTCTATGAAAGAAGACTACCAAAGATTAATAGAGCCTAGGGAAATACTAGGTACAATAGATGATGCACTTAGCAATTTAGACACAGTACAAAATATTTTAACAAAAACTGAATACAGAGCTGTCAAAAATACACTAATTAGAAGAAGAAAAAAAATATTTAGAAGTACAAATGATATAAGAGCAGTAATAAGTGCAAAAGAAAAAAAGACAGGGCTTGAGACTTTTAATATTCAGCAAGCAAGATACCTAAGAATGGAAAGTTTGAGAAATACAATAGCAGAAGCCACAAACTTAATTAAGGAAAATCCTGTAACTGAGTTTGAAGAGCAACTAGGGAAACTAAAGATAGCATACGAAAGAGAAAAGCAATTTGCCTCAGTAATAGAAAAACTAGATAATCGGAATCTATCGGAGGACCCTCTAGTTTAGAAGTGAGAGCATATGAGCAACAAATATACAACTTGCAATCAAAACTTACTACCTCAAGAACAATTGTCGCAGAACAGCAAGAAAAGATGAAAAATGCAAAAAAAGAGCTATTAATCTTATGGAAAATGGAGATAACATCAGTTGTTTCTAAGAAAAAAGAAGGAATAGAATTAGCCCTTCCAGGAAGAAAACCAAGACAAGAAGAAAAAAGAAATCTTGAAGACAAAATAGAACTCAACAAAAAAGCATTTATGAAACTAAAGAAAACTTCAAAAGGGAAACACGCATGCACTTAAAAGATACTAATGAAATATGAATAAAAATGCCCTCTATTCGCATATAATTGCGAGTAGAGGTGTTTTTTATGCTAAAACGATTACGTATATATATAATATTATTAATATCTTTATTGCTTATTTTAGTCGGTTGCCCAGTATATGCCATAGATGATATAGATGAAGCATTAAATATAGAAGAAATAGATAGTATTTTAAAAAGTGTAGATGTAGAAGTAAAAGATACACCTAATATAAACTCAAGACACGCAGTTATTTATGACAGAAAAACACGGAAAAGTTTTATTTGGAAAAAAAGAAAATGAGAAATGCAAAATGGCGAGTACAACTAAAATAATGACAGCAATAGTAGTTTTAGAAAGAGTAGATGACTTAAACGAAGTAACAGAAATATCCGCAAAAGCAGCAGGAACAGGAGGCTCAAGGCTAGGACTTCATAAGGGAGATAAAATATCAATAAATGATTTACTCTATGGTCTCATGCTATGTTCACGGAAATGATGCAGCAGTTGCCTTGGCAGAATTTGTTGCAGGAGATGTGCAAGGTTTTTCAGTGTTAATGAATGATAAGGCAAAAGAGTTAGGTCTTGAAAATACACATTTTATAACACCACATGGACTAGACGAAAATGAACATTACACAACTGCATATGAACTTGCAAAAATTGCAGACTATGCTCTAAATATACAAAAATTCACACAAATTGTTGGAACTACTAGCAAAACTGTAAGTGTAGATGGAACAGTAAAAGGGTTAAATAATACAAATGAACTTTTAGGAAGTTTAAATGGAGTTTATGGAGTGAAAACAGGTTTTACAAATGGAGCAAATAGATGTCTAGTAACAGCTGTAAAACGTGGAGATATGGATATTATATCAGTAGTACTTGGAGCAGATACAAAAAAAGATAGGGGAAGAGATAGTATAAAAATTATAGAATATGCTTTTTCAAAATTTGAAATGGTAGATATGGCAAAAATATTGCATACCGAATTTGATAAAATTATTCAAAACACTGAATTTGAAATTTCAAAAGGAATAGAAAATGAGATAAAATTAGGCTTAAGCTCAAATGAGATAGACTTATACCCAGTAGAAAAGAAAAACATAAAAGATATAACTACGAAAGTAGAAATACAAAATAAACTAAAAGCACCAATAAATGAAGGAGAAAAACTTCGGAGAAATTATAATCAAAATAGGTGAAGATAAAGTTTATGAAGTAGAAATAATTTCAAAATCACAAATAAGAAAAAAAGCTCCCTTAGACTACTTAAGAGAACTTTCATCGAAATTATTTGTAGGAAATATTTTGCCAGAAGAACGGTTTAAATTAGGAAATATACAAATTAAACAATTAAGGGCAACTTCTTAGCTCTAGGAAAGTTAGAGCTAAGAAAAAATTGCCCTTAAATTATATTACTTAAAACAAATCCTTCACATTTTTCATAAAAATTACATCTTCCGCAATATCAATTATAGAATAAATAATCATAACAACACCTATTGTCATAACTAAAGAGCCAGCATTTAATGCAATATATAATCCACAAATAAGTATTAAAGTTGCAAGAAGCAAACTATAAAGCCAAACGCTTGAATTTATTGCTCTTAACTTTAAAGAAAGATTAAATCTAACTAAAGCACTATAAATTATCCAAATTCCTATAATTATTCTAAAAATTGCACCAATTGTATCACTGCAAACAATAGTAACAACACCAATAACAACCGCCATTAAACCAAATATTAAATCATAATTATAAAAATCATATTTTCCTCTAGCTATAAAATAATTAACAATTTTAACAAGCCCAACTACTATAAAAACTGTACCTAAAATATAAGAAATAATCCTAACTGTCTCAATAGGTTTCCATACTAAAATAATACCAAGTATCGCAAAAATAACAGAAGTCAAAATAGAAAACCAACCACTTTTCTTCAATACTTTCTCCAAAAATTCCATGTTTTTTGTTCCTCCTATTAATAAATTTATTTTAATATATTATACCATAAATTTGAAAAAATAAATAACATTAACTATTTCCATAAAAGTAAATTACACAAAATAATATTAACTTATAAATTAAAACTTAACTCCATCAACAAGTAAAATAAACTTAACATCTCCATCAGCATTATTATCAAGCATTGTAAAACTCTTATAATCCTCAGCTAAATTTTGCAATTTCTCAAGCCTTGTAGTTAAACTTTTAACATCACCATTTATTAAACTACAGATTTTTTTTATTCCTTCAACATTAAATTGTTTCATACCATTTGCAAGAGTGCCTGCACCATTTGATAGAGAACTAGCACCATCTGTTAACATATCATTTGCAACACTTAATTCATTTGTTCCAGCACTTAAATTTTTAAGCCCAGATTTCATCTCATTTGAACCATCATATAAAGTCTTGGTACCATCAGAGAAAGTAATACATCCACTATATAAACTATTTGCTCCATTTGCAAGATCTTTTGAAGAAATAGTAAGTGTATTAATTCCTGCTTGTAATTTAGTGGTGCCAGAAGAAAGTTGCTCTGCTACATTTGAAGCATAAGTTAATTTTTGCACCATTTCTGGAAGTTTAGTAAGTAATGCTTGATAAGCACTAAGCTTATTTTTAATACTATTTGCAGTATTTTGCAAAGTTGTACCTAAATTAGTTCCAAACTCTAAATTAGCAGACATCGAAGTATCAATCGAAGCTATAGAATTTTTTATTATTTCGCAAGAAGTAGTAAGAGACAAGAGCTGAGATTTTACATCAGGGTTTGTTTCCCAATCAGGATTTGTAGTTTTAATTTTTTCTATTTGAGCATTTAAAGCTGACAATTGAGCATTTAGCTTAGTTTTTTCAGTACCTAAAGAAGTATTACTAGAAGTTATAACTTTAGTTATATTTTCTTTTGTGGCATCAGTCAATTTGCTTAAATCCTCTTCAATAGATGTGGGAGGAGTAGTAGAATTATTACCAAGTAGTTTGTTTACATCGGACACTGCACTTGTTAAACCTTCACTTAGCCCTTTAGTTCCATTTGCAATTGTTTTAAAATTAGTATTTACTTCACCCAAAGCAGAATTTATAGAATTTGCTCCATCACTTAAGGTTTTTGCACCATCCACAAGTTCAAAAGTAGAATCATTTAATACTTTAATTCCATCATCAAGTGAGATATATCCTTCAAGAGCGTTATTAGTACCGCTCGAAACCTGTTTCATAGCATTATTAAATTCTTTTGATTTTTCCAAGAAAGTATCTGTTCCATTTTTTAGAGCATTAGCTCCATCCTCAAGCTGTTTACCAGAACTTTCTAATGTATTAACGTTAGAATACATATCATCTAAATCATTTAAAATAGATAAATCACTTTCTTCGATTATTTTTGGAGTAACAAAACTTGCCATAGTAGTTGTTTGAAAATTTTCCGAATCAGCTGTTATTTCAATCTTATTTGGAATATCTATTTTATCATCAGCCAAATTTAAACTTTCTTTCAAACCAGGAAAGGCTATACCAATTACAAAAGTTTTAGTACCATCATCAATAACTCTTCCAGTTGAAACCTCTATATTTCTAAAGTTTGTATTATCTAAAATAGTTCCTAAAACTATAGTAAAAGGAGTATAAAGAATTTCATCTTTTCCATTAATGTTTACTAGATGAGCATCTTTATTTGAATACTCTATAGTAATTTTAACCTTTCCAGACTTTCCAGCAAGCTCCTCAGGAGAAATCGCCTTTCCATCTAATTCATATTTTAGGGAACACTCAATTGGAAGAGACTTATTACTTTCTCCCTGATAATAAATATCTGCTCCATCAGCCTTCCAAATTAGGCTATTTCCACTTTGAGAAAACTCTTCATCTCCATTTACATTTTTAACATTAATCAAATCAGACAAATCATTAATAATTCTTTCTTTATTTCTATTTTTAATATGACTATTTACAATAGTACTATAATTTTTTCCATTTACATCAATTTTAGTGTAAACAGTTTCGTCTTTTGTATAAGCGAAAACTGGTAAAGTATAAGTAAGCATTGTGAAAAGTAAAGCTCCAGATGTTAATTTTGTAATAATTTTTTTATTCATAATGAATCAAATCCTTTCTTAATTATTTTTTATATTTCTCATACCAATAGTAGTCTTGCAAATTATTTTGTCAAATGCCATCAAAAGTGCAGGAAGCACAGTTAAAACGCAAACTACACTGACGATTGCACCTCTCGACATTAAAGTACATAGAGAACCTATCATCTCTATTTTAGAATAAGCTCCAACTCCAAAGGTTGCACCAAAGAAACAAAGTCCACTAATTATAATTGAACCAATAGAGGTAGAAAGTGCATTTCCAATAGCTTCTTTTGTATCTATTCCAGCTTTTCTTGAAGTAATATATTTAGTTGTAATAAGTATTGCATAATCAATTGTTGCACCAAGTTGAATTGTACCAATAACAATTGAAGCAATAAATGGTAAAGTAGTATTTGTAAAATATGGTATACCCATGTTAATAAATATTGCAAACTCAATAACTGCAATTAAAATCACAGGAAGTGAAATTGATTTTAAAACAATTATCATAATAATAAAGATAATTACAATAGAAACAGAATTTACACTATTAAAATCATGATCACTAATTAATACTAAATCCTTCATAAGAGGTCCTTCCCCAGCAAGTAATGCATCTTTATCATATCTTTTTATTATTTCATTTATCTTATCAACCTGCTCATTTAACTCATCAGTTGCCATTTCATATTGAGAATTTATAATAACCATTTGATATTTATCATTTTGAAAAATATCTATAACATCTTTTGATAAAATTTCCTTAGGAATACCGAAGCCCTGAAAGCTTAGGGTACCCCATAGTCCATTCTATACCATCTAACTTCTCTATCTCATCAAGCATTTTATTTATTGTATAATCAGGAATATCTTTATTAACAAGTAATAACTCCATAGAGACCATATTAAATGTATCCTTAAGTTCATTATTTGCAATAACACTTTCCAAATCACTAGGCAAGGATTTATCCAGATTATAGTAGACATTTGTATTAGAATAACCATAAAAAGCAATAGGCAAGATAATGATAAAAAGTAAGATAATTATTTTATAATGCTTAATAACAAAATTTTTAACAAATTTAAATTTAGGTAGAATTTCTTTGTGTTTAGTCTTTTCAATAATACCATTAAGCTCAAGTATCATAGCGGGAAGAATAGTAAGTACGCATATTACTCCACAAAGAACACCCTTTGCCATAACAAGCCCAATATCTTTACCCAAAGTGAGGTTCATACTGCAAAGAGCAAGAAAACCAGCAATAGTTGTAAGGGAACTTCCTACAACTGAAAGTAAAGTTTTATGAATTGCAGTTGCCATAGCATTATTCAAGTCAGATGTATGTTCTTTTTCTTGCATATAACTATGATACAAGAAAATTGCAAAATCCATAGTAACACCAAGTTGCAAAACACTACTTATAGCCTTAGTTATATAAGAAATTTCTCCTAAGAAAATATTACTTCCCATATTATATAAAATTGCAATACCAATATTTAGAAGTAGCAAAACTGGTGCAATATATGAATCTAATGCAAGTTCCAAAACAAATAAACATAAAGCTACAGCAATAACTATATATACAGCAATTTCTTGGTTAGAAAGATTTCTAGTATCTAAAACAGTAGATGTCATACCACTAATTTTGCATCTTTCATCAGTAATTTCTCTTAAAGTTTCAACAGTCTCCATAGTACTATCAGCAGATATTTGGTCCTTGAAGGTAACAAGCATAATTGTTTCATCATCTTTATAAATTTTATTCTTTAAATCATCAGGAAGCATTTCGGTAGGAAACCCAGTACCAATAAAATCTACGATACTAACTACCTTTTGGACATTATCAATTTCTTTAAATTTTTCTTCTAATTTAAGAATATCTTTAGTTTGCATATCTTTAACTATCACAACTGAAAAAGCTCCCATATCAAAATCATCTGAAAGAATATTTTCACCTTGAATAGTTTCTACATCATCTGGAAGATAAACTAATATATCATAATTTATCCTAGTTGCCTTCATCCCAATAAGAGAAGGAATAAGCAAAAGTAAAGCTATTATAAGAATGAGCTTTCTATATTTACAAATTGCCTTTCCTAATACATTCATAAAAACACTCCTTTCTAAAAATCTTTTAAATGAATAGTTTTATCCATATAAATAAGAAATAAAACATTGAAATATTACAAAATGACCAATAGTCATTTTGTAATATTATACGCTCATAAATTTAATAAGTCAATACATTTTGTAAAAAACATATAAAATATTTATAAATAAGCACATATATAACATAAATAACGATAAAAAAATACAAAAAAGTAATTGACTGTTAGTCGGAAATATGTAATAATAAAAGAAAGGGGGAAGCCATGAAAAAGGGAATAAAGGAAAAAGATAAAGAAGAAAGACTATTAAAAACTGCATTTGAATTATTCACAGAAAAAGGAATAAAAGACACATCAATACAAGAAATTGTGGACAAGGCAGAAGTTGCAAAAGGAACATTTTACTTATATTTCAAAGACAAATACGAAATAAGAGACATCTTAATTGCAAAAAAATCACACAAACTATTTGAAGAAGCCTTAGAGGAATTAAGAAAAAATTATATACAAAACTTAGCTGACCAAGTAATATTTATAATAAATTATGTAATAAATGAACTTGCTAAGGCACCACAACTATTAAAATTTATATCAAAAAACTTATCATGGGGGATATATCATAGCACTATACTAAAAATCTATGAAGAAAATGAAAATAAAAAAGATAGTATATATAACCTATTCTTAAAAGGAGCAAAAGAAACAGGAATAACACTAAAAAACCCAGAAGTAACCTTATACATGATAATAGAACTAGTAAGCTCAACCTGCTTTAACTCAATAATAAACAAAGAACCGCTCCCCATAGAAGAATTTAAACCATATTTGTATGAGGCAATAAGAAGCTTAATAAATGAAAAATAAGAAATTAAGCGTTATAATATTGTTTCTATATTATATAATCTTAATATTAAATTAGTAGGGGGGTAAAATGTCTTTAATAAGTATAAATAATTTAACCTTCAAATATGATGGAAGTTATAATAATGTATTTGAAGATGTATCCTTTAATATAGATACTGATTGGAAGTTAGGCTTAATTGGTAGAAATGGTAAAGGTAAAACAACATTCTTAAAATTATTACAGGGAAAATATGAATATAAAGGAACAATATTAAAAAATATTGATGTCGATTATTTTCCCTTTGAAGTAGCAAATAAAGATAGAATGTCAATAGAGATAGTTAATGAAATTGCTCCAAATGCAAGTGACTGGGAAATTATAAAAGAACTCAATTTATTAAATACAAATACGGAAATTTTATATAGGAACTTTAATTTATTAAGTGGAGGAGAGCAAGCAAAAATACTGTTAATAAGTCTATTTTTAAAAGGAAATAATTTTTTACTTATAGATGAACCCACAAACCATTTAGACATTGAAACAAGACATAACTTATCTAGATTTTTAGAAAAGAAAAAAGGATTCATATTAGTATCTCATGATAGAAACTTTTTAGATAAAGT
This sequence comes from uncultured Clostridium sp., assembly GCA_947648255.1. Classification (GTDB taxonomy): domain Bacteria; phylum Bacillota; class Clostridia; order TANB77; family CAG-508; genus JAAWPK01. Next base: position 52,273 of record CANSNA010000002.1, on the reverse strand, counting down.
TGTAAATCATATAATTGCTATAAACAATAATAATATTGAAATTGTGCAAGGTAATTTTTCGAGCTGGAAAGAAAATAAAGATAAGCAAGATAACTTTGAAATAGTACAAAATGAAAGATTACAAAAAGATATTAATAGACTCGAAATAGCTTCTAAAAATTCTGCAAAATGGTCAAACGAAGCTGAAAAATCAAAAAGTAAAAAGTACAATTCAGAAACTACAATAGACAAAGGATATGTAGGGCATAAGGCATCTAAGATGATGAAAAGTTCAAAAGTCATGGAACAAAGAATCCAAAAGGCAATAGATGAAAAAACTAATTTGCTCAAAAATATAGATAGAAATGACACTTTAAAGATTATTCCTGTGCAAAGTAATAAAAGTCCATTAGTTTTAGCAAGGGATTTACAAATAAAATACAATGGGCAAACAATATTTAAACCAATTTCATTTGAAATAAGCAATGGAGATCGAGCTCAAATAGTTGGTAGAAATGGCATAGGCAAATCAAGCATTCTGAAACTTATTTTAGGAAAAGAAATACAATATAATGGAGAATTTAAAGTAGCAAATGAATTAAAAATATCATATGTATCACAAAGTACAGAAGCTTTAAAAGGAAATCTAAGAACATTTGCTTTAGAAAATAAAATAGACGAAAGTATTTTTAAAGCAATGCTAGTAAAAATGGGAATATCAAAATCTGATTTTGATAAAGAAATACAAGATATGAGTGAAGGTCAAAAGAAAAAAATCTTAATTGCAAAAAGTATATCAGAAGAAGCAAATGTATATATATGGGATGAACCATTAAACTATATTGATATATTAACAAGGATACAGATAGAAGATGCTATTTTAAAATATAAGCCAACACTTATTTTTATAGAACACGATGAAACTTTTGCAAAAAAAATAGCAACTAAAGTTATAGATCTAGAAAAATAAAAATTATTGATGATAATAAAATTAGAAAATACTGTATTAGAATAATTATTAATATTTTTAATACTACAATAACCTAAATTTAGTACCTAAATTTTATTCCAATACACGAAATCAGAGATTTCATTTCTTTGAAGATGTAAATTACTTGGCTTTGCTTCTTCAGAAGGATATCCAATTGGTAATATTGCCACAGGAATCAAATTTTCAGGTACTTCATAAATTTTAACTAATTTTTCAGCATCAAAAGAACCTATCCAAGTAGTACCAAGACCTAAGTCCTGTGCCTCTAGTATCATATGTGTAGTTACTATACTAATATCAATATCTCCAAATTCTTTATTATCATATTTATCTCTCTTATATGAAATTAATTTATCATAAAAAAGTATCATAATAACTGGAGCATTCCACCCATATTGTGTACAACCACTTAATTTTTCTAATTGTTCCTTTTGGGTTAATACTAATATTCTTTGTGGCTGTAAATTTCTAGCTGTGGGAGCTAATTTTGCAGCTTCTAAAATTTTCTCTATTTTTTCTTTTTCTATTTTTTTAGTACTAAAACTTCTACAAGAATATCTTTCACTCGCTAATGTTAAAAAATTCATATTTTCTCCTTTCAAAAAATATTTGACTTTTCCTAAAAATCTGTGTATAATATAGATAGAAAATGAGAAACCATAGTCAAATATGGTTACCACTTGTAAAAAGTAATAACGGCACATTCCCTTAGGTCAAAAAGTAGAATGTGCTGTTATTTTTATTCCTTATCTATAATTTTATTAACATATTGTATGTAACAAACTGTCAATAAGGTTACGTTTAGAGTAACTGATGCCATTAAGGCTAATATTAAGAATAGTATAAAACTCATAAACACCACCTCACTTTCTGATAGCAAGCTATCTAAGTCAAAGTGGCAACACAACTACTTATCTCATTTCTATCTTTAACTACTATACTACATATCTTATAATAATACAAGCGAACAAAACAAAATTTTGCATATTTTTATAACTAACTAAAGTAATAAATTCAATTTATGAAATATGTTATCAAAAAATCTAAATAAAGAGCAATAAACTATTAAATAATAATATAAATGCATAATCACTTATTACTTACTATGTATACTATAAAATTTGTTTACACCAATGTACAGCAATTTTACAGCAAATTTTATACTAAATTGTGATAATCTATGATAGGTGTCTATCCTATAAAACGAAAAATACTCCCTTACAAAGAGAGTATTTCTGCATTTTGTGCCATTACATGATACTTTGTGATACTCTGTACCATTTGCTTAAAATGTTAATTTCTTGGAGGCGACACCCGGATTCGAACCGGGGATCAGAGTTTTGCAGACTCATGCCTTACCACTTGGCTATATCGCCATATAGATTATGTGCAAAATAAAATGGAGTATGTAATTTTTGTAAGGATGTTAATGTTTCCTAAAAATAATATTATACATTTAATCAATAATATATTTTTATTTAATTTGCAACAAATACTATGTAATTATATCACCTTAAATATACTAAGTCAATACATTTGGAGTAATTTAGGAAAGACTATTTTATAATAAGCATTCTTTCCCTTTAAGTAGTAAATATTTGATGTATTCACTACTTTAATATACTTTATTATATGCTTATAATATTGTTTTGTTGCATACTTTTACAAAATAAATAACAAATATTGATAGTGAAGGTCTTTTAGAATAAGTATAGGTGTCCTATCAGCTGTAAGTTCATAGATACATGTATGATTCTTAGAAGCTATTTTGGCTTATGCTTATAATTTTAAGGCTTGAAGTTACAATTTGGAGTGTAACTCTATTTATTATTTAATAAGTTAATTAAATTTTTTATAAAATACTTCACATAAAACATATAGGGTGTATAATTATTTTGATCGTTATTTTTTCATTGAAACGCAAAAAGAATTGCAAAGTATTCTTAAAGAACGTGGGTATGTAAAATATTCTGATGAAGATATTCTCTTTTTGTCAAAAAATTGTAACATTCCAGTAATATTAAGCTTTGAATTCGATGATGATTATTTAATCATAATGGAAGAATTAGCTGAAGAAAAAGATAAACCAGATATTTACTATGAATATATATTAGATAAATTAATCTGGGCTTACGATGATTATAAGGATAGGCTTTCGGAGAACCAATGTAAAAAGATTTTAAGCATTATAAAATTATGTCAGCAACAGTTATGATAACACTTTGAAGTTATTACGAAAATTAGTTAAGGTGTGCATCAAAAAACTTAAAAGACCAGAATGATTTTTCTGGTCTTTTAACATCATATTAGTGACAAAAAAATATTATATAAGTTAATTACCTTTATTTTGTATCGTTTTGATTTCTGACTAAATGTAATATTCTAATTCTTGTTTCATAAAATTACCTGTTTGAAAACTTTTTGTGCTTCAAGGACTATGACTCTGTCATAAGTCCTACCTTCTATATGTTATGACGTACCATCATAACATAAGGGCTCTGCGAGACAATAAATTTTGTGCAAACAAAAAAATCAACCATTACTGATTGATTTTTCATATCTATCTATTCTATTAGTTTGAACAGATACGTCGTTGGAGCAGGTAACGGGAATCGGACCCGTAACTTAACCTTGGCAAGGTTATGTTTTACCACTAAACTATACCTGCAGTATTTTGCATATTGCTTAATAATAATAACAAAAATAAATGCAAATGTCAAGAAAAATATTACTGAAACTTAAACTCTAATATATCATATTCAAAAAGTAAGAAAGATTACCAAAAATTTTAATATATTATAATATAAAAATAATATAACTTACGCAAAAGAGATTTTAACAGAAAAATTGACATAATTAGTTGATTTTGTTGAGAAAATGTAGTATAATTGTAATAGAAATGTAAAAAAGAAATGTTAAGAACGCAAAATCTCTTTCCGTAAAGGGATTTTGAACGATTTTTTTATGCATAAAAAAATACCAAAAACTTCTATTGACATTCTTAAAAAAAAATGTAAAATATAAGATAAGAAAAGTATAAAAAGGTGAAGAGAAAATGAAAAAGAAAAAACTAATTGTAGGAATTTTAATATTTATGGCAATGATGGTTGCTTGTATTTTCTTAAACACATCAAATGCTCAAGGTATAGGAGAATTATCTATAACCAGAAAGAGAGTAGAAAAAGGAATTACATACAAACATCAGCTTTATTATGATGAACCAAACACAAAAAATATTTGGAAACTTGTAAAATATAATGAAGGTGGAACAACAGAAAACTTGAAAGATTTATATTGCTTAAGAGCAGGGCTAGGCTTCACAGAAGAAGATAGTGATAATCCACAATCAAATATAGAAGATAGAGTAGTTGACTATAATCTAGAATTTCCAATATCAAAGAAAAATGTAGTAGAAAGTTACAACAGATTAGTTAATCAATATAATGGCGTAACATCTGAGACAACAATATTCAATCCAGCAAATAGTCAAAACTTCTATGCAGTACTTTGGTTATTAGATAACATGCTATTAGAAGATGCTACAGAATTAGAAGTACATAAATATTTAACAGATACCAAAATTGGAGCAGGATATACAGAAGCAGAAATAAATAGAGCAGGAGAAACAACAGGTGGAGAATTAGCAATAAGAAATGTCTTAACAAGAGCAGATATAGAAGCAATACAACAACTTGCAATATGGTATTTTGCAAACAGTGATGAAAGAGATTATCATCAAGACGATGCAGATGGAGCACACTTACCAACAATATATTTAGCAGTTTCAGGAGATACATTTTCATTCCCAACAACAGATGGAAAAACAATAGGATTTAACACAGAAAAAGATACAGCAGGAAGAGATATATACAAATCACTTTCAGATATATATAACCTAAATATAGCACAAATACCAGGAAGCATAATAAACATAGGTGGACAATGGGGAACACAGAGGCAATCACATGCAAATACATTATATAGAAACTTGATAAAATCTGCCAAAGAAGCTGTTGCAAAAAATGGAGGAACATATACACCCAAAAGAGATATGACAGTATATTTAGCAGGAACAGAATTTGCAAAAGAACAACCAGTAATACAAGTTAAAGAAAGTAAAGGTCAAGCAGATATAGCACTTAGAAAATTTATTTCAGCAGTAAATGGAGAAGCCTTACCAGCACAAGATTCAAGAGAACCAGTAGAAGAAGACACAAAAAGACCAGATACAACATACTTAAATGTTGGAGAAGGACCAGACCGTATAACAACAGCAACATATAGACATCCAAAGAAGGCATATCCAGTAAAATTAGGAGATACAGTAACATATACAATAAGATTATACAATGAAGGTGACATAGATGCTTGTGTAAGGCAGGTAAGAGACTATTTACCAAACTATCTATCATTTACAGTTCCAGAATGGGATAAAAACACAGAATATGAATGGCTATCAAGTGATGGAGGATACATACTAGATACAACAAAAGAATGCAAAGTAGTAGGAGCAGGTGGAAAACTAACAATGGATCCAGCAAAAGAACCTACTAAAATAGATGTATCAGGCAAAAAACTAGGAGAAGTATTAATTCCAGCAGCTGAAAGAAATGAAGGGCAAACAGGAAAGGATAGATACACATTAAGTTATGTAGATATAGAAGTATACTGCAAAGTAGAAAATAATGCAGTATATGATGAGCCAATAACAAATATTGCAGAAGTATATGATATGAGAGATGCAGTAGTTCCAGAAAGTGGAAAACCAGAAGACGATATTGGAAGAGAACTAGAAGATAGAGACTCAGAAACAAAAAATGTAGAACCACAACCAGGAAATAAAGATCCAAATCCAAACCCAAAAGGACCACTTCCAAACTATAAACAAGAAGAAATAGATTCAAAAGATCCAAAAAAACCATATATACCAGGACAACAAGACGATGACGACTTTGATAAAATAATAGTAAACTCACAGAAAATAGATTTAGCTCTTAGAAAATATATTTATCAAATAGGAGACACAAAATATCCAACAAGAGCACCACAGCCAGATGTAGGACCACTAAAAAAAGGACCAGGAACAGATGCAAATTATTATCATAGCAAAGATCCAATAGATGCAAATGTTGGTGATGTAGTAACATATAGAATAAGAGTATACAATGAAGGCGAAGTAGATGGAAAAGTTACAGAAATTACAGACTATATAGCAAATAACTTAGAATATGTACGTTATGGAGATGACAAAAACACAGAGACAGAAACTAGAGAAAGCTGGTGGAATGCAACCAAAGGAGTAGAATATACAACTGTTGTTTCAAAACCTAACTGCAAAATAGTAGGAGCAGGTGGAAAATTAACAGTAGACCCAGCAAAAGAACCAAATAAAATAGATGTGTCAGGAAAAACACTAGGAGATGAAGTAACAATTCCAAAATTCGATAAAAAAACAGGCACAGCAGATGACCTAAGTTATATAGAAGTAGAAATAAATTGTCAGATAATGCCATTAGAAGAAACTACAAAACTTACAAATATAGCAGAAATAACAGGTGAAAAAGACGAAAATGGAAGACCAGTACCAGAAGAAGTAGAAGACGAAGACTCAATTCCAGATAATGTAGAACCAAAGGTACCAGACGATGAAGATTTACCACACTATAAAGAAGATAAAGAAAAAGATCCTTGGGTACCAGGAAATGAAGATGATGACGACTTCGAAAAAGTAAAAGTAAAAGTACCAAAATTAGACTTAGCACTTAGAAAATTCATAACAGATGTAGATGGAAAAGCACCTGAGAAATCAAGAGTACCAGTAACTAACTCAGACCCATTAGATAATTTAAGTGGTACAACAGCAGAATATATACACACTAAAAAAGCATTAGAGGTAAAAAGAAAGAGCGAAGTGACATATACAATAAGACTATATAATGAAGGCGATATAAATGCATATGTAAGCAAGGTTACAGACTACTTGCCAGAATATTTAGATTATTTACCAGAAAATTCAATAAACAAAAAATTTGGATGGGAATATGATGAAAATACACGTCAAGTAAAAACAACAATAACAGCAAAAAATAATCAAGATGGAGATGAAGTATACAAAGACAGAAGAAATGGAAAATTACTTACAGCATATGTTTCAGAAAGTGGAGATTTAAATTATATAGATGTACAAATTGTATGTAAAGTAAATGATAAAGTAGAATCAAATAAAATACTTACAAATTTAGCACAAATAACAGAAACAACAGATGAAACAGGAGAAAAAAATATAGACGATAAAGATAGAGACTCAATGCCAGATGGAGATAAAAGACCAGGAAAAGACTTCGAAATTCCAAATGATGAAAAAAGACCAAACTACAAAGAAGAACTTGAACACTTACCATATGTACCAGGTCAAGAAGACGACGATGATTACGAAAAAGTAGTAGTAAAAGATTTCGACTTAGCACTTAGAAAATTCATAACTGGGGTAGAAAATACACCAATAAATAATAGATATCCAGAAGTAAAATATGAAGATGGAAAGATAAGCTATGAACATACAAAAGACCCAGTAGAAGTAGTAACTGGAAACACAGTAATATATACAATAAGAATATTTAATGAAGGTCAAGCAGATGGATGGGCAGATGAAATAACAGATGATATGCCAGAAGGACTAAAGTTCTTACCAGAACATGAAATAAATAAAGAATATAGATGGATAATGTTAGATGAAAACCAAGAAGAAATAACAGATGGAGACACAAGCAAAGCAAAATATATAGTAACAGATTATCTATCAGAGAAACAAGAAGAAGAAACAGGAAGAAAAAATGAACTAAAAGCCTTTGACCCAAATAAAGCAATAAGCGATAAAGAACCACTTAACCCAGATTATAAAGATGTAAAACTAGCATTTAAAGTAACATATGTAGCAAAAACAAAAGAAGAGTCAGCAAGAATAATCAAAAACGTAGCACAAATTTCAAAAGACTCAGATGACGATATAGACTCAGAGCCAGATAGAGATACACCATATGATCCAGATGGACCAAATGAAGATGATATAGATTATGATAATGTAAAAGTAAAATATTTTGATTTAAGCTTACTAAAATGGGTAGCTCAAACAAAAGTAATATTAAATGGAAAAGAAGTAGTAACAGATACAGGTCACACAGCAGAAACATCAAAAAATGAACCACCTGTAAAACTAGAGATACCAGAAAAAGAACTTAAAAACGTTATTATAAAATATGTATACACAATACAAATAGAAAATGAAGGTGAAATAGAAGGCTATGCAACAGAAATAAAAGATTACATTCCACAAGGACTTAGATTTGATGAAAAGGACAATACAGAATGGAGATGGAAAGTAAATGAAGAGGGAATAGTTACAACAGACTATTTAAAAGATACATTGCTTAAACCAGGAGAAACAGCACAAGTTCCAATAGTTCTAACATGGATAAACAGTTCAGAAAACCTTGGAACAAAAGTGAATTTAGCAGAAATTAGTAAAGACAAAAATGATAGTGATTCACCAGATGTAGACTCAACACCAGACAACAAAGTACCAGACGAAGACGATATAGATGATGCACCAGTTTTATTATTAGTAAAAACAGGAGCTGTAAAAATCTATATAGGAATGATAGCAATAATTTTAATAACATTTGCATCAGGAATTAGTTTAATTAAAAAATATGTATTAGAATAAAAACAGAAGAAATAAACTAAAAACGCCTGCCCAGATAAACTAAGGCAGGCGTTTTTAGACGCTTTAGCGAAAAAGACTAACAAAAAAAGCGACAATCCCAATAATAGCTGCAAAGCCTAAAAAGACCCACAAATTAATTGAGAAAAGGAAGCTAAAAAATGAGATTGAGCCAAAGAGAAAATCGCCGGGATGAGAGAGGATGAGAAAAAGAATGACCCCAAACACCACAAGAAATAGTGTATCTAAATGTTTGTTCCTTTTAATATGCATTGGATCTTTCCTTTTCTTAGTCTTGACCTTTGGAACTTTCTTTTTGGATTTGGGCTTACTACCCGCTCTCTTGAATTTAATATCTGCCATAGCTTTTTTTCGAGCGATCTTAAGCTCTTCATCTAATGTAGTGCCAACCTCAGACAAATCATTCATGATGTAAACCTCCAATTTTTTCAAAATCAATGTACTTGACATAACTTATAATTATTATAACATAAAATAAATAAAATGTAAAATAGAAAGGAAAACAATAAAATGGTAATAGTAATAGGAGCTGGTCTTGCAGGATGTGAAACAGCATATCAAATTGCAAAAGAAGGAATAGATGTAACCTTATATGAAATGAAACCAAAAAAATTTACACCAGCACACTCAGATAAACACTTTGCAGAAATAGTATGTAGCAACTCTTTCAAATCAAATCTCATAACAAACGCCTGTCGGACTTTTAAAAGAAGAACTAAGAAACTTAGGAAGTCTTTTAATAAAATGTGCAGATGAGACCAAAGTACCTGCTGGGCAAGCTTTAGCAGTAGATAGAGAAAAATTTGCAAAACTAGTTACAAAAGAAATAAAAAATATAAAAAACATAAAAATCGTAGAAGCAGAAGTACGGAGAAGAGATACATTTAAAGGATTTAATTAAAGATAATCAAATAGTTATAGCAACAGGTCCACTTACAACAGATAGATTAAGCCAGGAAATAGAAAAAATAATAGAAAAAGAAAAATTGCATTTCTATGATGCAGCCTCTCCAATAGTAGAAAAAGACTCCATAAATATGAATATAGGTTTTCTTGGTGATAGATACGGAAAAGGAGAAGCATGCTATATTAATCTTCCAATGAATAAAGAAGAATACGAAGAATTTTGGAAAGAACTTACGGGTGCAGAAGTTACAGAACTTCATAGCTTTGAAAAAAGAGAGATATTTGAAGGTTGCATGCCAATAGAAGTAATGGCAAAAAGAGGTTTAGATACCCTTAGATTTGGTCCGCTAAAGCCAGTAGGATTTACTGATCCAAGAACAGGAAAGCGACCATATGCAATAGTGCAGTTAAGGCAAGACAATGCAGAAGGAACACTATATAATATGGTAGGATTTCAAACAAACTTAAAATTTGGAGAGCAAAAAAGAGTATTTAGCAAAATTCCAGGTCTAGAAAATGCAGAATTTGTAAAATATGGAGTAATGCATAGAAACACTTATATAAATTCTCCAAAATTATTAGATAACACATATAACCTAAAAGAAAGTAAAAATATTTATTTTGCTGGGCAAATAACAGGAGTAGAAGGCTATGTAGAATCAATAGCTTCACGGAATGGTGGTACGGATTAAATATAGTATCTAAAGTGAAGGGAAAAGAAAAAATAATATTTCCCAAAGAGACAATGATAGGAGCATTAAGTAACTATATATCAGAAGAAAATGAAAATTTTCAGCCAATGAATGCGAATTTCCGGAATACTCCCTACATTAGATGTCAAAATAAAAGACAAAAAAGAAAGGTATAAAGAACTAAGCAAAAGAGCATTAAACAAAATTCACATAAAATGTTGACAAATGTTGGAATATATAGTAAAATTAATATGTATGATAAATTAGGATAATTATAATTAAAAAAAGATAAATTTTAGGAGGGTTAAAATATGGCAAGAAAAAAATCATATATAAAGCTTGCAGAAGAAACTCTAGTACATGGTGAAAATTGGAAAGATGTATATCTTGAATTACGAAATGTTCCAGAAGGAAACATAGAACAAAGAATTGCAAGAATAAATGAAGAGCTTGTGAGAATGCAAAGTGAGCTTGTAAATAGACAAACAGTAGTAAGAAGTGGAATGGATGCAAAACAAAGAAATTCAGAAGCAAATGAAACAATAATTGCAGAAATGTTAGACATTTCAACTCAACTTCAAGGTGAAAAAAATATACTAGAACGTCTTTCTAGAGTAAAAAGAAATATGAATATAATTGCAACTGCACGTCAAACAATATATCAAAGAATGAAACAAGAAAAAGAAGCATATACAGCTGCAAAAGAAAGACTAGAAAAAGCAGAAGCCAAAATGAAAGCTTTTGAAGAAGCTGAAAGTGATCTAGATAGCGAAATAAGCGAAGCACAAGAGGCAGTAAATAGTGCAAAAGGTAAAACAGTAAAAGCCGCTATGACCAAAGTGCTAGAGGAACTAAAAGAGAAAAAAGGAAAAATTGGTAGTAGAGATAAAATAGAAAAAGAACTTCAAGCTGCAAAAGCTGATGTAGAAAAATATGGTAAAGGGCTTTCTGAGTTGCGTGCATCATTTGATAAAACTGGAAATCCTTGGGAAAAAATATTTGCAGGAATGGGCTGGAAAGATATAGCAAACCTAACAGAACAAAAAATAAATCAAATTATGGGAATACCTAAAAAGAAAAAAGAAGAAAAGCCAGAAGAGAGACCAGATAGTGGTGAACAAGGAGAAAATGGAAGCGGAAATTCTGGAGAAGATAAAGGAAAAGACAAAAATAAAGGAAAAAATGCTGGAACAGGATCAAGAGCAGGAAATAATGGTACAGGAATAGGAGGAATACCTCCAAAACCAGATCATCAAGAACTAGAACTACCAGAAGAAGAACCAGATTTACCACAAGAAGAACCAGAGGAGGATACTGAAAAAACATGGGCTGAAAGTCATAAAATATTAGGGAAAATACCATTTTTAGCTAACATGATGGATAAGAAAGTAGCAAAGCAAAAAGAACAAAGAGAAAGAATGGAAAGTTTCAAGAGAGCATTTACAGAAAAAAATAATGGAGAACCAGGCTTCTTAGACAGACTATGTGTAAGATTTCCAAGACTTAGCAAATGGCTAGGACGTGACTTTGAAGATCTAATATGGGATAATAAAGGCTTTGAAGAAGAACTTGCAGCAACAGTAACAGAAAGCTCAAGTGAAAAGCCAAAAGAAGTTTCAACAGAAGAAAGAGAGAAAATAATCCAAGAGGCACAAAAACTTTTAAGAAGAAATACACCAAAAGCAGAAGTACTAAGACGAATAGAAGACGAATTATCAAAACTTTCACCAGAAGAAAGGGCAGAAAGAAAAAGAATAGCACAAGAAATAGTTGAGCAAGGTGTAGTAAGTGAAGAAGCTGAAAAAGCTTATCAAGAATTAAAAAAAGCAAGAAGAGCAATGGAAAAAAGATTAGAAGAGAGAAGAATGATTATATCACAAGACATGAAAAGCTTAAAAGTAGAACAACTAGAAGCAGGACTACATATATGGATAGCAGAAGGGCTATTTACATATAATGATGTTTTATCAGTTGCTGTAAGAGCTGCACAAAAGGAAGGAAGGACATTGGAAGAAGGAAAACTAGCAGCTAAGGTTCCACAACTATCACAAAATGATGTAGAAGAAATGAGAGGAAGAATAGATAAACAGCTAAATTGCTTAACACCAGAAGAAGTGACAAGCCGTAGAAGCTCTTGGATAGCTCTAAATATATATTCATTAGATGAAATAAAAAGCATATATGAAAAATCAGAAAAACAAGCAAAAGAAATACAAGAAAGAAAAGAAAGAATGCTAGGAAAAAAAGAAGTTTCAGCATCAAGACAAAGACATAGAGATTTTGGAGCACAAATAAATCAAGATGTTAAAGTTGTAGCAAAAGCTGAAGGAGATAATATTCCAAAAGTAGAAGCAGAACTTGTATCTAGATCAAGTTATGAAGCAGGTCGTGCTAGTGCAAAAGCATCTTCTGCACCAAGCAAGGCTGGAATATCAAGATAATATAAAAAACTTAAGGCAAATGGGCTCTAATGCTTGACAAATAAAAAATAATATGATAGAATATGTGAACACGTATTAAGGTTATACGTGTTCACATCGTTAATTTAGCAACCATAAAAAGTTGCAAACCTTAAAAAATGAATGACAAATAAATATAGAAAGAATTACGGAGGTGTATTTTAATGGCTGCAAAAGGTCCAAGAGAAAATATTACTTTAGAATGTACAGAATGTAAAAGAAGAAATTATATGACATCTAAAAACAAAAGAAATAACACAGACAGATTAGAAATAGTAAAATATTGCAAATATTGTAAAAAACGTACAACACATAAGGAAACAAAATAACTTTTATTTAATGGAGGTGCTAAAAAAGAAATGGGAAAAGCAGAAAAACCTGAAAAAACAAGTAAAAAACAAAAACACTTTTGGAAAGATTTTAAAGCAGAATTAAAAAAAGTTATTTGGCCAACAAAAAGTCAAGTTATAAATAATACAGTTATAGTTATAGCAATTGTATTAATAGTAACAGCTATCGTATTTGTATTAGATTTAGCTTTTGAAGCTTTAAATACCTACGGAATAAACAAACTAAAAACAATAGTACAAAATTCAGTAGTAACAGAAAATGAAAATGAAACAAATGCTGGTTCAAACGAAAATGAAAATCAAGAAGAAAATGATGAAACAGGAGAAAATAATTCAGAAGGTGAAAACAGTCAAGAAGAAAATAATGAACAAGCAAATGGGCAAGATGCACCAAATGATACTACAAATGTAGAAGATACTGCACAATAATTTTGTTAAGGAGGTTAGCTTGCCATGGCTCATCAAAAAGAAGATTCTGTCGCAAGATGGTATGTTATACATACCTACTCAGGATATGAAAATAAAGTAAAAACAGATCTAGAGAAAATGGTTAAAAACAGAGAATTAGAAGAGTATTTCTTTGAAATCATAGTTCCTATGGAAGAACAAATAGAAATAAAAGATGGAAAAAGAAAAGCAAACTTAAAAAAAGTTTTCCCAGGTTATGTTTTAATAAAAATGATAGTAACAGATGAAACTTGGTACATTGTTAGAAACACAAGAGGAGTTACAGGTTTTGTTGGTTCAGGAACAAATCCAATACCTCTTACAGAAGAAGAAATAAGAAATATGGGATTTGAAGAAATGCCTATAAAGATAGACTATGAGGTAAATGAATCAGTAAAAGTTATAAATGGACCTCTTGAAGGTTTCATAGGTGTAGTACAAGAAATAAACAAAGAAAAAGGCAAAGTTAAAGTTTTAGTTTCAATGTTTGGAAGAGAAACACCAACAGAACTAGAATTTTCACAAGTTCAAAAAATCTAAAACATATAGATATAAAAAAGTTAAAGAAAGGTAGGTGCAATCCAAAATGGCACAAAAAGAAGTAGCTACAGTAATCAAATTACAAATAGAAGCTGGGAAAGCAACACCAGCTCCACCAGTAGGACCAGCACTTGGTTCAAGCGGAGTAAATATCATGCAATTTGTAAAAGAATTTAATGATAGAACAGCAAACCAACCTGGAATGACAATACCAGTAGTTATTACAGTATATGCTGATAAATCTTTTGAATTCATAACAAAAGTTCCACCAGTAGCTGTATTAATTAAAAAAGCAATCAAAATAGAAAAAGGTTCTGGTAAGCCAAACAAAGAAAAAGTAGCAAAAATAACAGAAGACCAAGTAAGACAAATTGCTGAACAAAAAATGGAGGACTTAAATGCAGCATCAATTGAAACAGCAATGAGTATGGTTAGAGGAACTGCTCGCTCAATGGGTGTAGTTGTTGAATAAAAACAAAAAATAAAATTGGGAGAAACTCAAGTAAATTAGTTTCGCTATAACCAAAGGAGGTAAAAATGAAAAGAGGAAAAAGATACCAAGAAGCATCAAAGCTTATAGAAAAAGGAAAATTATATGAAGCAAAAGAAGCACTAGATATAATAGGAAAATTTCCAAAAACTAAATTTGATGAAACAGTAGAGCTTCATGTTAAATTAGGTGTTGATTCAAAACATGCAGACCAACAAGTTAGAGGTACAGTAGTACTTCCAAATGGTACAGGTAAAACACTAAGAGTATTAGTATTTGCTAAAGGACCAAAAGCAGAAGAAGCAAAAAATGCAGGAGCAGATTTTGTTGGAGCAGAAGAATTAATACCAAAAATTGAAAAAGAAAACTGGTTTGAATATGATGTAATTGTTGCAACACCAGATATGATGGGTGTAGTAGGAAGATTACGGAAAAGTACTTGGACCAAAAGGTCTAATGCCAAACCCTAAATCAGGAACAGTTACGATGGATGTAACAAAAGCGATAGCAGACATTAAATCAGGTAAAGTGGAATATAGATTAGACAAAACGAATATAATCCATTTAGGATTTGGAAAAGTATCGTTTGGTACAGACAAATTACTAGAAAACTATACAACAGTTATGGATGCTATAATAAAAGCAAAACCAGTAGCAGCAAAAGGACAATACATCAGAAGTGTAAGTATCACAACAACAATGGGACCAGGGCTATTTGTAGATCAAAAATAAATAAAAAAAGTAATTCTTTAAAAATAGATATAATCCTAAGACAGTAGGCAAAAAAATAAGCCCTACCGAGGAAAAAAGAAAAGGAAAATAAAACCTAATTCTTAATTCCGATGCCTTAGGGATTAAGAATTAGGTTTTAATCTTATCAAACAAAAAAGATATTATAATTCTCTAATCAATTTTGTTTGGAAAACTTGTAAATGCCAGTTAAATGGCATCTATACAGTAAAAGATAATTTATAAATACAATAATAGGAGGTGAAAAAATGGCAAATCAAGCAATCATAAAACAAAAGGAAGAAGAAGTAAATAAACTTGCAGAAAAAATGAAAGATGCAAAACTAATATTATTTGCAGACTATAGAGGAATAAATGTAGAAGATGTTACAAAATTAAGAGCAAAACTTAGAACATCAAACACAGAATACTCAATAATTAAAAATAATATTTCTAGAAGAGCATTAGAAAAATGTGGGTTAGAAGGATTAGATACAGCAGTAGAAGGTCCTACAGCAGTAATTATCGGAAAAGATGATTATTTAGAACCTGCAAAAGCAATATATGAATATACAAAAGACCACGACTTTTACAAAATAAAAGGTGGTGTAATAGAAGGAAAAGTAATGACAGCAGAAGAAATAATAACACTTGCAAAACTTCCATCAAGAGAAACTCTTATTGGAATGCTTGCTGGTGGTTTACTTGGAACAATATCAAAACTTGCAGTTGCAATCGATCAAGTACGTATTCAAAAAGAAAGCACAGCAAATGCTTAAAAATTGTATTAAAAATATAGCAAGACGTAAAAAAATGTTTTGTGTAAATTAGCCGTAAGCCAAAAACGGTCTAATATGAAATTTAATTAGGAGGAATTAAAAAATGGCAAAAATAGATGAATTATTAGAAACAATCGACAGCTTAACAGTTGTTGAATTAGCAGACCTTGTAAAAGGTATCGAAGAAAAATATGGAGTATCTGCAGTTGCAGCAGCAGCACCAGCAGCAGGTGGAGCAGCAGGAGCAGAGGAGAAATCATCATTTAATGTAGTATTAAGTGATGCAGGAGCAAACAAAATCCAAGTAATCAAAGTTGTTAGAGATGCAACAGGATTAGGACTAAAAGAAGCTAAAGAATTAGTAGACGGAGCTCCAAAAACAGTAAAAGAAAATGTAGCAAAAGAAGAAGCAGAAGAATTAAAAGCAAAATTTACAGAAGCAGGAGCAGTAGTAGAATTAGCATAATTTTAATAAAAATTATGGGGTGCACATTCCGTGTGCCCATTTTTTTTTATTAAATAGGAAAAATCGCAGATCTTTGCTATTTAACAAGGTTAAGTTTCCTTAAGCTGTGCAATTGTGAAGCAATTTGTACATGTGGAGTAGCGACTTTTCTTATACAAAATCTTGACAAAATAGTGCTAGATGATATATAATTTTTTATGAATAAATAAAATTCGGAGGACAAAAGATGAATTTAAGAGGAGAAAAGCGGAATTACACTTGTAGCTTTAATTATAACCTTGATTGTAATAATAGTTTTAACAGCTGTAACAATAACATCAGTGTATAAAGCTGGGATGGTTGATTATGCTTTTGATGCAGCAGCAGGATATGCAGGAGAAGAAGACAAGGAAAAAATAGATATGGCTATAACAAAAGGAAAAGTTCAAATATTAGAGCAACTTCTTAAACCGGATTTTACTTATGTAGATATGCCAAATAGAGTAGAAGAAATATTAAATAATAGCGATGGCGAACTTAGTGCAGCAAAAATAGAAGAAACAGAACAATATGCATTATATAGAGTAGGAACAAAAAATGGAAATGCATTTAACTTAAAAATATTTAAAGATTCAGGTAACTATGAATTAGAACCTGTAAACTAGAAAAATGGCATAATCTTAAGGCAAAGATTATGCTTTTTCTAAAGGAGAATGTAATATGGATATATTGATTAGAAACTGTAATTTAATATCAATGGCAGAAGATAGAGAAGAATATGAAGAAGAAGTAAGTATATATATACAAAACCGGAAAGATAACAGAAATAGGTGAAGATGTAACCCCAAAACCAGGAGCAAAAATAATAGATGCAGAAAATAAGATATGTATGCCAGGTTTAATAAATGCACATGCACATTTGAGTATGAGCATATTTAGAGAAACTTTAGACGGATACACTCTTCAAAATTGGTTAACACAAAAAATCTGGCCAATGGAAGATAGACTAAGACCAGAAGATATTCACAATGCTTCAATGCTATCATGTTTAGAAATGATTTCAACAGGAACAACTACAGCAAATGACCAATACTTTATGACAGAGGAAACAATAAGAGCAGCAATAGTTGCAGGAGTTAGACTACAAGTTACTAGAACTGTAAATGATGTAGGAGGAGAGGGAGAGAACAGAATAGAAGAATTAGAAAATCTAATTCAAAAATATAAAAATAAATATGAATTAATAACATTAAATGTAGGAATTCATGGACTATATACAACAGGTAGCAAATCTTTAAAAAGACTTATAGAAATTGCAAAAGGCAATTCCTTGCCAATACATATGCATTTTTGCGAAAATCAAAAGGAAGTAGAAGATATAAGAAGAGAATATGGTGTAGAAAGCCCAGTAGAAGCAATTGAAGACTATTTTGAAGGAACTCATACAATACTTGCACATGCAGTAAAACTAACAGATTCAGAAATAAATAAAATATCAGAACTTGGGATGCATGTAGTTCACTGCCCAGTGAGCAATTTAAGACTAGGATGTGGAGTCGCAAAAGTGCAAAAAATGCTAGATGAAGGAGTAAACGTAGCACTTGGAACAGATGGACAAGGCAGTGGATCAAATTTAGATATGTTTGAAGCAATGAAATTTGCAGCACTTCTCCAAAAAGGTGTATATGAAAACTCAAGTAATATGGATAGTTATGAAGTATTACAAATGGCAACAATAAATGGAGCAAAGGCTCTAGGTCTTGAAGACCAAATAGGAAGTATAGAAGTTGGAAAAAAGGCAGATGTGATATTATTAGACTTAAACACAGAAATTACAAACCCAATGCGGAACCATATTCTCAAATATTGTATATAATGCTAAGGGGAGCAATGTTTCACATACAATAATAAATGGAAGACTTTTAATGGAAGATAGACAAATAGATGGACTAGATAAATACAATATTTTTCAAAAATGTGCAAAAATTATTGATAGAATAAGTGACTAAAAGACTACAGACTCATCAATTACACAAAAATTTGACAAAAATTTAAAAAAGTAGTATAATAAAATTTGTGTGATGAAAAGTAGGAGATGATTTATGAAGAAGAGTATAGTAATATCCTTATTGACAGTAGTAACATTATTTTGTACAGCACTATGTAGCTTTGCGTCAACAGGAGTTGTTACAACAGATACTTTAAGATTAAGAAAAGAACCTTCAACAGATTCTTCAACAATTACGCTTTTATCTGTAAATGATAAAGTAGAAATAATAGGGGAAGAATACGGCTGGTATAAAGTAAAAGTCGGGGAGAATGTTGGCTATGTTGCTTCACAATATATAAATATATTAACAAACAAAAGCCAAGAAAGTGAAAATACTAGTAAGGATAATGAAAATCAAGAAGGCGAAAATACAAATGTAAACACAAATACTGATAATCAAGAAAATCAAAATCCAGAAAATAATAGCAATGAAGATAATCAACCAAAAGAGACTAAAAAAGTAATAGTTTCTGGAGAAAAAATATATATAACACCAGTAATTAATTCTCTAGCAATCGATACAGTAAAAGAAGAAAAACAAATAGAAATTGTTAGTGAGATAAATGGTTGGTCTTATATAAAATTTGGAACAACAACAGGATGGGTAAGAACAGAAAATATACAAACAAAAGAAGTAGAAAATAAAGTAGAAGAACCTGAAAATAATAATAGTAATTCATCACAAAAAATAGGATATATAACGGGTTCAGCAATTAACTTTAGAAAAGCACCAAATACATCTGCAGAAATAATAACAGAGCTTACAAGAAATGCAAAACTAATAATTATTGAACAAGGTGAAAGCTGGAGTGAAGTAGAATATAATGGAACAAGAGGATTTGTCTCAAATGATTATATAACATTTAAAGCACCAGAAGTAACATCAAGAAGTAGCGGAGTAAGAACAGCAAATACTAATAAAGAAACAAAAGTAGCGAATAAAACGTCAGCACCTACAGAAGAAACAGAAGTTGTAAATGTAGGAAATGCGACAGGAGCAGATGTGGTTGCATATGCAAAAAATTATCTTGGATACAAATATGTATCAGGAGGAGCAAGTCCAAGTAAAGGATTTGACTGCTCAGGATTTACCACTTATGTATTTAAAAAATTTGGAATATCTCTATCACGTACATCAAGTGGTCAAGGCTCTAATGGAACCGCAGTAAGCAAGGATAGTATGGTAGTTCGGAGATATAATATGCTTTGCAAACTCAAGTTCAAGCAAAAGAATAGGGCATGTAGGAATATATATAGGTGGTGGTAAATTTATCCACTCTGCAAACTCTAGAAAAGGAGTTATAATATCAAATGTTACAGGAGATGGTTATTATTTTGTAACCGCAAGACGTGTAATATAATGAAAGGGAAGATTTTATGCAACCGTTAATTTTTATGACGGTTGGGTATATAACAGGTTTTATATGGGGGCTATATTTTAAAGTAAATGTAGTTCCCGTTGTTTTTTTATCAATGATAGGAAGTATTTTACTCATCAAAAAAAATGAAGAGATATCTAAATACAAACATTTAATTTATTTATTTCTAATTTTTATGATTATTTCAAATCTACAAATAATCAGCCTAGAAAATAAATTTAATACCTTATACAAAGATTTAAGCGAAATAGAATTAGAGGGAGTAATAATAAGTGATGAAAAAAGAGGAGAATATAAAAATTCATATACAGTTAAAGTAAAGAGTGTAAACAAAGACAGAAAATATAAAAACACAAAATTAATAATATATACTAAAGAAAACTTAGAATACGGAACAAGAATAAAATTAAAGCGGAGAATATAAAGAACCAGAAGTAGCAAGAAACTATAAAGCATTTAACTATGCAAATTATCTTAAGACAAAAAATATTTATGGACTAGTATATGAAAAAGAAGTTAAAATCGTAAATAGAGAAGCCCTAAATCCTATTTTAATAGGAATAAATAATCTAAAAAATAAAATAGAGCAAAACCTAGAAGAAATGCTAGGAGAAAAAAGTAGTATAATAAAGCGGAATGCTTCTTCGGAAATACAGACGAAATAGAAGAAAAAACAATAGAAAATTTTAGAACAAGTGGAATATATCATATTTTAGCAATATCAGGCACGCACGTACGGAATAATTTTGACAGGGATAGTTCTATTGCTTACCAAAATAAACCTATCAAAATCGAAAATAAATGCAATTAGCACTATATTTTTATCTATCTTTGCAATTCTTGCAGGGCTCACCCCATCAGTTATCAGAGCATGTATTATGGCAGAGCTTTCTATCATGTCTGGAATGCTTTATAGAAAAAATAACATTTTAAATAATTTAGCTTTGAGTTTTTTAATAACAGGAATTTGTAATCCATATAGTTTAATAAGCACCTCAGTTATGCTATCATATGGAGGAGTACTACGGCTTAATATGTTTTTCAAAGAGCATAAAACAATTACTAGATAAAAAAATAAAAGATAAATACAAAATTACAAAATATATAAAAGAAATAACTTCAGCAAGTATAGCAGTACAAATCATGATACTTCCAGTTATGATATATAGCTATAAGACTATATTAATTACATTTTTAACTACCAATATTTTAACAAGTTTTTTAATAACAATAATAATTATTATAGGATTTGTATTAGTTTTAATTTCATTTTTATTTATGGAGTTATCAAAAATCTTAGCTATTCCATATAAACTTTTAATAAATTTACTCTTAGTAATTACAAAAATAACTTCAAAAATACCATTTTCAGAAACTTATATAAAAATGCCATATTTATACCAAATAATATTTTACTATTCACTTGTATTTTTATTCGGATATCTACTAAGAAAGAAACAGATAACAAAAATAAAAAAGTATAGAAAGCAAATAATTATAGCTATTTTAATAATCATTGCAGTTCCATATCTATTTGAAGTATTAGATGATGACTTGAAAATATATTTTATCGATGTAGGGCAAGGGGATTCATGCCTTATTATAACTCCAGAAAATAAAAAAATATTAATCGACCGGTGGAGGAGCTGAAAATTATAATGTACGGAAAAAATACATTAATTCCATACTTACTAAATAGAAGAATAAAACAGATAGATTATATAGTTTGTAGTCATTTTGATACAGACCATGTACGGACGGCATAATTACAGTTATAGATGAATTAAAAGTAGAAAAAGTTATAATCTGTAAACAAGGAAAATATAGTCAAAATTTTGAGGAGTTTAAAAAAATCGTAGACAAAAAGAGAATAAAAGTTTTAGAAGTAAAAAGCGGAACTGAAATAAATATAGATAAAGACACAAAAATTCACATTTTATGGCCCCAAGAAGAGCAAATCCAAAAAAACATTTTAAATAATAATTCAATAGTTTTAAAACTAACTCACAAAAGTTTTTCTATGCTATTTACAGGTGACATTGAAGAAATAGCAGAAAAGCAAATACTTAAAGAATACGCAAATTCCAATGTTTTAAAAGCAAATTTATTAAAGGTAGGTCACCATGGCTCGGAAACTTCAAGTACAGAAGAATTTATAAAAAAAATAAAACCTCAAATTGCATTAATTGGAGTAGGAGCAAAAAACAACTTTGGGCACCCAAATGAAACTGTTATAAAAAGGCTTAAAACTTATGGAGCAAAGATATATAGAACGGATGAGATGGGAGAAATAGAAATAAGAATAGAAAAAAATGAAAGACTTAAAATAAAGAAGTTTTTAGAATAGGCAAAATAAGAATGCAAAGAGGAAATAGTTGTCATTTTACAAAAAATATGTTATAATATTAACATAAAGTGTAGCTAGGTACACTTTCCTAAAAGGAGGAAAAATCATGAACATGAGTATTGATTACAAGATTGTGAAAGGCGAGGACGCATTGTCTCTCGCAAGAAAGGTAACTCCCCTGATGGCAAAGGGGTGGGTGCCAAATGGCGGCATTATTGAAACACGGACATTCGATAGCAAGGAGGCAAATGAAGTAAGACTTGTCCAAGTGCTGCGTAGGTACAAACTGGTAAAAACAGAAAAGTAAAAATAAAGGGCTTTCTACCTAGAAAGAAAGCCTTTTATTTTTTTATTTTGATTGTTCATTGAAATAATCACTAATTCCGAGTAAATATACCGAAAAGCAATTCTATCTTGATAAGAGTCTTCACTTAAAAGTTTGGCTTCTTCAGGATTAGATAAAAAACCGCATTCGACGATGGCAAGAGGAACCTCTACATTTTCTACAATATAAATATTTTCTATAGATTTAGCAACCCTGTTATTTTTTCGATCAATAGAAGAACCAAGAGAATTTTGAATAAACTCAGCCAAAAGTTTACCGGTTAGAAGACTTTGCATTATAAAAAGTTTGCCACCCATAATACTGAGGTTCCGGAATTTTATTCAAATGAATAGAAATAAAAATATCAGCAGAAGAAGTATTACCGAATTTTTACTCTATTTTTAATATCACTAACCTTCTTATTACTCAAACTTTTAGCCTCAACCTCATAAATTGCATTCTCATCAGAACGAGTAAGAATAACAGTAGCATTAGCAGTTTCAAGTAAAGCTTGAAGCTTAAGAGCAATTTTTAAATTAGTATCAGCCTCAGAAATGCCAAAAGCACCGAACAGCTCCTCCGGTCCTCTCCACCATGTCCAGCATCAACAACTACAACCTTTTCAGTAACAGGTAAAGAAGAAACTTGAGTAATATCATATGACCTATTGCCGATTAATAGAATTCATATTAGAATTATAGCTACCACTTACAAAATAAGCAGAAAAAGCCAAAAATAAAAAACAAACAATAAGCATAAAATGCTTTCTACGAAAAACAATCATCAAATTAATCACCTGAATTTAATATATGAAATAAAAGTAGTAAATATGAAAAAAGTGAAAAAATATTGCTCAAAAATAACAAGTTTGAGTGATATTTTAATTATTTGTTAATTCTTACAAAAAAACATATTTACAAAAAATGACCAGTATGCTATAATTTCATATTATAAGACTAAAACAAAGGAAGGAAGTTAATATGAACCAAATCCTATATACATCAACTCGGTAAACCATCAGGACCATTACCAATAAAAACTTTAGTAAGATTTTTCGCAATATGCTTAATAATATTAGGTATAATTTTATTTGCAGAGGGAACATATAACCAATTTTTTGTAGAATTTGCAAACAATGACCAATTAGACACAAGTGTGCCAGAAATAGAATTTGCAAAAGATGGAAATATAGCAACAATTTCGATAAAACATGAAAAAGGGATTTCTAGAGTAAAATATTATTGGAATGATGGAGAAGAAAAAATTTTAAAAGGGGAAGCTAAAAAAGAAATGCTAATAAATAATATAAATATCCCCGCAGGAATAAATACTTTATATGTAGAAGCAACAAATGAAAATGGAAGAACTGCAAAAATGAACTATGAGTATAGCTACGATGGAATTGCAATAGATTTCCCATCAGTTATAAATTCTTCAGAATTAAAAATAGTAGCAAGTGATGTAACAGGAATGTCATATATGAAATATAGATGGAACAATGAAGAAGAAATGACAGTATATCCAGATGAAGAAGGAGCAATAAAGATAGAACATCAAACAGAAATACCATCTGGTCTAAATACACTATATGTTACAGCAGTAAACAAATCAAACATAACTTTAACTAAAAAACAAGAAATAAAAGGAAATAAAAAACCAGAAATAGAATTTTATATCATGAACTCAGAATTACATGTAACAGTACGTGATGAAGAGGGAATAGATAAAATAGTACAACAAATAAATACAGAAGAACCAAAGACATATGAAGTAGGTGGAGAAAAAGAATATTCTTACACTTATAATATAGGAGAAGAAAGAATACTAGTTACAATAACTGCAACAGATATAGAAGGTGTAGAAAAAACCATAAAAGGTAAAAATTATTAAAATGGAGTAATCTAAGAAAAATGATACAAGAAATATTTATTGTAGAAGATAAGGAAGAGATAATAAAAGAATTAAAACCGAAATTTAAATGCAAAAAGGATTTTGCTTTAAAAAGAATGCCATCACGGAGCTTTACAAGAACATTTGCTAGATATCCCATCACTAATCCTTATCAATGAAGACAATTTGGAAAATAATAACATATTAGAAATATGTAAAATGATAAGAAATAATGAAGACAATAGTGCAACACCAATTATGGTTGTTACCTCAGATACATCTATAGAGCACGAAAAAGAACTGTTAAAAAATGATATAGAATATTGTATAAAAAAACCACTAGAAAAAGAGATACTTTTTTATACAATAAAAAACATAGTAAATTTACTTGCAATAAATAGGGGAATAAGCCCACTTACTAAGCTTCCAGGAAATATTCCAATTCAAGCAGAGCTCAAAAAAAGATTACTTAAAAAACAAGAATTTGCAGTGCTCTACTTTGATTTAGATAACTTTAAAGCATATAATGACACATACGGCTTTTTAGGTGGAGATGAGGTAATAAAACAAACAGCAAAAATAATAATAAAAAATGTAAATTCAAATGAGGACATCCATAATTTTGTAGGACATATAGGTGGAGATGATTTTGTTGCATTAGTTACAAATGAAGATTATGAAGAAATATGTCAAAAAATAATATTAGAATTTGATAAAAAAATACTAGACTATTTTTCAGATGAAGATGTAGAAAAAGGATATTTGGAAGTACCAAATAGAAAAGGAATAATAGAAGAATTTCCACTAATTTCAATTTCAGTCGGAATTGTGGAAGTTTCAAAGGGAAGATTCCATAATATCTTAGAAATAGGAGAAGTAGGAGCACAGGTAAAACACCTAGCAAAAGTAACACCTCGGAAGTGCATACGCAATAAATAGAAGAATTCCAAGCTAAATCAAAATATTGCATAAATGCCTAAAACGTAGTATAATAAAAGCTATAATATAAAATGAAAGGAAGCAAATTATGATCCCAGAAAATTTCAAAGAATTAATATCAAAAGAAGAACTAGACAAAAGAATAGTAGAACTAGCAGAACAAATCGACAAAGACTATCAGGGAAAAGAGATTACAGTTATATGCGTAATGAGGGGTGCAGTATTTTTTACAGTAGAATTAACACTAAAAATGAAAACAAAATTAAAATATGAATTCATAACAATTTCAAGTTATGAAGGGACAGATACAACAGGAGAGGTAACCCTTAGAACAGATTTAAGAGAAAGTATAGAAGGAAAAGACGTATTAATTGTAGAAGATATAGTAGATACAGGAAGAAGTATGAAATACCTTTTAGAACACCTAAAATCTAAAAACCCAAGAACAATAAAAGTTTGCACACTAGCCAATAAAGCAGAAAGAAGAGAAATAGAAGTTCCACTTGATTATGTAGGCTTTGAAATACCAAATAAATATGTAGTAGGATTTGGTTTTGATATAGATAATAACTTTAGAAATATACCATATGTTGCATGCTTAGAAGGATAAAAATGTTTAATATAGAAGAAGAATTAAAAAAGCTTCCGCGGAAAACCACGGTGTATATTTAATGAAAGACAAGGATGATAATATCATATATGTCGGAAAAGCAATCTCGCTTAAAAATAGAGTTAGACAATACTTTAGGAAAAATAACAAAACAGCGAGAATAGAAAAAATGGTCTCACTT
Source organism: uncultured Clostridium sp. (assembly GCA_947648255.1). Taxonomy (GTDB): domain Bacteria; phylum Bacillota; class Clostridia; order TANB77; family CAG-508; genus JAAWPK01. The sequence goes on along the minus strand of CANSNA010000002.1, from coordinate 26,004 downwards.
ATAGACCACTTTGAATATATAGTCGTAGATAATGAGGCGGAAGCTTTAATTTTAGAATGCAATTTAATAAAAAAGAATAGCCCTAAATTTAATGTACTTTTAAAGGATGATAAAAGCTATCCATATATAAAAGTAGCATTAAAAGAAGAATATCCAAATGTATATATAACAAGAAGACTTGTAAAAGACGGATCAAAGTACTTTCGGTCCATATGCAAATCCAGGAAGTGCTAAAGAAATGGTAGATTTCATAAAAACAAGATTTAAAATAAGACAATGTAGAAATTTTAAATCAAATAAAAGAGTTTGCCTAAATTATCATATAGGCAGATGCTTAGGTCCATGTGCAAACGAAGTTTCAAAAGAAGAATATATGAAACAAATAGAACAAATAATAATGTTATTAGAACGGAAAAATAGAAAAAGTAAAAAAAGAGCTAGAAAAGGACATGAAAGAAGCAGCAATCAAGCAGAAATATGAAGAAGCGGCAGATCTAAGGGATAAGATACAAGCAATAGAAAACATCACACAAAAACAAAAAGTTTCAAATGCAGTAGAAAACAATATAGATGTTATAGGAACAGCAAGAAATGAGATAGGGGTTTGTGTAGAAATATTTTTTGTACGTGGAAGTAAAATGATAGGAAGAGAACACTATTTCTTAAATGAATTAAGAGATATGGAAACAAAAGAGATACTATCAGGTTTCATAAAGCAGTACTATATAGAAAATCAGAATATGCCAAACAAAATAATGATAGAAGAGGAAATAGAAGACGAAGAAATTTTAGAGGGAGTATTAACTCAAATTGTAGGAAGAAAAGTAGAAATAAAATCACCCAAAAAAGGTGAAAAGCTTCGATTTGTTGAGATGGCAAAAAATAATGCAAAAGTAACACTAGAAAATAAACAAGAAGATAAATTTGAAATATTAAGCGAATTAAAAGATAAACTAGGACTAGAAAAATTTCCAAATAAAATAGAAACCTTTGATATATCAAATATTTCAGGAACAAATATAGTAGCAGGAATGAGTGTATTAAAAGACCGGAAAAATAAACAAATCACTATCAAGAAGATTTAAAATAAAAACAGTATTTGGTCAAGACGACCCAAGATGTATGCAAGAAGTAATAGAAAGAAGAATAAAACGTTCACTTGAAAACGAAAATGGTGGTTTTGGAAAATTACCAGATCTAATATTTGTAGATCGGAGGAATAACGCAAATACGAGCAGCCCTAAGTGCTTGTGAAAAATGCAATGTAATAATTCCAATTTATGGAATGGTAAAAAATGATAAACATAGAACAAAAGCACTAATCACAGAAGAAAGAAAAGAAATTAATCTTACAGAAGACGCATTAAATTTGATAACAAGATTTCAAGATACAGTACATGACACAGCAATAGAATATCATAGGAAATTAAGAGACAAAGAAATGTCAAAATCAATACTTGACGAAATAGAAGGAATAGGAGAGAAGAAAAAAGAAGCACTTTTAAAACAATTTGGAAGTGTAGAAAAAATAAAACAAGCAGAAATTTTAGAATTAACAAAAATAAAAGGAATAAATGAAAATTTAGCAAAAAAAATAAAAGAAAATTTAGAATAAGCTAAAAATTTAGAAAACGATAATTGTAATAAATATGTAATACCCCGAATAAATATTAAATAAAGGGGGAATTACGAATGAAAAAATTAATGATGTTTTTGATAGGAATAGGTGCAATATTTTTTGTAATCTATCTAGCACTCATGGCAAGTTTTTTTAACATATTAACTAGCATTTAGAAAGGAAAAAAATTAATGGATGTAGCAAAAAAATGGAGCGAATATGAAATATTAGACATGGCAAATGGAGAAAAGTTAGAAAAGTGGGGAGATACAATACTTATAAGACCAGACCCACAAATTATCTGGAAGGACAAGCTAAAACCTGATTTATGGAAAATGGCAAGTGCCATATATAAAAGAAGTAAAACAGGAGGTGGCTCTTGGGAATACAAGAAGAAACTAAAAAGTTCTTGGCAGGTAAAATATGATAATCTAACCTTTAATATAAAACCCATGGGATTTAAACATACAGGGCTCTTTCCTGAACAAGCAGTAAATTGGGAATGGATGATAGACAAAATACAAAAAGAAAAAAGAGAAATAAAAGTCTTAAATCTATTTGCTTACACAGGAGGAGCAACCTGTGCATGCCTAAGTGCAGGAGCAAGTGTGTGTCATGTAGATAGCTCAAAAGGGATGACAACCTGGGCAAAAGAAAATGTAGTAGCTTCACGGTTTAGCAGATAAAAAAATAAGATATATAGTAGACGATGTAGTAAAATTTGTAAACCGTGAAATAAGAAGAGAAAACACCTATGATGCAATAATTATGGATCCACCCTCATATGGAAGAGGTGCGAATGGAGAAGTTTGGCAATTTGAAGAAAACATATATGATTTAGTAAAACTATGCCAAAAAGTATTATCAAAGGATCCACTATTTTTCCTAATAAATTCATATACAACAGGAATATCATCAAAAGTTTTAGAAAACATTTTAAACTTGTGTATAGATAAAAAACATGGTGGAAGAGTGTATGGAGGAGAAATAGGGCTTCAAATGAAAGAAGGAAAACTAGTTTTACCATGTGGAATCTATGGAAGATGGGAAAAATAAAATGCAAAATAAAATCAAAGTAATATATGAAGATAATCATATAATTGTAGTAGAAAAAATACCAAATGTCCCTTCACAAGAAGATAAGACAGAAGATATAAGTATGCTAAGTTTAGTAAAAGAATATTTAAAAGAAAAATATAATAAACCTCGGTAATGTGTATCTAGCACTAATACATAGACTAGATAGACCAGTACGGAGGAATAATGGTGTTTGCAAAAACATCAAAAGCTGCCTCTCGCCTTAGTGATGATGTTAGAGAAAGAAGAATAGAAAAAGAATATCTTGCAGTAGTAGACCGGAAAACCAGAAAGAGAAAAGCAAGTACTAGAAGACTATCTTCTAAAAAATCAAAACAAAAATACTAGTAAAGTCGTAAAAGAAGGGACAAAAGGAGCTAAAAAAGCAAAACTAGAATATGAACTCATAAAATATAATAAGGAAATAAATCTATCAGTGTTAAAAGTTCACTTATTTACAGGTAGACATCACCAAATAAGAGTACAGCTTGCAAATATGCGGACACTCAATATGTGGAGACCAAAAATATGGAACAAGAGGAAGAGGCAAACAAATAGCACTTTGGGCATACAAATTAACACTAAACCATCCAGTAACAAAAGAAAAAATGGAATTTACAGACTATCCAGAAAAAGTAGGTTCATGGGTAATATTAAAAGAAGAATGAGCAAATAATATATAAGAAGCTAACAGGATAAAGCTTTTAGCCTTAGGTATATAAAATATTAAAAAAACTCAAATTTAACATATTATTTAAATTTGAGTTATAATAAACAAAACAGAAAATACATATTACACATATTGTATGTCTAGAAAAAATTATCTATAAATTCTAATATAAGTTAAATCTTATAAAATCCTTTAAAAAATTTCAAATTATATCAATTTAATAATTTATTTAAAGTCTCAAGTTATTTTACTTGTAATAATTCCTAAAACTATTGCATATAATTAAATAAAAAACAAAAATTTGGAGGGCCTTAACGTGAAGAAGATTATAAAAAAAATTTCAGGAATTATGGTAGTACTTGTAGCACTTATTATTTGGTGTATATATAGCTATCAGCAAGGGGGAGAGAGCATACTTACCAGTAGCCGGAGTTTTGAGTCGGAACTAAAATTCGGATGGGGAATAAAACGTGTGCCAGACCATAAACAACCAGAGCTTCGGAAAAACTAACTTAGAATTAATGCAAAAATATGAACGGAATTTGTATAGGGAATAGTGAAAAAAAATATACATATTTAACCTTTGATGAAGGGTATGAAGCAGGATATACAGAGAAAATTTTAGACACATTAAAAGAAGAAAATGTAAAAGCTACATTTTTTGTAACAGCACACTATGTAAATTCAGCAGGAGATATTGTAAAAAGAATGATAGATGAACGGACATATTGTACGGAAACCACACAGTAAATCACAAGAGCTTACCAGATTTAAAAGAAGATGTATTAAAAGAAGAAGTGATGAAACTTCATCAAGTCATATTTGAAAAATATGGATATGAAATGAAATACATAAGACCACCAAGAGGAGAATATAGTGAAAAAACGCTAGCAATAACTCAAAATCTAGGATATACAAATGTAATGTGGTCACTTGCATATGACGACTGGGATGAAAACAAACAAGGAAGAACAGAATACGGTAAAAAGAAAATACTAGAAAACATACATCCAGGAGCTGTAATTTTATTGCATGCAACATCAAAAGACAATAGTGAAATACTAGGGGAGCTTATAAGAGAAATAAAAAATCAAGGATATGAATTTAAAAATATAGATGAATTTGAAAAATAAGAGAAATGTAAATTTTTTGTGTAGGAATAAAGAAATACTTGATTTTTCAATCTATTTAATATACAATATTTTTGGTGAAAATATTGGAAAAAAACTATAGAAAAAGTAAAAAGAAAGTACCAGATAAAGCTGTACCATCACATAGACTAAAAGCTACATCAAAAGTAATGATGATAATATTTGTACTATTAGTCCGGAAGAATAGGGTGGATACAGTTTGTTCAAGGTACAGAATTAAAAGAAAAAGCCTCAAGGCAACAAACTCTAAATAAAACAATAACTCCTAAAAGAGGCAGTATTTATGATAGAAATGCAAAAGCACTTGCAATAAGTGCACCAGTTGATACTATAACAATAAATCCAGCAAGTTTCATTGTTGAAGATAAAGATGAAGAAGTAGCTAAAGTTAAAACTTCGATACTTCAAAAAAAAGTAGCAGAAGGATTATCTCAAATATTCTCACTTGACTATGAAACAGTACTTGCTCAGGTACAAAGTACAAAAGCTACAGAAACAATAATAAAAAAAGTAGAACAAGAATTAGTAGACAAGTTAGAAGCCTGGCAAAAAGAAAACGATATAAAATCAGGAATTAACATAGATGAAGACTCTAAAAGATACTATCCATACGATAACACAGCCTCTTATGTAATAGGTTTTACAGGTACAGATTCACAAGGGCTATTTGGAGTAGAAAATGAATGGGAGGATACTCTAAAAGGAACCTCACGGAAAAATTGTAACAACAGTAAATGTTAAGGGAAGTGAAATATCAGATAATAATGAACAATATATAGAAGCAGAAAATGGAAAAGACTTATATTTAACACTAGATATAAACATTCAAAAAATAGTTGAAAAATACTTAGAAAAAGGTGTAACAGATAATGGAGCAAAAGCAGGTTCTGCAATATTAATGGATCCAAAAACAGGTGATGTACTTGCAATGGCAACATATCCAAGCTACAATTTAAATAATCCATCTATTATAAATAATCAAGAAGATTTAGAAAAGTGGGATACATATTCTACTACAGAGAAAAATGAAAAGTTAATGGATATGTGGATGGGAGATAGGAATATTTCAAAGACATATGAACCAGGTTCGACATTTAAACTAATTGTCTCAGCAGCAGCATTAGAAGAAGGAATAATTACAACAGACAAAGCAGATGATTTTCACTGCGAAGGAGCAATGAAGATGGTAGATGATACTGAAATTAAATGTGCTGGAAGAGAAGTGCACCGGAGATCAAAGCTTAAGGGCAGCACTTAGAAACTCTTGCAACTCAGCATTTATACAATTAGGTACAAAAATGGGGGCAACGAAACTATATAAATACTTTGATGCATTTGGTTTTTTTGAAAAAACAGGAGTACGGAATTTCAGGAGAAAGTAAAAGCAGATTTCACGACTTAGAAAAAGTAGGACCAATAGAAACAGCAGTAACATCATTTGGTCAAAGGTTTGATATTACTCCACTTCAACTAATTACAGCAGTATCAGCTATTGCAAACGACCGGATATTTAATTCAGCCAAGAATAGTAAAAACAATATCAAACACAGATACAGGAGTTGTAACAGATACAGAATCAAAAGAAGTAAGAAAAGTAATTTCAGCAGAAACTGCAAAAGAACTTAGAGACATGATGAAAACAGCAGTAGAAAATAGAGAAAAAGTTTATGGAACAGTTGCAGGATACTCTGTAGGGGGAAAAACAGGAACAAGTGAACCTCCAATACAAGATGAAGAAGCAGGATATGCAGTTTCATATCTTGCAATTGCACCAGCAGATGAGCCAGAACTTATAGGGTTAGTTGTAATATACAAACCAGCAACAGAAAATCCATATGGTAGTAGAATAGCAGCTCCAATTTTATCAAGTATATTTACAGAAGTATTGCCATATATGGGAATAGCATCACAAAACAGTGATAAAAGTAGTGTAGCAACTGTTGTAGCTAAGACAACAAAAGTACCAGATGTAACAAATAAAACTGTAACAGAAGCAAAAAAAACACTAGAAAATATAGGCTTCAAAGTTGCAAATGGAGAAAGTGAAAATGCAAATTCAGTACTTGTAACAGAACAAATGCCACAAGAAGGAACACCTGTATTAGAAGGAAGCACAGTGGTATTATATACACAAGAAAACAATTCGAGAACATCAGTTAAAGTTCCGAGTTTAGTACGGAAAAAGTCTTGCAGAAGCAAAAAACGAACTTGCAAAAGTGAACTTAAATATATCATATACAGGAAATGGGAAAGTAGTAAGTCAAGATAAACGGAGAAGGAGAAATGATAGACCCAGGAAGCGTAGTAACATTAAAATTAGAATAATATAAAAGGGCAAAATATGATGGAATATATTGATATAAAAAAAGGTTATACAAAAGATATTTTAGAAAAAGTCTCAAGAATTATAAAAGCTGGTGGAATTGTAATACTACCAACAGATACAGTTTATGGAATTGTATCTGATAGTTTTAATGAAGAAGCAGTAAAAAAAATATATGATTTAAAATTAAGAGATAGTGGCAACCCAGTAAGTATTGTCGTAGCGAATAAAGAGATGATAAAAAGTGTAACAGATGAAATAACAGAAATTGAAGAAAAAATCATAGAAAAGTTCTTTCCAGGAGCACTTACAATTATATTAAAAAAGAATAATAAGATGTCAGATTTAATTACATCAGGAAAAGATACAGTAGGAATAAGAATGCCAAAAGTAGAATTTTTATTAGAATTAGTAAGTAAAGTACGGAAGACCAATTGTAGCAACAAGTTGCAACCTTGCTGGAAAACCTCCAATAACAGATGCAAGAGCAGTCTTAAAAGACTTTAAGGGTAAAGTAGCTTGTATTATTGATGGAGGAGAAACCTCGCTAAGAATAGCATCTACGGTTGTAAAAATTGAAAATAATAAAATTGAGGTTCTACGTGAAGGACCTATAAAAAAAGAAGAAATAGAGAAGGAGATAAAAAAATGATTGGATATTTGGTAACTTTTATTGTAAGTATGATACCTATAATAGAATTAAGAGGTGCTATACCTATAGGGGTACTTTCATTTCATTTATCTTATTTTGAAGCTTTTATAATAAGTTTCATAGGAAACATTTTACCAGTATATTTTATAGTTAAATTTATAAGACCAATATTTGACTTATTAGGAAAAATAAAATTCTTAAAAAAGATAATTGACTGGGCAACTGAAAAAGCAACTAAAAAAATTGCAGAAAGTACAAAATTACAAAAAGCAACATTATTAGGAGTATATCTTTTTGTAGCAGTTCCACTTCCAGGAACAGGAGCATGGATGGGATCACTTATTGCAAATTTTTTAGACCTTAAACCTAAAAAAGCAGTACCAGTAATTGTAGCTGGAGTGTTCACAGCAGGAATTATAATGCTTGGGCTAACAGCTGTAGCAAATGGTGGAATAAATTATTTATTTACTCGCACATAATCTTTTTGCTAAGAATTATAATGCCAATAAATAATAGAAAATGTAGAAAGTATAAGAAAACAAAATATTAAGAAAAAATCTATTTACATTTTATGTAAATTGTAGTATAATTTATAACTAATGATGGGAGAACTCCTATCATGTGAAAATACAGCCACTTAGAGTTAAAAAAGTGGCGGAAAGAGAAAGGGGACCATATATGTATAAGGGTAGACAGAAAGGAGCAGATCAGACGATACAACGTATACGGACCATTACTACAGGACTATTATTGCTTCTAGTTGTGGGAGCAATACTTGTAGGAGAACACTTTAAAACCTCCTACTATCACGAAGGCACAACAATCCATGGCGAAGATTGCTCGAAACTCTCAGTGGAAGACGCTAAAATGCAGATTGAAGAAGCAAATATCATGTTTCGATTTGCAGATAGCATAGAACACTTAGAGTCTGGGAAAATCCTTGGAAGAGAAATCTGCGATACAAGTGAGCTTGAGGAGTTTCTCAATTTTCAGCACAGCAAAGAAGGAAAAGATGCTAAAGAGATTACTTTAACATCTGAAACTTTTTCTGTTAATGAAGAAACTTTGAGGGACTATATGAAAGGTATTCCACAGCTTAAAGCTGAGAATATGAAAAAGCCCTTGGACGCAAAGCTTTTTATAGGGAAAGAAGGCTTTATTGAATCGACCTCAAGTGCAGAAGGCAACGAGATTGATTTTGAAGAGGCCTTTGATCTTGCCAAAAGCTTGCTAAAAAATGGTGAAAATGTCATTGATTTTACGAGTATTACCAATGTAGAACCTACAGTAAAGTCAGACGACCCAGAGCTTCTCAAGATGAGGCAAAAGGTAAACAAAGTCTTAAGGAGTGAAATTGCTTTTACTCTAACAGATGGTAGTGTATATACCCTAGATATAAACATCATGAAAGACTGGGTATATCAAGATGCAGAAGGAAACTACGATATAAGAATTGCTGAAAACCTTGAAGCCTTTATCGACACTTTAGATAATAAGGTAAAAGAAGCAGGGGCTGATATGGAGTTCGAAACAGTTAATGCAGGAAAAATAAAACTGCCAGTCGACTGGGAAAATCGAAATGCAGTTGATAAAGAGGCAGAGCTTGCAAAAATAACCGAGGAACTTCAAAACGGCGAAAAAACTACACGTAACCCAATTTACTCACGGCTTAATCTTTTAGATGAGTTTTCAAGCTACATAGAAATAGATCTTACAAATCAAAGAGTCTATATGTATGTAGATGGCAAACTCATAGTAGACAAACCGTGTGTGACAGGAACTGCAAACACTAAGCGAGCAACACCTACAGGAGTTTATCACCTTCTACTTAAGCAGGAAGATAAGGACTTTAAAACATATGGAGGACATTCAGATTTCTGGATGCAATTTACATATGATGGTGTTGGATTGCATGATGCAACGTGGAGGGCTGATAGTGATTTTGTCCCAGATACGTATCTTACCAGAGGCTCTCATGGATGTGTGAATCTTCAGTGGGCGACTGCAAAGACTATCTATGATAATATCAATTATCAAATGCCCATAATTGTACATTAGACCCTAAAAAACAGGCAGACTTTAGAGAAAAAATTTTCTCTAGGTCTGCCTGTTTTTACTATTTATAGTTTTGTAAAACTTTTAAATTACCATGGTAAAAACTGGAAAATATACTTACCATATAAAAACCTTAGGGAAAACTGAAAGATAGATATTCTAGTTTAAATATAACAAAAATTTGTAATATTTGTAATAATAAAGATATAAAAATTTAACAAAACAAAAAATGACAATTTAAGCCTGAAAAACCGTAAGAAAAAATTTTTTAGACATAAAATTAGAGCAATTGACAGGATTTTTTTTTTACTTATAATAAAAAGGTAAGATTTATTTAAGAAAAAAGGAGAGTAGTGAACTTGAAAATACAAAAAATACATAATTTAACAGTAAAAGTTATAGCAAGTATAACCATATTTGTAATTTCACTACTTCAAGTGCCATTTGAGACTGTTGCCATAGAAAGTGAAGAAGACAGAAGAAGAGAACCCACAGCAGGCGAGTATTTAGAACTAAGAGCTGTTGAGGTAAAAGAAGAAGAAGGTAAAAACAAACAACTAATAATGGAACTTTGGGGGCACAACTTACAGTTTAAACGGATTTACAGCAAGATTTCAGTTTGATGAAACAGAGCTTGTGCCATCATCACTTGCATCAAACGAACAACAAGACATAATGCTAGATACAGATGATCTAGAATTTGATACAGAAAATTTTGAAAATAATGCATATTATAAATTCGAAGAAGAATTTGAAAATAGAATAAATTTATTTACAATTGAAAAAGCATCAAATACTATAGAAGCAATCTTTTCAGTAAAAGGTGAAGCAACATATAGTGAACATATAATACAAGACCGGAATAGTAAAACCAGTAATAAATACAAAAGGAGATGTATTATTTGGAAAAATGAGTTTCCAAATGAAAGGTGAAACATTTGATATAAATAAATTCTCATTAGTAACAGGAGATAAAGCTCCAAAAACAGGAATTAAAATCGACTTAGATGGACAAGCACGGTGGATATCATTACTATGATAAACAAACAACTTTTGTATTTAAAGATAGAACAGCAGTTGCTGATGCAAGTTTAGAAATGATGAAAGTAACTCACAAAGTAATAGATGAAGAAAATCCAGATAAAGATGAAACAAAAGAATATACACTTTCACCAGAATTTAATTCAGAAATACTAGAATATGAAACAGAGATAAGAGAATATATAGATGATATAGATTTAACAATTAAAAAGACAGACCCAGAAGGAACATCTAAAGTAAGAGTTCCAAAACGAGATGAAAACCGGAGAGTTAGTATATGATGTAGACCGGAACTACTCTTTTATATGAAGAGAAAGATATAGAAGATAATATACCACTAAATATAATACTAAACGAACTGGGAACAGAAGATACAATAATAACAGTAATAGTAACAGCAAAAGATCGGAAGCACAATAAATGAATACCAAGTAACAATAAAAAGACCATATGGAACAATAAAAGGCAGTATACAACTTGGAACCTTCTTAAGAGACACAATGCTAAACAACTATGGACATCAGGTAAAATACATAGCAAATGCAACTATATATAATAAAGGAGAATTCACATTTGAAGATATACCACCTAAAAATGCATCTTTTGAAGACTTAGACTTAATAGAATTTCAAAGACAAGTACAAAGTGAAGAAGAAGATGGAAGCTACATAATATATGCACTACCAGGAGAATATGACTTACTTTTAGAAAGAGTACGGTTTTTTACAAAATGTAGTAAAATCAATTACCTTAAATGAAGGTGATGTAATTGATTTAGGAAATAAAATATTAACAGAAGGGGATGCCGATAGAAGCCGGAGTAATAGACCTATCAGATATAGTAGAAATAGTAGATAGGCAATATTCAAATGAAGGAGACGGTATCTATGAATCAGGATGTGACTTTGGACAAAAAGGCTATGTAGCTTTAGATGATATTGTAAGTGTAGTAGACAATATGTATTTAGAAATGATAATTGAGGAATATATGTAAAGGAGAAGAAACATGAAACTAAAGAAGAGGATTGCATTAATTACAGTATTGATTATAATAATAAATTTATTTTCGCCATATAATGTACTATTTAATAATACTGTAAAAGCAGCTGCAAGCACAACAATTGAAGAAAAGCCAATTATATTTAATAACTTAGGAATTACAACAATTGGTGCAAATAGAGTACTAAAAATACAAATGGCAGCAGTAACTGAAACATTAATAAAAGGATTTGATGTGCACTTCAAAGTTGCAGATAAGACAAAAATTGTTCCATGTAATAAAAACACAGGTGCAGAAGTTAAATTAAAACCACAAGCATCACTTACAATGGAAAAAATAGAAGGATTAAATATGAGTGAGTTTAAAACTCAAACATATGATATAACTACTGGTGAATTCGCACTTACAGCAACAGAACCACAGGGAGGAACAGACCTTACAGAATATTTATTTATACCAGGTCAATTTGGAGATAATTATGGTATACCAGAATATGATACTATAGGTGAAGGCTACCCAGTATATTATCCAATAATAAACTTATATTTTAAAGTAGTAGACAATAGTATAACAGAAGACAACATAACAATGGACTTATTTGAACTAATACCAAAAGGAAACGGATTGCCAACAGGAGCTAAAATAAACTATAATGCCAGCAATGATAACTATGACTTTGCACCACTTGGCTCAAAAGGCTTTGCAACACCAGAAAAAGAAATAGACAGCATTGCAGTAACCAAAGATCCAACTAACAAAAATTATACACATGGAGAAACAGTAAACTTAGCAGGAGGAGAATTAACAGTTACATATAAAGATGGAACAACAGACATTTTAGCCTTAGATAGTTCAGGAATAAACATAAAAACAGGAAGCCCAGCAGATGTTACAAATCCAAATGTAGTAGTTTCATATAAAGGGTTTGATGCCCCAGCATTCCCAATTACAGTAACAGACCCAGTAATTAAGTTTGTCGTAAAAACCCCAATGGCAGACTTAGAATATAACCATGATGAAAACCTAGATTTTACAGGATTAACATTTGAAGCCACCAAAAAGAGCAACCAAAAATTAACCTTTACAGCAAGTGATATAGGAACTACAATAATTCCAAGCGAAACTAAAGCAAATGTAGACTCACCAAACTTTACACAAAGCTCACCAGCAGGGCAAATACCCAAAAAAGGAACACAAATAATAAACTTTACATATGAAGGAATTACAGCCTCTCAAACAGTAATAGTAAATGATACAATAGATAGAATAGATGTAATAGCCCAACCAACAAAGCAAGTATATAAATATGGAGAAAACCTAGAACTAGAGGGAGCGGTAGTACAGGTAACACTAGGAAGTGGAACAACATCAAACATTAGATTACCAGATGGAAGTATTAATGTATCTACATTTAGCAATACAACAGTTGGAAGCAAACAACAATTAACAGTGTCTCTTGCAGGAAAAACTGCACCTACTAAAATAGAAGTAGAATGCTACGACTATGTAATCTCACACACATTAGTTGCTCCAACTAAGTGGGAATATGAAATAGGAGAGACACCACTGAATTTAACAGGAGGAAGATTAAGACTAACATGGGCAAAAAAAGGCTTGCAAGCAGTAGATTTAACAAGCAGTATGGTATCAGCCTTTGATAGCAGTACAGCAGGAATAAAAACAATAGATGTAACATATAACTTAGAATATACATTAAGTGATGGAACGACAAAAATACCAGATACAATAACAGACCAATTTGGAGTAGAAGTAGAGAACAAGTTAAAAACAATAACAATAAAAGCTCCAAACAAAACAACATATAAACATGGTGAAACAATAGACTTCGCGGGAGGAGTAATAACAAGAACCTACTCAGATGGAACAAGTAACACAAGTGCTCCATTTGCAAGTGCTATAATAAAAGAAACAGATGGTTCAGCACTTAACATGTCACCAGCATATACAGCATATGGAAGCGACCATAAAATATCAAAAACACTCAAAATAAGCTACACAGAAGACCGGAAAAACTGGAACAGTAGATTACCCAATAACATTAATAAACGACATAACAGGAATAAGGGTAACAAGTACAAATCATATAACAACATATAATATAGGAAGCACGATCGATTTAACAAACTTAGAAATAGGGATATCAAGACATGCAGGAGATCCATTAGATGTAGTTTCAGTAGATACAATATATGCAGATACTTTAGCAGATGGAAAAGCAACAATAACAGGATTTAATTCAGGAGTAGCAAATCCAAGTTTGCCACTAACAATTACATATATGGAAAATGGAATACAAAAACAAACAACATATAATGTAGTGATTGCAGACAGTATAATAAGAATAAATAGTGTAAACTTACCAAAAAGAGACTACAAATATAATGAAGAACTTGATTTAACAGGTGCAACAATTAATGTAGAAATGGGAAGCGGACCAAAGGAAGTCCAATTAACTAAAGCCATGATATCTGGATACAACAAAACTGAGTTAGGAGATCAAGATTTAGTTATTACATATGATGGAAAGACATATGGAACAGAAGCAGGAAAAAAAGTAACAGTTAATGTAAAAGACTATGTAGATAAAATAACCTTAAACCCAGACACTATAACAGGTGCAGTAAATACAGAACTTAGTACACTACTTGGAGATAATACAGTAATGTATACAGTGCACTATGCAAAGGCAGGAAATAAAGCCCCAGCACCTGTTACAGCGGGAATGGTTGAAGGATATAATAAAACTACAACAGCTCTACAAAATTTAGTGGTAAAATATAGAGATACAGATGCATCAAGTGCAACAAATGGAAAAGACATATCAACAAACATAAAAATAACACTAGAAAATAGTATAAAAAGTGTAGCAATACAAAAACCTACAAAAGACACTTTTGATCATGGAGAAACATTTAGCTTAGCAGGAGGAAACATATTAATAACATATGCAGATGGAACAACATCAAATCTTTCAATATCAAATGCAACAGTAACATATGCAGATGGAACAGCTCCTGTAACAACATCTCCAAATGCAAGTGAATATGATGCAACACAAAAAGTGACAAAACAAATAAAACTAAGTTATACATCAGCAAATGGAAAATCAGATGATATAACATACCCAATAGTAATAACCAATAGAGTAGAAAGCATAAGAATACATAGTACAAATCATCAAATATCATACAATGTAAATGAACCACTTAACTTAGATAATTTAGAAATAGCAGTAAAAAGAAAAGCATCAGAGGCAGAAGAAATAATTACAGTAAAAGGAAACGGAAAAATAACAAACACAGGATTTACATCAGCAGTGGAAAACAATAATGTACCAGTAACATTAACATTTACAGAAAATCGGAACATCAAAACAAGCGACATATTATGTAACAGTTGCAGATAAAATAACAGCAATAAATAGTGTAGTATTCCCAAATAAGGAATATAAATATGAGGATGCCCTAAATCTAACAGGTGCATACATGATGGTACAAAAGGGAAGTGGACCAGCAAGAGTTGATTTAACAACAGGAATGATATCAGGATATGACCCTAAAAAGTTAGGAGATCAACCATTAACAATAACTTATGGTGGTCAAACAGATACATCAGTAACAGTTAATGTAAAAGATTATGTAACAGGAATAGAGTTAAGCGAAACAGGTGAAGTTAAAGCAAATTACAACGAAAGCTTAAGTGATATAATAGACAGACTAGACATAACATATACAGTAAATTATGCAAAAGCTGGAAAAAAAGAAGCTGTAAAACTTGCAACAAATATGGTATCTGCATATGACGCAACACAAATGACAACACAAATACTAACAGTAACATATATAGACGGAGACACAAATAGCTTTACAGTAGGAGATGATTTCCACAAAGACTTAAAAATAACAGTAGAAAACAAAATAATAAATGTAGAAATTCAAAAACCTATAAAAGATACATATAATTATAATGAAGCAATAGCTATGGCAGGAGCTACAGTTACCTTAGAATATGCAAATGGAGACAAAGTATCAGGAGATATAACAAAATTAAAAGTATATGAACCAGATGAAACGACTCCAGTAACAAAGGTAACAGCAACTACTTTTGATAGCGATCATAGAGCTACAAAAACACTTAAATTAGTATATACACAAGATGGAAAAGACTATAAGGCAGACTATCCAGTAACCATAATAAATGATGTAAAAGGAATAAGTGTAAATAGTACAACACACAAAACATCATATAACAGAAACGACACACTTGATTTAGATAATCTTACAATACTAGTAGAAAGAGGAAATGGAGAAACAGAAACAGTAACAGTTAAAGGAAACAGTAAAGCAAATGTATCTGGCTTCAATTCAAGTGTAGATAATAACAACTTGCCACTAACGATCACATATACAGAAAACCGGAGTATCAAAACAAGCAACATACTATGTAACAGTTACAGACAAAATAACAGGAATAAATAGTGTAACATTCCCTAATACAAGCTATAAACACAATGATGAATTAAACTTAACAGGAGCAAGTATAGAAGTACAAAAGGGAAGCGGAACAGAAACAGTTCCTATAACAGCAGGAATGGTTAAAGGGTATAATAAAGATACACTTGGAAATCAAACTCTAACAATAGAATATGGTGGACAAACTAAAACAGTTATAGTAAATGTAAAAGACTATGTAACAGGTATCACAGTATCCCCAGATACAGTTACAGGAGAATATGGCAACGAATTAGTTAAACTAATTAGCGATAATAGTATTACATATACAGTAAATTACTCAAAAGCTGGACCACAAGCAGCTAAGGCCTTAACAACAAGCATGGTGCCAGGATATGACAAAAACACTAAAAATCCACAGTCATTATCTGTAATTTATACAGATATGGATACAAACAGCTTTACATATGGGGAAGACAAAATAGGAACATTAAATGTAACATTACTAAACAAAGTAGCAAGCATAGATATTACAGCACCTACAACGACAAGATATGCCCATGGAGGAGCACTTGCATTAGGTGAAGGAAATATTAAATTAACATATAATGATAATACCTTTGATAATTTAGCTTTAACAAATGCTACAATAACAGAAGCCGATGGAACTACCCCAGTTAACATGGCTCCAACAACTTATGATAGCACACAAAAAGTAGAAAAAGTATTAAAAATATCATATACAGCACCAAATGGATTATCAAAAACAATTAATTATCCAATAACTATAGTAAATGAAGTACAAAGTGTTACAATGAAAAACTATCCAAAACAGAACTATAATATTGGAGAAGCAGAAGATTTAACAGGAGGAACAATTGAAGTTACAAGAGCGAACGGACAAAAAGAAGTAATATCGCTCACTGATGGAAGAGTAAAAGTTACAGGATTTAACTCAAATGCATCTGGAGCAAACTTACCAATTCAAGTAACATTTACAGAAAACGGAAAATCAGCAAAAACGGCATATACAATAAATATAGCAGACTCAATAACAAATGTGCAATTAGAAAATACCCCAAAACAAGCATATAGATATGGTGAAACATTAGATGTATCAGGAGGTTCATTGTTAGTTACAAGTGGTTCAGGAACAAAATCAGTTCCAATAACCCCAGCCATGGTAACAGAAGAAGACGGAACACCATTTGATAGTACAGATTTAACACCAAGAAACTTAAAAGTAAAATATGAAGGATTTACTGTAACATACCCAATAACAGTAGAAGATTATGTGACAGGAATTGAGGTAACTCCACCAGATAAAGATGTTTATGCAGTGGGAGAAACACTTGACTTAACAGGTGCAACAGTTTGTGAAGTTAAAGCAAGTGGAACAAAGACAAAACCTGTTCCAATCACAAGTGATATGGTTAGTACATTTGATTCAAGCAGTGCAGGATCAAAAACAATAACTGTAACATATAATGGAAAAACAGATACATTTTCTGTAACAGTTACAGATGTAGTAAGTGATGTAATACTAAAAACATTACCAGACAAAAGAGAATACACCTATGGCGAGAAATTAGACTTAAGAGGAGGTACTATAGAGCTAGTTAAAGAAAGTGGAAACAATGAGATTATAGACATAACAAGTGATATGGTATCAGGATATGACCCAGAAGAAATAGGAACTCAAGTCTTAACAATAACATATTTAGGCGAGGTTTTAGGAGAATATGAAGTTGAAGTAAAAGACCAAGTAAGTCACCTAAGAGTAGTGCCTACAAAAGTTACCTACAAATATGGTGAAGAATTAGATTTAAATGGAGCATTCTTAGAGGTAATAATGGTAAGTGGAGCAATAGATGAAACAGTACCATTAACAGAAGAAATGCTTTCAGGATATGACAAATTACAACTAGGAGACCAAATAATACATGTAACATATAAAGGATTAACAACAACATTTGATGTAGAAGTAGTAGATGAATTAATCAATGTTACACTAGAAAAAGAACCAGATAAAATTAAATATGCATATGGAGAAAACATAGACTTAACAGGTGCAATGCTAAAAGTTATAAAACTAAGTGGAACATCTAATGTCCCAGTAACAATGGACATGATATCAGGATATGACCCAAATGAAAGTGGAGCACAAGTAATAACAGTAACATATGAAGGCTACACAATGAAATTTGTGGTTATAGTTGGAGAAAAACCAGAGCCAAAACCAACCCCAACTCCAACTCCAGTAAATCCAAGTAAACCACAGCCACCAAAGGTAATAATTATTGAAACACCAGCACCAACTCCAGAACCAACTCCAGAGCCTACACCAGAGCCAACTCCAACACCTACACCAAAGCCAAGCCCAACTCCGACCCCAACGGCAGTAATGGGTGTAAAAGATGAGAAAAAAGATATAAATCCACTCCTTGCACTATGGCTAGGAACAGGAGCATTCTTCCTACTATTATTACTACTACTAACAAGACGTAACACAAAAGTATATGTAGAAGAAGATGGAGAATTCGAACTAGGTGGCGGCAAGAAGCTAAGAAAGAGAAAGCCATACATAGATGTAGACAAATACTTAGATGGAGATACATACTTAAACAAAGTTAAGATAGAATTAAACAAGAAGATAGCAAGAAAATTAGACGGAAAAGACCTAGAAATTAAACACAGAGGAATAAGTAAGAAAGTAAGAATAAACTATGACGATGAGCCATTTGTAATAATTTTAGAATAATAATTTAATCTAAAAAAGTATTTTAAAGTTTTGACTATAAAAAGAAATAATAAAGAATAGATGTACAAAAAACCCCTCAAAAGTACATCTATTCTTTGTGCGTAAAAATTTTCAAGAAATCTATTTACAATTAAAAAACTTAATGATAAAATAAATTAAAGTCTAAAGAAAAAAAGGGTGTAATAAATGAGTGCAAAAAGAAGAAAAAAAGAAAGAAGAGTATTTAATATGTATAATTTACTAATATTACTATGCATATTAGTAATATTAGGCTCAGCATATTTCTTGCTAGAAAAACAAGGAGTAGATGTAAGGGCATATATAGAAAATATTTTACCAAAAAATGAAGAAGTAGCAACAAATGAAGACACAAATAAGAACACTAAAACTGAAACTAAAACAAATTCTAAGGTTGAGACAACACCAGATAACTCGAACTCAAAAAAACCAGTTAAAACTGAAAATAATAGCTCAGGTGCAGGGATAACCCAAGAAAGAGCAATAGAAATTGCAATAGAAAAATTTAAAGAACTTGGAGAAAGTCAATTACTAAACACAGAAGTAGAGGTAATAAAAATACAAAGACAAGGTGTAGAATACTATTATATTTCATCACCAGAAAATACTATTGAAGTAAAAATAGAAGATGGAAAAATAACAAGACTAAATAGTGTGCTTGTAGATTAAATAGAAATTTTGAGTAGGTAAGAATTGTACTATAATTTACTGATATCCCTAAGCAAAAAGCTATATATGACACAAAATGTAACAAAAAAATAAACAAAATGTCAAATTTTGTATTAATCAGAGCAAAACGCCGTTCCGTAAAGGTATTAGACGGCGTTTTTTTTGATAGCTTTTTAGGGTCTTGAACTTCAAAATTTATAGTTTTATTATTATATATATTAAAAAAATACAAAACTATAGGAGAAGATTCATGACAAAGAAGCTTAAAAGAAAAATGAAAAGAATAACTTTTGCCTCTTTAGGCCTTATGCTTAGTACTATTACTGTAGGAGTAATAGGAGCTAGATCTTTTGTCATGCCAAAAGATGAAATATCTAAAACTAAACAAATAGAAGCAGAAAATATAGAAATTATTTCTGGAAATTCTACAGATGTGCAAGTTTCAAAAGCAGGAAGTAATGTAGCATCAGATGGTGCAATTATATGTGATAGCCTTGTGCAAGGGGCTCGTGATAATGACCTAACAGATGGAAATTACACATTTAGAGTTACAGCTGGAAGCACAACTAAAAATTATGCAGTAGAATTAATAAATTTTTATGATAATGTTACATATTCTCTAAGTTCTGGGCAGACTTCAAGAACAGTATCACTTGGAGATACTGGAACAACACCTAGAACGCTTATTGTAAAATATCATAAGAATTTAACAATAGATAAAGGAGTAACCGTTACAGCTACTAATGTTTCAAATTTAACATATAAAAAAGGAATGTACCTTTGTGTAATGGGAGAACTAGTAAATAATGGCACAATTTCAATGACAGCACGTGGAACATATAATGTACAAGGAGAAGATGTTTACCTTTGGAAAAATAATGACTCAAGTTATGAATATGTACCAGCTTCTGGTGCTTCAGGACTTTCAGCATTAAACCCATATGCTACATCTGGTCAGGATCATCGTGGAAGAACAGGAAATGCTGGAACATCACGTAGGACTGGAGGAGGAGGACAGGGATCTGTAATTACAAATCGGAGCAAGTGGAAGTGCAAGCTGTACCTTGCAAGCATCTACAGGAGGTACTTCTTATTCAGGAGGAAATGGTACAGCAGGTTTTGTTAGATGTAATGCAGGAGCAGTATCAGTTGCAGGAGCAAGTAGCACATCAGGAGGTTCGGCACATGTTTATGATTCAAATTCTAGATCATATTACTGGGCAGGTGGAGGAGCAGGAGTTAAAGGAGGCTCATCTAGTCATCAAAGACAAAATATGACAAATGCACAAAGTGCTGGTGGAACAGGAACAGGAGGACTTCTAATACTTTATGCAAACAGTCTTCAAAACGAAGGGCAAATTGTATCAAATGGAACAGCAGGAGCAGGATTTACAGCCAGATACCAACTATATGGTTCATATAATGGTCCAGACTATGCAGGAGCAGTAGGAGGCGGAGGATCTCGGTGGAGGTTCGATAAACGTATTTTATAATAAAGCAAAAAATGTAGGAACAATTTATGCAGCAGGAGGAGCAGGAGGAGATGTTCAAACTTATGGTTGGACAAATGCTAGAAACATGGGTATTTTAAATCGGAGGAGCAGGAGGAGCAGGAAGCGTTACAATTACTAATGTGCAAACAGAACTAAACTATACAGAAAAAGAAATAACAATGCAAGTTCGGAGCTAGCCATAATATAGAAAAATCAAAAATAGGTCTTGTAAGTCAAAATAAACACCAAGACAAAACAATAACTCTTGGAGAAATTATATATGAGATGCAAGACACATCTATTGCAGAAATAGATAGTAATGGTCAAATTACAGGAATTTCTGTTGGACAAACAAAACTTAAAATATTTGATACTAAAAATGAAATAGAAACTTATGTATATATAAATGTAATAAATGGAATAAAACCAATGCTTGTAACAGGAAGTAACTTTACAGTAAGTTTAAAAACAAATGGAACAGTCTGGAGCTATGGTAGAGGAAATACAGGTCAGCTTGGAAATCGGAGAAAATGCAGATAACACAAAACCTGTGCAAGTAAAATATAAAGATAATAATACATATCTTGAAAACATAGTTCAAATATCATCAGGATATAATCATACAGTTGCTCTAGGAAAAGATGGAAGTATCTATACTTGGGGAGCAAATGAAAAAGGACAACTAGGAAATGCAACAAATGATAATAGTAATATAGCAATAAAAATAGATGGAATAAATGATGTAGTAAAAGTTAGAGCCTATAAAAATATAACAATTGCTATCACAAAAGGTGGAGACATATATGCTTGGGGTGAAGGATATTCTAGCCTACCAATGAGACTTATATCTTCACACAAAATGGTAGACTTTCAAGGAGGAATCTTTTTAAGTGAAGAAGGGCTTATATATAATATTTCAAACTTAGAAACTAAGATAGAACCATATAGTCAAGTGGCAAAAATAAGTGGAGGAGCTGACCACTATCTAGCACTAACAGTACATGGATATGTATATTCATGGGGTGCAAACAACTCATATGGAGAACTTGTAAGAACTGTAGCATCAGTCACATCAGCTATAGCTAAAGACACATATGAAATTGTAGCTGGTAATGATACTACATTTGTAAAAAATGCACAAGGAGAAGTATTAAGAGCAGGATGTAATGCAAATGGTAGAATAGGAATGCGGTAGCACAGCAAGTACAAGTACTTTAACCAAAATAGACATAGGAAAAGAAATTGAATGTATATCAGTAGGTCATAGTACTCATTCTGGTATTTCTGATGTAGATGGATTTGTTTATATGACTGGAGTAAATACATACCGGAGAGCAAGGAAATGGAAATAAAACAAATATAGTATCATATACAAAAATTGGAGAAACAAAAATTGATACAGAAAGTTATATATACTACTTTGACTTAGGAGAAACAAGAGAAATCGATTATAGCTTAATAAACACCTTTAACTTAAAAATAGATTTAGTAGATGGAAATAAACAAAACTTTACATTAATAGCAACAGATACAAGCAAACTAAGTATACAAAACTATGGAATAATTACAGCAAATACCTATGGAGAAGGAAAAATCACAATAACACATAATTCTACAAAAATGACAAAACAAATTACAATAAAAGTTATAAAAAAGACAAACGATATAATTCAAGGGCTAAGAGATGCAAATCTTACAGATGGAAATTATGAAATATTAGTAAATGGAGAAATATA
The DNA here is from genome assembly GCA_947648255.1 of uncultured Clostridium sp. Taxonomy (GTDB): domain Bacteria; phylum Bacillota; class Clostridia; order TANB77; family CAG-508; genus JAAWPK01. Next base: position 3,268 of record CANSNA010000002.1, on the reverse strand, counting down.
TAATGTAGAACTTATAAATTATTATGAAGATATGGTATATGAATTAGCAGATGGAGAAACTTCTAAAACAGTATCACTTGGAAATAATATAGCAGATAAAACTATGCTAGTTGTAAAATATCATAAAAACTTAAAAGTAGGAGAAGGAGTGACTTTAACTGCAACAACTAGAAAAAAGGGAATGTATGTATGCGTTTTAGGTGACCTTATAAATGAAGGTGAAATAACAATGACAGCAAGAGGTGCGAATGTAGAAGAAGGTCAAAATGTATATTTATGGGAAAATATAGATAGTTCATATGAATATGTACCAAAAGATGGAGCAGAAGGAAGAGAAGCCTACAAACCATGCCCAGGATGGCAAGTAAATGGTCAAGGAAAAGCAGGAATAGAAGGAGAAGGAAGAGGAACAGGAAGCGGAGGACAAGGTTCATATATTATAAACGCAATGAATGGTTCTGCAAATTCATGGCTTGGTGCATCAACAGGAGGAAACTCATATTCAGGAGGAAATGGTGGTGGAGCATTAGTAATTTGTAATGCCCCAGCAGTAGCAGCAAGTGTAACCTCAGCAACTGACTCAAAAGGAGGAAATGCAAGTGCATGGGATATAAACAATGTGACTCAATACTTTGCAGGAGGAGGAGCAGGAATAACAGGAGGAAATTCAGCATATTCAAGATGGGGAACAGCAGGTAGCCAAACTAAGGGAGAAGATGGAACAGGTGGACTTTTAATGCTATATGCAGACACTTTGCAAAACACAGGAAAAATATCATCAGAAGGTTCAAATGGAGCAGGAGGAACATTTGCTTTTAATCAAAGATATAATGGAGCAGTAGGTGGAGCAGGTTCTGGTGGTGGAACAGTAAATATTTTTGCAAGATATGTAAAAAATGCAGGAGAAGTTTCAGCAAAAGGACGGAAAAGGTGGAGTAATTAAAGCAACAGGTGCCTCAATGGGAGCAATAAATGGAGCAGATGGTGGAGATGGAACAGTAACAATAAATGAAGTAGACTCAGTTTTAAATTATCCTACAAAACAGCTTACAATGCATGTAAATGATACATATCAAATAGATGAAAGCAAAGTCTCATACACAAAATTAAATGATATGCAAACAGATGAGATAACAGTTGGAAATCTTAAATATGAAATAGTAGATCAAACTATAGTAAACGTTGACGAAAATGGATTAATTACTGCAAATAATATTGGAATTGCAAAAGTAAAAATAACAGATGAAACAAATGGATACACAACATATATAGTTGTTAATGTCCTAAAAGAAATTGCAAAATCTAGTGTTAAACAAGGTGATGAATTCACAATTGCATTAAAAGAAAATGGAACAGTTTGGAGTTTTGGAGCAAATGCAAATGGGGAACTCGGAAATGGAAAAGAATTAGATAGTAATGAACCAGTACAAGTGCTAATAGCAGAAGGAATAGAGCTTGATGAAATTATAAGAATAGATGCCAGGAAAAACTCTAGTATAGCATTAAACAAAAATGGAGAAGTATACATTTGGGGAGCATTTTCTAAATCAGAATTAACAGCTGAAGAAGGCAAAAATAAAACAGTAGAAAAGAAAAATTATGCAGAAAAAGTTCAAGGATTAGAAAATATTATAGCTGTAAGTACTAATGGAGATAATTTCTTTGCAGTTAATCAAGCTGGAGATGCCTTTATTTGGGGAAGCGGATATAATGAAATAACTAAAATAGAAGCTAATCGTAAATTTGTAGATGTAGATGGAGAATTACTACTTGGAGAAGACGGAAGAGTATATAACAAAAATGATATAGAAAAACCATTACTTTTCTTAAATAGTATATTAGAAATGTCTAATGGAGAAGACCATAACTTGTTTGTAACTCTAAGGGGAAATGCATATGGAATGGGAAGAGGAGAAGAAGGACAACTTGGAGATACTAAAAATAAAACAAGTAAATATTCAAGCTTAGTAATTGGAGAAAGTGGAATTTTAGAAAATATATTAGAAGTATCAGCAGGAAGTCAGTCTTCTATGGTTCTAGATTTTGATGGAAAAGTATATGTTTTTGGAGATAATACAAACCATAAACTTGGAATAGATACAGTAAAAGCAGGCTTTGCAGTGGAACTTACAAAACTTCAAGACAAAGACGGAATAGAAATAGACCTAAAGAATATGGAAAATGTAGAAATTTCTAAGAATCATGCAGCTATATCTGATGAAGAAGGCTTTGTATATACTATACGGACTAAACTCAAAAGGGCAACTTGGAACAAAAGATAATATCTCAAGAGAGATATTTACAAAACTTGGAGACATAGAGGTAAAAATAATACCAAGCACAGCAATAATACCAGTAAATACAAGTAAAGATGTAGTAATAGAGTTATGTAACAGTTTTAATTTAAAAAAGGATATAGCAGATGGAGAAATCTCAAATGTAATTAGCACAAATGAAAAAGAAGCAAAACTTGCAAAAATAGAAGGAGTAGATAATAGTGAAGTTGTAGATATAAGAAAAGCTACTCCAAACTATAGAATTACAGGAGAAAAAATCGGCAGATGCCTAATTATTGCAGAAAATAGTACAGGAGAGCCAAAAAATGCATGGGTAAATATAGTAGACAGCAAAGATGCAAAAGTTTCAGCAAAAGTTGTAAATGGAAAAGACTTCACAATAGCTCTTCGTTCAAATGGAACAGTTTGGGGATTTGGAACAATAAATAATGAAACTTGCCCAGAAGAAATTGAATTCCCAGAAGAAATAATTGATATAACTTCTGGAACAACACATATATTAGCTTTAGGCAAATCAGGAGTAGTATATGCCATAGGAGGAAATGGAAATGGGCAACTAGGAATAGGAAATACGAGCACGATTAAAAGCCCTATAAAACTAGGAATAGATCATATAGCAAAAGTAAGAGCTATAGAAAATACTTCTTATGCGATAACAGAAGAGGGACATGTTTATGAATGGGGAGAAGGATATACAAAAACACCTGTATTAAATGATTATCTAGAAAATATAACAGATATAGGAAGAAGTTATTATTTACGTACAGATGGATTAGTTAGGTGCATAAAAGATAATTCAATTATCAGATTATCAATAAATGAATATGATCCGAGCTTACCACCAGTTTTCGTAGAAGAAAAAGTTATGCAAATGAGCGAAGGAGAAGACCATGTGTTAATGCTAGGAGAATCTGGAAGAATATATTCATATGGAAAAAATACATATGGACAATTAGGAGATCGGAAGTATA
>CANSNA010000001.1 GCA_947648255.1 uncultured Clostridium sp. | reverse complement strand
ATTGTAAAGCAACAATAGAATTTTGGATTAGTAGCGACAAAATACACCAAGGAGGAGCCGTTGCAGCACCTACTGCTGGAAAAATACTTAGCGAAATTCTCCCTTATTTAGAGGTAGAAAAGAAAGAAGAAAAAAGGGAAGAAGTGACTGTTCCCAATGTAGTTCGGCATGACAGTAAAAGATGCAAAAAAAGTATTAGAGGAGAAACGGACTTGTACTTAAACTAAATGTAGAAAATGAACAAGAAATTGATAAGGCAAATACACAAGTCAAAGAACAAGTACCAAAACAAGGCATAACATTAAAATCTGGCGAAAATGTTGTTTGCAAAATATAAAATGATAAAAAGCTGGGGAACTAAGAATTACCTCAGTTTTTTACATCAAAATAGGAAAAGCTACAAAGCTTTGGTATTTAACAAGATTAAGTTAATTTATGCTGTTTGAGCAAAATGAGAAATAAAAATACAACACCATTTTTTTATATATTACAAAAAATTACAAAAATGACATAAAATTGTAAAAAAACGTAAAACAAAGATAAATATACATCTTATCACAAATGGAAGGTTTTACAAGCTCGAAAAATGTTGAAATGCATTTGGAAAAATGCTATACTTAATGCATATACTTACATAAACTAAGGAGAGAAATGTAAATGAAAAAAGTATTTAGTATTATTTTAATAATTATTATATTAATTTTAACAAGTACTATATCATATGCAGGTACAAATGTAGAACTAGCATTAAGCAGTACATCGCAGCAACTATATGCAGAAAACACAGTCGTATTTACATTAAAATTCGATAATATGCAAGAAGTAAAAAAGGGAATTAATGTAATAAAGGCAAAATTAGAGTATGACAAAGCTGTTTTTGAAGAAATAAAAGAAATAAATTTTAAAACGCTTAATGGATGGGAAGGATTACAATATAATCAAAATACAAATGAATTTGCAATATATAAAAAGGCAGGTTCTACTGTAAAAGAAGATATTGTAGAAATTTCTTTGAAAGTAAAAGAAGAAATAAAAGCAGATATAACAAGTTTTAAAGTTACAGATATAACACTTTCAGAAGGTAAAGAAGACATAATAGTTCCAGATGGAGAGAAAACTGAACTAAAAGTAGATATTGTTGAAGAACAAGAACCAGGAGGAAATAATCCAGGAGGAAATAATCCAGGAGGAAATAATTCAGGAGGAAATAATTCAGGAGGAAATAATTCAGGAGAAAATACCCAGGATGAAGATGAAAACCTAATGCCAGGGAAATTGCCACAAACAGGAAAAAATTATATAGTCTTATTTATAGCACTAGTAGTAGAGGTATTATTATCAGTAAATGTAGTATATTTCGGAAGAAAGATTTTTAAAAGCAAAAAACAAAAAATGATAATTATTATAGTAATGACAACTATTTTATTAATACAATTTATAGGCACAGTATATGGAGCAGTTACATATTTTTCTCAAAAAGGAGAATTAAATGGAGATGGAGCAGTAAATTATGCAGATGTTAATTTATTAGTATCACATTTAGTACATATAAAATCATTAGAAGATGGAAAGAGCGAAGAAGAAGCAGAAATTATATTACAAAATGCAGATATGAATAATGATGGAAAAATTACAGTAACAGATTTAAGCTTTTTAATTCAAAAAATAGAAAATAGATTAGATTATGAAGTGATTATGAGTCAAATTAATGTAAGTAATTTTTATCCAGAAAAAGATGAGGAAATTACACTAAGTTTTGATGCAGAAGCAAATTATGAAGCAATTATAAAAAGCATCACAATGAATGGAAAAGAATATGAATTAGTTAGAAATGAGGCAAATCAAAATTTATATGAAATTAAAGTAAATGTAGGAGACACAAGCGGAGTAAAAGAATATAAGTTTGAAAGTGCTACTTTAACTAATGGAAGAAAAGTACAATTAAATTCTTCTATAAAAGTAGATGTATTAAAAAGTATTCCAGAAGTTATAAATTGGAGACAAGTAGAAGATATAGAAAAATCAGAGTTAAACCTTTCATTTGATATAAAAGATGAAGACGAAGCATTTACATCAGGAACATACAAAATTATAGAAAAACAAGAAGATACTACAAAAAATGAAGACAATTCGAATGAAGAAAATTGTATAGAAGCAGGAGAACTTACAGCAGGTTCTAATGCTATAAATGTAAAAGTTGAAGAAGGTAAAAAATATCAAGTTGTCATGTGCATAATGTATAACTTAGATACAGATACATTAGAAAACGAGAAAGATAATCAAGGAAGTCAAACTGAAATAGAAGATATAAGCTTAGTAGTAGACTATGAATTTAAGTTATCTGATGTCAAAACATATAAATATGAAGATGGGCAAGAAGAGCAAACAGAAGAATTTAGTATAGGTGAATATATTACTTTAAAATTTAATAGCACTAATAAAACAACATGTATACCAAAAGAGGCAATTATTAATGGAAAAACATATGAACTTTCACAAGAAGAGAATACATACACAGCAATTGTAGATGGATTTGACACAATAGGAGAAAATATACTTAAAATGGAAGCAATTATTTTAAGTAATGGAAAAGTAATTGATGTAAGTAAATTAGAAGAAAGCAAAGAAATAAAAATTAAAATTACAAAAAATACTCCAATTATAGCAAGATTTAGAGCAAATGAAGATAAAGAAAATAGTAAATTAAACGCAAATATTTATGTAAAAGATACTGATAATTCAATATCAAAACTTGTTGTTGAACTATATGCTGAAAAAGGCAGAGCAGAAATTGAAATAGCAAATGTAGACTTAACAAATAGACTAGTAGAAAGTAATCTTGTAAAAGAGGAAAGTGATACAGAAATTGCAAATTCATATTATATTAATACTCTTTTAGATATAAGCAAAGTAAGCATGGTAGACAATTACAAAGTGAAAATATTTGCAAATTATAGTTTAGATGGAAAGAATACAAATACAGATGTTTTATTATTAGAAGAAAATATAGAAGCAAGCCCAGTTGTACAAATAGAAACAGAAGCATCTAAAGATCATGTGGAAAAAGGTGAAAATATAACTTTAAATTATAAAGTAGAAACAAATAAAGAAGACAAAGAAATAACACATATTATAGTAAATAACTTACAATGTATCGCAACAAGACATGAAGACAATGATGAAAATGTGACATATTCTGTAACTTTGCCAGCAGGAAGAGAAGCAGGAGTATTAGATTTACACACAACTGAATTTATATTTGAAGGAAATATAAGAGCACAAGTAGATAACCATGTAGAAGTAGATGTATTAAGGGATAAACCAACAAGTGAAGCATTCTTACAAACAGATGATATAATAGGGCAAAGTGTTACTTTAACAGCTAGAATAGTAGACCCAGATAAAGCATTTATTAGTGGTTCAGCAGATCTTGTAAAAAATAGTACAAAAGAAGTTGTTGCAATCAAAGAATTTGACGCAGAACATATTACTTTTACAATTGAAAAAATAGAATTAGATACAGAATATACATTAGTTGCAAAAATGACCTATGCAAGAGACGATAAAAAGATAGAAGAAGAAACAAATGAATATTATGTACAAGATGAAATATTTAGAGAAAGACCAATACAATTAATAGCAGACTATGACTTAAATATTAGTAATCTAAAAACATATAGAGGAGATAAACAAACAGTTTATTTCGAAAGAGGAGAAGAAGCAACAATAAGCTTTGATAGTACTAACAAAACAAAATTCTATCCAGTAAAGGCTACTATTAATGTAACAGATGATGATGGAAATGAATATGAAAAAGAATGTGAGTTAGAAAAAACAGAAAATAACTATAAAACCAATATACCAGTAATATCTACACCAGGTCCAAAAACAATTACTATTAAAAAACTAATTTTAAACAATACAAAAGAATTAGAAATAGAACAAAACAACATAACAAAAGTTGGAGTCTTAAAGTTAAGACCAACAATTACAGAATTTGGTTATGAAGAAGACGAAGGAAATAGAAACATTCATGTATCATTCTTAGTAAATGACACAGAAGCAACTATAACTGGTGGAAAAATTATAATATTGGATGAAAACAAAGATAAAGTAAAAGAAGAAGCATTTAGGCGTAATTCAAATGGAATTACTTTCCAAAAAGGAATTGGTGAAGAATATGAAGTAAAAATAATAGCAGATTATGACTTAGATTCTAACCAAATTACTACAGGAGATAATGAATATAAAGACCAAAACTTACTCACAGAAATAATTAATGTAAGCACAGAACGTTTATTTGAAGTAAAAGATATAATAGGAATTAGTGTATATAAAACAGGAAGCGAAAAAGAAGTGACAGCTATATCAGAAACAGAAGCTACAAATAAAGATAATCTAAAAAATTATATTGTAAAAGTAAAAACAAAAGCAATGCCTACATTTTATGCTGAAATAGAAGATAGTGAAATAGTAGATAATAAAATAAACTTTATTTTAAATTATGATAATGTTATTCAATATGAAAATGGTAGAAAACAAAATAAACTAAAAGTAACCTATGGTGAAATGATAGATGGAATGGCATATAATAAGAGCATAGAGACTCTGATCTCAGAAATTGAAGAAGATCCAACCAAGACAGTTACTTTAACACAAAACTATGACGCCTCTTACTTAAAAACAAGTGGAAATGCTATTATTAATACAATATTTAGAGGAACTTTAGATGGAAATGGATACAAGATTACAGGACTTAACAAACCACTATTTGAAACAGTAGAAAATGCAACTATCCAAAATCTAGTATTAGAAGATATAACTTTAGTAGGTGCAAATAGCCGTGGAAGTATTGCAAATACTGCACAAAACACTACTATTCAAAATGTACATATTAGAGGATTAAATATGACAACTGGTAGCAACGAAAGTGCTGGAATGGTAGGAGTTTTCCAAGCAGGAACAGTAAAAAATAGTAGTGTAACAGGTTTTCATATTAAATTAAATCACATTAGAATATCTGCAATTATAGGAAAAGCAATAGGAAGTAGAGTAAGCAACTGCTATGTAGAAGGAATAACAGAATCTATTACTTCTACAAAAGATGGAGTTGGAGGAATTATAGGAGATGTTTTTGAAACAGAAACTACAACTATTGAAAACTGTATTGCAAAAGTAAATTTTGTAAACAATACAAGAGCAAAAAATAATGGAGGAATTTTAGGACTTTCAAGAGATAACAATACCATTTTAAATAATAATATTAGTTTATGTACAGGAACAGGAGTAAATAAAATATGTGGCTCTAACTATAATATTACATCAACCAACAATTATGAATTAGAAGAATCTGAACTCATTTCAAATGCATATAGAGATATTGTAAAGAAAATATCAAAAGTAAACATCAACGAAGAATTTTTTAGAAATGAAGCACAATTTAGTGATGAAATTTGGGATTTAGAAGGAACTTCTTATGAAAACTTACCAAAATTAAAAAATAGTAGTAATAGCCCTATAGTTATTTTAAATGAAGAAACAAATAACGGATTGTATATTCCAGAATATGACAGAATAAGAAAACTATCAGGCTTTGATACAAATAAACTAATAGCATATAACAACTTACAAAAACTAATGCCATATTATGATGCAAGGTATCTTATTGCAGATGGAGCAACAATTAGTGCTGATAATGTATTTAATACAAAAGCTATAAAACATATATTGCCATTTGCAAATGGTAAATTAGTAACTTACCTAACATCAAAAGAGTATAATCAAATTACAAATATTAAAATAATATTTGAAGACTATACAGTAGAAGATAGAGAAGTTGTATTTGAAGAAGTTAAACAAAATGTAGCCATCTACAAAATAAAAGATACAAAACTAAGCTATGCATTTGATAAATATCTTGTACAAGAAGAAGCAAGTATTGTAAAAATATTAACTGACTATATTAAAAATGTAGATTACACAGCAAAATTAGATCCATTAACAACAGCAGCAGATAGCAGATTATATAAAGACCATTATAATGAAGTGATGAAAGCACAGGCACAGGTGGTCGCAATACAGCTACTACAAAATGATGAGGAAAGTAGTTTAACGATTAACAACAATATATTAAATAATAAAATACAAAAAGCATTAATAGATAGTGGTAGACTAGATAAAATATTATATGGTTATAACTATTACCACAGATGGTACGGATTTGAAATAGCTGGAGCAAAGGTATCTGACATTATGCTATTTGGAAACAAAATGTATAAACCAGAGATGACAATAGATAATTTAGTAAATGAGACACTTTCAGGAAATATAACACCTAATAATACAGGAGGATTTTATAGAGGTAACATTAGTAAATATACAGGAAGTTCAAGGCTTGAATATTTCTTAGATTATATTATAAAAAATATTGGTGGATATACAGACACAAATGACTGGTTCACAGAGTACTTTGGAACTAGAAATATTCTATCTGAAGTTTCAGTAGATAATAGACCTGATATATTATATCGTGGATGGTATCAACTAAAGAAAAATGAAAGAATGATACTTCCAGTTATTACTTTACCTAGTAATTCTGGCTATATGATATCAGGACCAGCACATCTACAATTTGGTGCTCAACAGCTATATCATAAAGATCCACAAACTGCTACTGGAAGAGCAGATGTTGTAAAAAAGGTAAAAGCTCATGTAGATTTAGTTAAAAGGCATTTTAGCACTTTAGCAGAATCATTTGATTCAGGTAAATGGAACAATTATTGTATTATGGTTTATGATTGTACTAAAGCGATTACTGGTTTTAAAAATAGTTATATACCAGGTACTAATATTATAATTGGAACTAGCCCAGTTTATACACAGGGTAAAGTTGGTCAAGAACAGCCATTTTTTAAGAACTTTAGCGAAGTTTTAGGATTATGGCAACCTGCAGGTAGTTCAGCTGGTGTTGGAAACACAGCAGGATTTCTATGGTTCCAAGCGACACCGGGACTTACTAACTATGACACCTGGACTCATGAGTTTGAACATGCTTTATACGATAAAATAATGCTACATCAACGCGGATGCAGAGTACAACTAGAAACGCTTACCGAAGGTAACGTTGAACAACGTATTAAGTGGAGTGAAAATAATCTTGTACAAGATGTTGGACCATATTACTTCAATACATCATTCTATTTGAACAAAGAAGGTAATGCTACTCAGAATTTAACTCCTGAGAGAATTAATACAAAAGAGAAGTTAGAAAATTATTACAAAGGGCAACAAAATGCACTTGATCTACTTGATTATATTGAAGGAAAAGCATTTATTAGATTAACACCAGAAGAACAAGCTAAAATCGCAACAAGAATGGCTATATCTGCGGGATGGTCTTCTTGGGGAACAATTACAGCTACTCAAGCAACTAATATGAACTTAACATCTCTTGAGGCACTCTATGATAACAAAATTGTGTTGAGACCGTCTAATGCTTGGGGTGTAAGTGTAAGAGGATTAAATGTTATTAATGGTATTGGGTCTAATGATTATGGATTTGAATCAGTCTGGGTAAACCGTTGGTTCATAGGTCATCTAGATGGTGGTTATGCAGATGCATTCTCTACGAAACGTAACTTCTTTGAAATGCTAGGATATGCTGGAGTTGAAGGTTATGTTACATATGGAAGCAAAGCAAGTGCTAATGATTTAGATGCAATTAAGAAGATTACAAAAATGGTGACTGGTACTGAAATGGACTGGAAACAATACAAAATGAGTAGATATGCTACTGTTGAAGAAAATATTGAGTATAATAAGTATATTGATGTAGAGTATATGATAGATAAATTCACAGAGGCATTAATAAATGATGCAAGTAGAGGAGATAGAAATATAACTCAAAGAACAAATCTTAGGAAGATATATTATCATTATTTAAAGAGTGTTACAAATGACTTTATAGCTGATCCACTTGGCACAGATATGGAAGTACAACATATAAGAACAGCCCAAGAATTAATCGAAAAAATAAATGCTAAACCTTATGGATACTACATACTAGATAATGATATTGATTTTACAGGAAATAATAGTATTGTAACTCAAACATTTATGGGGAAACTAGATGGAAATGGTCATAAAATTATAGGAAATACTAATTCGATTTTCCAAAAAATAAGATATGGAACTGTAAGTAATTTAACATTTGAAGGAACATCAATACCAAAAGATATTACAAATATAGGAGTTTTAGCAAAACAAACACAAAGCAGTGTAATAGATAATATTAGTGTAAATGATTTAAGCATTAATGCTGCTGGAAGAAACGATATAAGTTTAATATGCGGAGCTGTTAGCAGTGTATCATATGATAACTGCCAAGTAGAGCAAAAAACATATCAAGTAGGAAGTGCATCAGACTTTAGCAAATTGCAAGAAGATCCAAGTGGAATATTTAATATCACAAATGATATTGATTTTACAGGATATACAGGAACAAATGCAGTTGTAACTTCGATTTTCACAGGAAAAATAGAAGGTAATGGACATACAATTTCAAATTTAAGTAATGTAAGTTTATTTGCAAACTTTAGAGGAAAAGTGCAAAACTTAAATATTCGTGACTTTACCAATACAAGCCAAGGAAGAGGAAATGGGGACTTTGTTGCAGCTTTTGCACAAGAAACCTATACATCAGAATTTAAGAATATGAAATTTGAAAATATTACTCTATCTGGAAGAAACAATGTTGCAGTTGTAACAGGAATGGATGGAAGAGAAAATGCAAATTCTATATTTGAAAATATTTCTATCAAAAATGCAAATGTAACAGGAACAGGAGTATATGTATCTACATTTGCAGGTAGAAAATATAATGGAAAGATGAAAGACATCTATGTACAGGGTACACTAAATGTAACAGGAAGTGAAAATGGTGGGCTAGTAGGTGCAATGCAACAGGGAGGAACTATTGAAAATGTAATAACAGATGTAAATATTACTAAAACAAGCAATTCATATACTAATGTAGCAAATAGTATATTTAATGCATCATTAGTAGGAAATATATATAACACACCAGCAATTAAAAATAGTGTTGCCTTTGGAGACATGATAGGATATGAAGATACACAAGGAAATGAATTAGTACCATATAAGTGTGTAGGAGCACAAGAAAGCCAAGTAATAGCTTGCTTAACAAAATGTTATGAAGTGGCAGAATGCATAGGAGCAAGCCGTGTAAGTGATGCAACCAAAGGACACTTAGACACTATTGCTAGATCTGACTTAGATATAGAGTTTTATAAGAACTTAGGTTTTGATGAAAATATATGGAATTTTAATACTATTAGTGTTAAAGGATATCCAGAACTTAAATAATAAGACCATAAGATAAGTTAGTTATGCCAGAAGGGAATTAACTCTTCTGGTATTTCTGTTATAGCAAAAATTATCGTTTTTAGTACCTTATTTTAGGATAAGTTCTTATGTCGATAATTGTGAAATTTTGTTGTTTTTTAAAACTAGATATGCTATAATAATAGTATTCTATGTACATAATATGTGAAAAAAAGAAAGAGAGGAAACCTATGAAGCTTAAAAAATTAATACCAATAATGATATTAATAGTACTTATTGTTCCAATGTTTATGGATATTTCAAAAGCCATAGATATTAGAGCAGAAGTAAAAACAACGCAAGAATTAACAGGTTGGCATTATAAACAGCTGGAAGGAAAAAATGATGACATTTCAAATGTAGCAAAAGATATTTATAGAGCATTATATGATATGTATAAAGATGGTACTTTAGCAAAAGGATTAGAAATTGACCTAGCTAATACATATATATCAAATAGTATAATCCAAAGATATAAACAAGGAGATACAACATTAACTTCTGGAATGAATGCTGCCAAATATGCATTTTTTGCAGATTTTCCAGAAATTTTCTATGTTGATTTTTCAAAGGTTAATATAAGAATAACAAAAGATGAGAAAGAAAATTATCATGCAAATTTAGGTGCAGGTTCAAATTTAAATTATTTTAGTGAAGGTTTCACTTTAGGGCAAGAGACAGGAATAGAAGAAAATATTGAAAAAGCAATTGGAGAATTCGATGAAATAGTAGGAGATATAATAGATAAAAAGACAGAAAAAGGCAATATGACAAATGAAGAATATGCAAAAGCTCTAATTAAATATGCACATGAAAAAGTAATAAAATCAACAAATTATAGAACACAATTAGATGCTTATGAAGTAGATTCTGTAACAGGAGAAATACTACCAGAAACAGATAATAGATCATATGTACGCACACCATATGGAGTATTTGTAAGAGGAAATAGTTTATGTGAAGGATATACAAGAGCCTTCAAAACTTTAATGGATAGAATAAAGGAAACAAATGAAGCAAAGAACTTAGATATGGAATGTATATTAGTACAGGGAATGCATCAAAGTATTAATGATGCAGCAGTGGCACATATGTGGAACTATGTTAGAGTAGGTCAAGAGTGGTATGCTGTTGATACAACATTAGATGATCCATTTACATATGCAATGAATTCTGATAAAGAAATAACTCAAATAATAGATGGATTTGAAAACACAAGATATTTACTTGTTGGAAATAAAACTATGTGTTTAGAGCACACACCAATCGGAGCAGTTCAAGCAGCAGGAGGATATGAATTTATATATCCAGATCTTGTAAATAATGATGATGGAATTGTAAGTACAGTTGTGACAAGCAAAGAGGGCAAAAGCTTGAATATACAATTTAATAAAAATGGAAGAACAGAAAAAGATCCAATAACTAATGAGGAAGTAACAGCTGGGATTTATTATGTAGATTATGATGGAAAAGGAATAACAACTCTTCGTGATACAGAGAATCCAATACCTGGGAACTCAGCAAGTGATGGTGAAAATGCAAGATATGTTTTAATTAAATATAAAACTTATAAGCAATATCAAGCAGGAACAGACAAAGAGTGGGAAGAATCAAAATGGGGTTATATAACACCAGAGTTATATCCTAGCATGGAAGATAGAGAAAATTATACAGCTATACCAATTTATAGTTCAGAATATATAAAAATAGCAGTAACTACTAAAAAACCAGGACATTATGCTAATGGTGGAACTGATAGTTTATATTATCCAGAAGATGAAAATGCAAAAGCCCAAATAATAGCTGAAACAGAGTGGCTATACAATACAAATGGAAGTTACAGATCGAGACCATATGTATTAAGACAATCACCTCCACAATATGAAAAATATGAGATTACTAATAATTTTACTATTCCAATAACTGCAACATTTACAGATGATTTAAAATTAAAAGATGATAAAAAGGAAGCAAATGGAGCTTTCAAATATGATAATTGGGAAGAAATTCAAAGTCTAGTAACAATTTCATCAAGTAGTCCAACAGCTAAGCAAGAAGCAGTAGTAACATCTTATGAATGGGATGGAAAAAGAGAAGTAAAAATCACACTAAAAGTTAGTGAGATGTGGGCAGATTCACAAGCAAATTATTCTATATATTTAAATAATTTAGTGGGCATTGAAAGTAATAAAATACCTAACCCAATATCAATTGGTGTAGGTAGACCAAGTGGTTGTACATTATGCATGCTATCTTCTGGAAATTGGGAATTTTTCGGAACACCAACACTATTAGAAAATGAAGATCTTTCAAAAAAAGATTGGACTATTAATAGAAATGTTGTAGTAAATCAAAACAATATAAAAACTGTAGAAACTAAGCCAATAAATGTATCAGACTTAGTGAGTACAAAAATTGCATTAGTAACAACAAAAGCAGTAGGCGAAGAGCAAGAAGAAATGATGGAAAATCTAGAAAAATCAGAAGGATTATCAACTGATAATATACTCTCAAGTGAAACATATAATATTAGACTAGATATATGCAAAAACCCAGCTATACCAAGTGGACACAAATTGAAAATAGCAGTTGGTTTTCCAGCAGGCTATGGACCAGATGATGAAGGTGTTACATTTAAGGCATACCATTTTGATGACGATGGAAAAGTAACAGAGATTCCATGTGTTATTACAAAACTGGGATTAGTCATAGTTTGTGATTCTTTTAGTCCATTTGCAATAGTTGCAGTTAAAGGTGAGGAAGGTTTGAAAAGAAGTGCAGTATTAACATCTACAACAGGAGGAGAAATTACAGGAGGAGACACTGAAAATGCTAACATATTAACTTTAGGAGCAAATGAAAGTAAAACTTTTACAATAACACCAGAAGAAAATTATGTAGTAGAGAGATTAACAATAGGTGGAAAAGAAATTGAAATAGACAAAAATGGTGGAAACATAACTCTTACAAATGGAGCAACATCAAGAGACTCATCAAGTATAGATATTTCAGAAGAAAATGTTATAGTAAATGCAACATTTACTCCAAAAGTAGTTGTAGAGAAAGAAGAAGCAGCAGGCGAAACATTAGTTGCAGTAGAAATCGAACCAGGAGAAGTAACTATAACAGATAGTGAAAAAATAGTAGGAGAAGGACAAAAACTAACAATTGAACCTACAATTAATAGTGAAATACCAGAAGAAAATAGAACATATCAATGGTTTAAAAATGGAAAATCATTACAAGATAAAGGAAAAGATGCTACATTAACTATAAGTAGTGTAACAAAAGAAGATGCAGGAACTTATACACTAAAAATGACAGTAAATGCAGGTGAAATAAGTGAAACAGTAAGTGCTCAGGGGGAATGTCAGGTAACAATTGCAAGCTTTGATGCAAACCTTAAAACAGATAAAACAAATATAAAGGCAGGAGATACAGTTACTGCTACACTCAGTCTTAGCAATTATCAAAACATTGAAAATAATTTAGTTGCTATTCGGTGGATATATAGAACTTAACGAGGATGTATTTGATGCACCAACTATTCAAGGAATAAATGGTTGGAAAATAGATGAAGCTTCAATTAATAATAACAATTTAAAGTTTATACTAGATAGAACAAGAGTAGAAGGAGAAGGAACACTTGCAGAAGGAGAAGTATTAAAGATAACACTAAAATCAAAAGCAACCGCAAGTACTCAAGATGTAAAGATAAGAATAGTAGGCTTAGAAGGTACAAATGCATATATTAAAGATTCTCAAACAATGGAAGGATTAATAATAAAAACAGCAGATGTAGAAACAAATATAAAAATCAGTTCAGGAGCATCTGAAATTACATCAAATATTTATAACATAAAAAATGGATATATATCAAATATTACAGCAGGAACAACACAGGCACAATTTATAGCAAATGTAAATCCAAAAACAGGCTTGACATTTGCTAATCTAACAGATACAGGAACAATTAAAACAGGAACGACAGTAACATTAAATTCAAATACATATACTTTAATAGTAAAGGGAGATTTGAATTGTGATGGAGTAGTAGATGTAACAGATATATCACAAATAAAATTACATTACCTTGAAGCTAAGTTTTTAACAGGAATTAGATTAAAAGCAGCAGATATGAATGTAGATGGAGAAGGTGGAACACTTACAGATGTTTCGCTACTACAACAATTATACCTACGTTTAGATAATAAAGAATAATATAAACTTGAACTAACCAATATTAAAGCAAAAGGGGGCATATAATGATAAAATTAAAAAAAATAGTATTAATAGTTGCTTTAGCGATCCTTTTGGTTAGTATATTTGGGACAAATGAAGTATATGCAAACTTTCATTGCGGAGTAAATATATCAGCCAATACATCAGTCACAGTCGGACAAAGAATTGTAATAAGAGTAAACATTAGTAATATTTCAGGTGATAATGGATTATTTGCAGTAGGTGCTTTTATTGATTATGACAAAGATATGCTAGAGTATAAAACTAAAAGAGCTGTTGGCGACTTTGAAGCATCTGCTTTGCAAAGTAGTGGGAAGTTTCTAATAAACAGATCAATAGATAGTTATTTGACAACTAATTCAACAATTGCAGAATATGAATTTGAAGCTAAAAAAACAGGTAGTACAACAATAAAATTATCAGGTGTAGAAGCATCAAACGCAGAAGAAACAATAAAACTTGGAGGAAATCAAATAACAATTAATATAGAAAGTAAAATAGAACCAGCTCCATCTCCTACACCTATACCTATACCAACTCCAACTCCAAATCCAAATCCAAATCCAACTCCAGTACCTACACCTAATAATAACCAAGGAAATAATGGACAAGCTTCAAGACCAAATGGAGGAAATAATACTGAAACAAAAAAGCCAACTACATCAGAGACAATAACACAAAATACAAATCAGGAAAACACACAGAGTGAAGAACCAGAAACAACTCCAGAGATAACACCTACTCCATCACCTACACAGATAGTTGCACAAGATACAGATAATGAAGAGACTCAAACTGTTAAATTATCGAAAGTAGAGGGAAACAATAAAGAAGGTATTATTTACATACTAATTGCTCTTGTAGTAGTAATTATAATTATAATAATTCTCTTAATATGCTATGCTAGAAGAAAAAACAGAGATATAAGAAAACTTGAAAAAGGAAAGTAAAAGATAGAATATAGAGATTTGGATATTTAGCATATAAGATTATATAAGAAACAGTGAATTTTAGAGGTTTGCTGTTTCTTTTTTTTTGATAAAATTTAACTAATTTATTAAAATTACTATGTCTTTACAAAATTGACATTAAAGGAATAATATAATAAAATATATTTATAAATCAGTATGGGAAGGGAAAAAGAATATGGGAAATAATATTAGTCTTGAGGAAATGGAAAAATCGAAAGAAATAATAAATAAAATATGGAATTATTATAGTGAAAGAATAGTTCGGGCAAAGAGAACTTGGAATTTCACTAATTATAACGCTCATGACAAACCGGTCATATACTTTTAGAATCAGTACCAGGACTTGCTAAAACAACATCAGCAAAAGTTATAACAGATGCGGTTTCAGGGAGCTTTTCAAGAATTCAATGCACACCAGATTTACTCCCAAGTGATATAATACGGAACACAAATTTTTAATCAATCAACTAATACCTTCGAAACGAAACTAGGACCAGTATATGCAAATTTTGTATTATTAGATGAAATAAACAGGTCAAGTGCAAAAACACAAAGTGCCATGCTAGAGGCAATGCAAGAAAGAGGAACAACTATAGGTGGTGTTCTTTATAAAATGCCAGAAATTTTTATGGTAGTTGCAACTCAAAACCCAATTGAACAAGAAGGTACATATCTTCTTGCAGAAGCACAATTAGATAGATTTTTGCTAAAAGAAAAGTTAGAGTATCCAAATGCTGATGAAGAGATTGAAATTTTAAATAGAATTGAAAATGATGTATTTATAAATAGAAATCCTGTGTTAAATTTAAATGATGTAAAATATTTACAGGAAATATGCAAAAAAGTATATATTAACCAGGAGGTTAAAACATATATTATAAATATTATTCAAGCAACAAGAAATGTTAAAGAGGTTTTGCCAAAGGAATTAGCAGAATATGTAGAATTAGGAGCAAGTACAAGGGGGGCTATAGCATTTATGAAATCAGCAAAGGCAGTAGCACTAATTAATTCAAGAGACTATGTTACACCAGATGATATAAAAAGTCTTAGATACAGTGTTTTAAGACATAGAATAGGGTTAAACTATTCAGCAATTGCAGATGAAATAAAAATAGAAAATATAATAGATGCTATATTCAATGAGGTAGAAATGCCATGATAATGAAACATATAGCACAAATAAAAAGGAATATTGAAATTCATTCAAATAAAAGAACTAGGAATATTTTAGAAGGTTCATATAAGTCAATTTTTAAAGGTAGAAGTTCAAACTTTGAGGATTTAAGAGAATATGTAGTAGGAGACAATGTAAAAGACATAGATTATAAAGCATCTGCAAGAGCTAATAAAATGCTAATTAAACAATATAAAGCAGAAAAAAAGCATAATATTATGTTACTTTTAGATACTGGGCTAAAAATGAAAGGAGATACATCAAAAGGAGAAAAGAAATCAGAAGTTGCACTTATGTCTGCTGGAACTATTGCATATCTTGCAAGCAAAAACGGAGATTATATTGGAGCAAGTTTTGCCAAAGATTTTTTTCCATTTAGGCTTGGAATGGGAAATCTAGAAAAGATATTAAGCATATATGAAAAAAAAGTAAATGTTTCTAGCAATATAACTTTAAATGAAAAATTAACCAATATATTAAAAAATATAAATAGGCATATGATAATTTGTATAATAACAGATTTAGAAGGATTAGATAATATAGAAGAAAACACTTTAAAAAAATGTATGGCTGCTTTTGATATGTTATTTATTAATATAAATGATGCATATTTAACAGGTGATAGAGGTCTAGACCTAGATAGTAATTTGTTCATACCAAAAATGCTTGCTTTTGACCCTAAATTAAAAGAACTAGAAATAGCAAAAAGACAAGAAATTTTTGAAAATTGTCAAAATAAGTTAAAGAAATATAATATAGAATTAGAAGATATAGGAAGCAAGCAAGAAATTGCTCAAAAAATTATTAAATTATTGGAGAGGCGAAAGAATGCAAGTATCAGTTAGTCTGCAAGAAAATTTTATACAAGAGATTATTTTACTTACTATTTTTATTACAATAGTTTTAGGAATTGGGTTGTATTTTATTTTTAACAAAAAGCACCAAAAATTACCGAAAAATAATAGCTATAGTGATATAAGAGAAATTAAAAAAAGATATCTACAAAAGCTAGAAATGCTTGAAACTAAGCTTAATAAAGGAAAAGTTCATGATAAAAAAGCACATTTTGAGATAAGCTCAATTATTAGAAACTTTGCATATGAAATGACTAATATAAAAGTTCAAAATTATACATTAAAAGAAATTAAAAATTTAAATAATCCAAACTTATATGAGCTTATGGAGAAATGCTATCTTGTAGAATTTCCAAAAGATTCTTCAGGAGATGCTAAAAAATTAATAGATAAAACGAGAAAGGTAATAGAACAATGGAGTTAAAATACCCATTTGTACTGCTAATTTTAATTATTTTTTTAATAATACTTATATTTAGAAAATTTAACCAAAAAGAACATCAAGAAGAAGGAAAAAAAGTTGCAAATACTAAATTTGTAAAAGAAATTCCATATTATAAAAAAGCAATAAGGAAATATAAAATTTTAACCTTTTCGCTTAAAGCCATCTGCATTATTTCAATAATTCTAGCAGGTGTACTTATTGCAAGACCACAGACAATAAACATAGGAGAAGACGCTAAATATAGCAGAGACATAATCTTATGCTTGGATGTTTCCACATCAATAAATAGTCTAAACGAAAAATTAACCAATAAGTTAAAGGAAATAGTCAAAAGTTTAAAAGGTGAAAGATTTGGAATTATAATTTTTAATACATCTTCTACACAACTGGTACCTTTAACAGATGATTATGAGTATGTTTTAAAAGTTTTAAATGATTTAGAAGAGAATTTTAAAATCCAAAATGAATATATGAATAGTGAAAATAAAGAAGACGCAAAAAAAGCAAGTAAAGCGGCAAAGTATTTGCAGTCTGGTACAAGTGTAGGAAGTAGTGTACGAGGGAGCTCTATAATCGGAGATGGGCTTGCATCATGTATAACTAACTTTGGAAATCTTGAAGAAGAAAGAACTAGAGTCATAATTTTCTCAACAGATAATGAATTATATGGAAAAGAATTAATAACCTTAGAAGAAGCAAGTGTAATGTGCAAAGAAAGAAATATAACAGTTTTTGCAGTTGCACCAAGTAGTATTCAAAAAAAAGATATATTAGGATTAAAAAGTGTAGCAGAAATAACAGGGGGAGAATACTACGAAGAGGGAGACAAATCATCTTCAAATGTTGATAACATAGTAAAAAATATAGAAAGAAAAAGCAAAAATTTAGTGAAAAATCAAAAAAATATAGAAAAAATAGATAAACCAGAATTAATAGAGATACTACTAATTGTATCTGTTATAGGATTATTTATTTTAGATAAAAAGGTGAGTGTATGAAAATTTTTCCTATAATTCCTATTTGGATAATGTTAATTATTTGTGCAGTTTTAACCTATATGCAAATAGCAGATAAAAAAAATAGAACAAGAAGAATTGCAATTATATGGCTTTTGTTTGTTATAAATGTAAGAATTATGATAAAAACAAATGATTTAGAAAACTATGGAAGTAATTTAAATATTCTTTTTGTTATTGATAATACAATTAGTATGGCAGCAGAAGATTATGATAAAGAATTAACAAGACTAGAAGCTACCAAAAAAGATGTTTCGTATATAATAGACAAATTTGGTGAAGCAAAGTTTTCTATTATCACATTTAGCAATAGTGCCCAAGTTTTAGTTCCATTTACTAAAGATATATCTATGGTAAAACACGCAGTAAATATAATGCAAGTTACAGACAAACTTTTTGCAGAAGGAACCTCTCTTGATACACCACTAGAAGAAATGATAGAAATTCTAAAGGGAAGAAATGAAAATAAAACTAGGAAATCCATTATATTTTTTATAAGTGATGGAGAGGCAACAAAGGATGGAAAAATAAAATCCTTTAGTGAAGTTTCAAAATATGTAGAAACAGGTGCAGTTTTGGGTTATGGAACCCAAGAACGGTGGTTATATGAAAATACAAAATCCATATAATAATGAGATCTCATATATAGAAGATGAAAGTGGAGATATAGCTGAAAAGGCAGTTTCAAAATTAGATGAAGCAAATTTGAAAAAAATTGCAAAAGACATGAAATTTGATTATATAAATATGAGTAAGCAATCAAATATAGATAGTAAAATTAATGAAATAAAGAAGAAATATGAAAACAAAGAAAATACATCTAAAACAGGATACATAGATACATATTATATCCTTGCAGTACCACTTTTAGGACTTTTAATTTATGAATTTATAAATTACAAAAAGAAGGAAATCTAATAATTACTAAAGGCAAAAAGGAGGAGCTAAATGAAAAACAAAATTCTAATTGTAGTTTTTTTAGTATCATTAATATTTATTGTGAAATTTGGAATAGAAATGCCTGCAATTATTTGCTATAATCAAGCAAATAATTTATATAATAATGGAAAATATGAAGAAGCAATAATAAAGTACAAAAAATCTCTAGAGCTTTTTCCATCTAAAGACAAAGAGTGCAAAATTAGAATTAATTTAGCACTTACAAATTTAAAAAAATTAGAAAAAGAAGCAATAAGAGAAAAAAAATTAGAAATTTTGCAAGAGTCAAGTAAAATCTTAACAGAAAAAGGATGTGCAGGATTTGAAAACAAAAATCGGACATAATAAAGAAGCAGAAAAATTAAAACAAGAAATCGATGAAGAGATAAAAAGGTTGACACTAAAAAAAGAATCGAATGAGAACTATTTAGAAAATAACAACAATATACAAGAAAGCAAAGAAACAAAAAAGCAAGAAGATAATCTACAAAAATTAGAGCAAATTCAAAAAGAAGGAAGCGCACAAAGAAAAAAGGAGTTAAATAGGGAAACGAGTGGAAATATTACTTATGGTTCAGGTAAAAATTGGTAACATTTTGACTTTTTTTGATTATTTTTTACAATATACTTGATTTATATTTTATTATATTGATATAATAAGGATGTATATGTATATACAAATATACACGAAAGAGGGAATGGAAAAATGAAGCAACATAAGAAATTTTTAATTATACTTGCAACAATTGTACTTATGGTAGTAGCTATAAGATATATGGCAGCTAGTATTAAAAAACAAGAGTTTAATGCTAGTATAGGTGAAAACCACCAGGGAGATAATGTAGGGTATTACTATGGAACATTAAATGCAAACCCTGAGGCAAAAGGCATATATAATGCAATGAAAGCAATGTATAGTGGTGGACTATTTAAAACAGGGGGAGGCATTGACTTAGTAGAAGCTGGTAGCCTTTCACAAGACCAAATAGAAAGATATATAAATGGAAGTGAAATAATAGATAATGCTTTTAACTTAGCAAAAAAAGCATTTGAATTAGATTATCCAGAAGCTTTTTATATAGACTATTCAAAACTATCTATACAGTTCACACAAGATAGCACAAATAAATACCATGCACACATAGGAGCAGGTAATAACGCAAACTACTTTATAGAAGGAATTACAGCTTCAAATGTAAATGAAAAAATCGCAGAATATGAAGCAAAAGCAGAAGAAGTTGTACAAGCATTAAATGCTGAAGGAAACAAAACAGAATATGTTTATAACAATATAGTACAAAATGGAAGTTACAAATTAGAAAATGATGCATCTGCTGGAAATGAAGGATTTGTAAGAACAGCCTATGGTGCACTTATAAAAAAAGAAGCAGCATCTATAGGGTATTCTAAAGCACTAAAATCTATTTTAGATAGAGCAAATATTGAATGTGTGATAGGAAACCCAAGTGATATAGATACTCAAAATTTGACAGTATCAACATATGTTAGAATAGATGGAAAATGGCATATAATAAATGATTTAGGAACAGAAATACCAAGTATACCAGGTATAGCCTTAAGTAATGCAAGCTATTTAAAAAAATACGAAAATCCTTGGAGAACATTTACAAAACCAGAACTTTTAGATAATATAGGTATTTCAGTTTCAAATTGGATGACAGAGAATGGAACACAAGTAAGTGATAAAATCAAATCAAGAATAGCTCTTATAGCAAATGAAACTTCTCAAACACAAGCAATGGATAATGCAGTTTTAATAGCATCTGGGGGAGATATTATTGCAAAAAGGACTTACAATTTAAGATTAGTTGCAGGAAAAGACAATATAACAAGCACAAGTGAAAATATAAAAGTTGCAATACCATATATAAATGGATTTGATATGAATAGACAAGGTTTCATATATGAAGCTTATGAATATGTAGGAAATACTGCAAATAAAATACCATGCTATAGAACACCTTATGGATTAGTTGTACTTTGCAACAAATCTGGAAATATTACTATTATAGCTAAAACATATTCTACTATAGATACAAATAATACATTAGTACTTACAAGTTCTCAAGGTGGAACTGTTGTAGGAGATAATAAAGACATATGTCTTGTATCAGGCAGCAAAACAATCACAGTTACTCCAAATTCAGGATATGAAATTGAAAAAGTTATTATAGCAGGGCGTGAGATGCCAGTTTCATCTGCAAATGCAGCATCAAGTTTTTCAGTAAGTTACAGTGACATAGAAGAATTTGGAAACAACTTAGTTTTTGCATCTTTTATATCAACATCTGCTGATATGCCAGCAGGAGAAATTAAGGCAAACCTAACACCAACATCTGCTAGAATTACAATTTCAGAAACAAATATGGTAAAAGAAGTTGGAGAAAATATAAACATAGCACCAAATATAATAACAAATAATGGTAGCCAAAAATATGAATGGTATAAAAATAATGAAAAATTAGTTGGTCAAAATTCAGATAGATTAACATTAAATGGATTAAAAATTGAAGATGCTGGGCAATACAGATTAGTTATAGTAACTACACTAGGAGCAAAGAGTGTCAAAGCAGAAGGACCACAAGTTACATTAGTAGTTAATCAAACAAGTATAGAACCAACACCAGAAGAAACTCCAAATCCAAATGAAACACCAGATCCTAATCCAAATCCAGGAGAAGAATTCTTAGGAAAAGCATCAGCAACACTATATTTAGATGTTCCAAAAACAGAATTTTATCCAAATGAAGAATTTACAGTAACCTTAAAAGCAACAAATATTGTAGCAGGAAGTGCAGGATTAACTTCTATAAAAGCTAATTTCTATTTAGAGAATGGAATATTTGAACTTGTAGAAATGGTTATGCTAAATGGATGGGAAATAGAAAATAGTGAGAATGGAAGATATAACTTTGTAAATCATAGAGCAGCATTTACAGAAGGAGAAGATGCAATACTAGAAATTAGACTAAGAGCAAATAGTGGAGTTGTAGGAACAGCTATTGTTGGCTTTAATGATACATTTGTCGCAAGTAGTGGTTCTATGCCAAATTCTTCATCAAAAGCACTAAAAAATCTTAGAGTTGTAGACCCAAATGCACCAGGAGAAACAACACCTACCCAAGATCCAAATCAAGGAAATAATGGAAATCAAGGCGGAACATATCCAGGCGTTTCAGGAGGTAATTCAGGAACAACAGCTACACCTAAGCCAGAAAAGAAAAAGCCAAGTACATCAGGAACAAGTTTCCCAAGCAGTGGTGGAACAAATTCAAGCTCAGGAACAACAGTAGAAGGCAATACAAACCAAGATAATACAAATTCAAATACTAATACTAACACAAATACAAATACTCAGGTATCAGGTAATACAAATCAAGGATATAGTACAAATGTAGAGCAAAACAAAGAAGCAGAAGCGGCAAAGCCAAAGAAAAAAGGTAATATATTTATACTAATAATATGTATAGCAGTAGTTGCAGGTAGCTTAGTATTTGGTAAAAAAATATTAGATGAAAAAAAGAATAATGAATAAAGAAAATGGGCACACATATTGATGTGATGCCCATTTCTTAAAATGGATTACTACCTATCGCAAATTCTTGCAATTAGACTTTACAAAATGTAAATTTAATTATATAATATTCTTTGTAAAATTATAAATAATAAGCAAAATATAACATAAATATAAATAATAGGAGGAAATGTATGGAGCTTAAAAAAATCTTGCAAGGAATAGAGGGAATTAAAGCAAAAGGAGATCTAAATGTAGATATAAAAAATATTACCAATGACTCAAGATGTGTGCAAGAAGGCGATTTATTCATTGCAATAAAAGGTTTTGAAACAGATGGACACAAATTTATAAAAGATGTTATAAAATTAAAACCAAGTGCAATAATGGTAGAAGAGGGTTCTGACTTAAAAGAACTTGCAAAAATAGAAAATATTACAATTATAGTTGTTCCAAATACAAGAATTGGAATGGCAGTGGCAAGTAGTAATTTCTATGATAATCCTTCAAAAAAACTAAAATTAATAGGAGTTACAGGAACAAAAGGAAAGACAACAACAACATACATGATAAAAGAAATGCTAGAAAAACAAGGTAAAAAAGTTCGGATTAATTGGAACAATTGCGGTATATATAAATGGAAAGAAATATGAAGATTCTACAAGAACTACACCAGAAAGTATACAACTTCAAAAGATTTTCACAAAAATGGTAAAAGAAAAAGTAGAATATGTTATTATGGAAGTATCTTCACAAAGTCTAAAACTTGATAGAGTATACGGACTAGAATTTGAAGTACGGAATATTTACAAACTTCTCAGAAGATCATATAAGTGAAAAAGAACACCCAGACATGGAAGACTATTTTAATTCTAAATTAAAACTTTTTGACATGTGCAAAATAGGTTATGTAAATACAGATGATTTGCGTGGTGTAAAGGTAAAAAATAAAGCAAAATGTGAGATGAAAACATATGGAATAGATAATACTGCAAATTTAATTGCAAAAGACATTACCATAACAAATACATACGCTGATTTTAAAGTAAAACTTGGAGTAAAAAATGAAAGAGTAAAAGTGCGGAATACCACGGAAGATTTAGCGTATACAATGCATTAGCAGCAATAAGTGTAGGACTTTATCTTGGAATAAATGCAGAAGATATAAAAGAATCACTTATGGAAGTTAGAGTGCCACGGCAGGTCTGAACTTATAGATAATAAAAAAGAATTAAATATAATGATAGACTATGCACATTCACCAGAAAGTTTAGAGAATATCTTGCTTGCTGGAAAAGAATATACTCCTCGGAAGAGTTATCTTAGTTTTTGGCTGTGGAGGAGATAGAGATAAACGGTAAACGCACTATTATGGGTGGAATATCACGGAAGAATAGCAGATTATACAATAATTACAAGTGATAATCCAAGAACAGAAGATCCAGAAGAAATAGTAATAGAGATAGAAAAAGGCATAAAAAAGACAAATGGAAAATATGAATGTATAGTAGATAGAAAAGAAGCAATAAAAAAAGCAATAGAAATAGCAAATAAAAGAGACTTAATAATTCTTGCAGGAAAAGGGCATGAACCATATCAAGAAATTAATAATAAAACTTATCCTTTTGATGAGAGAGTAATCGTAAGAGAAATAATAGAGGAAATGGGGAAATAACAATGAACCTGCAAATAAAAATTGTACTAATAAGTTTTATGGTCTCAGTCATGACCTCACTTTTTGCTCTTCCAATACTAAAGAAACTAAAAGTACGGGCAAATAGAGAGAGAATGTGGACCTAGAACACATTTAGTAAAACAGGGAACACCTACAATGGGTGGAATTGTAATAATGATAACACTGATACTTGGAGTAATCATTCTTTATTCAAAAAATAAAGAAATTTTACCACTAGCATTAGTTATAATAGGCTTTGGTATAGTAGGCTTTGTAGATGATTTTAAAAAATTAATATTAAGAGACACTAAAGGTTTAAAACCAGCATACAAAATAGTTCGGTTTACTAATAATATCAGTGCTTTATGCTTTATATTTGATACAATCAGGAATAGGAACTAAGACTTTAATTCCAGGACTAAAATTAGAAATTATACTTCCAGTATTAATTTATATACCATTTGCAATATTTGTTATGCTTGCTGGAACAAATGCAATAAATTTAACAGATGGTATAGATGGACTTCGGAGCTTCTATATCAATGATAATAATTGCATGTCTTTCAGTCATGGCAATAAAACAAGAAACATATGAAATAGCAATTTTAGGATGCGTACTTTGTGGAGCGTGTTTAGGATTTTTAATATTTAACTTGCACCCAGCAAAAATATTTATGGGAGATACAGGGTCACTTCTTCTTCGGTGGAGCAATAGTTGTAATGTCTCTTTATCTAAAAATGCCATTAATACTTGTAGTAGTCGCAATTATACCAGTATTTGAAACAATATCGGTAATACTTCAAGTGCTTTACTTCAAAAAAACAGGAAATAGAATATTTAAAATGACACCAGTTCACCATCACTTTGAATTATCAGGGTGGAAAGAGGGAAAAATAGTATCTGTATTTAGTGTTATAACACTTGTATTTTGTATATTAGCAGTTTTTTTAGTATAGAAAATTTAGATAAGGGAGGAAGAAAGTGCCTAAACCTAAAAACAATCTAAGGACAAATCATAAACAAGTCGACTTTATATTAGTTATAACTGTATTTGCAATGCTTGCATTAGGAATTGTAATGGTACTATCTGCAAGCTCTCCATCGGCTCTAGCAGAAGATCGGAAATAGTTATAGTTATGTAAAAACACAAGGAACTGCCGCAATAGGCGGAATAATACTTATGTTTATACTATCAAAAATCGATTACAGAAAATACAAATTATTAGATAAAATAGCATATGCAGTAACAGTAATTTTACTTTTATCAGTTTTAATTCCAGGAGTTGGTTTTGAATCAGGTGGTGCAACAAGATGGATAAAACTTCGGACCACTTAACTTTCAGCCTTCAGAAATTGCAAAAATTGCACTTGTAATATTTTTTGCATCATATTTAACAGACAATAGAGACAAATTAGAAGATTTTAAAGAAGGATTTTGGAAGCCAATAATTTTTTATTTGGCACCAATAATATTAATATTAGTAGGAGTACAATCTCACCTTAGTGCATCAATTTTAATAATTGCGATAGTCTTTATAATGATGATAATGGCAGGAGCAAAAATAAGATATTTCATGACAGTTGGAGCCATTCGGTGGAGCACGGAGGAATTGGAGTTTTATATATACTTGCAAAATATTTTGACATAGGTAAATACAGATTTACAAGGCTTGCATCATTTTTAGACCCATTTGCAGACCCCTCAAATACAGGGTTCCAAGTTGTTCAAGGATTATATGCAATAGGCTCTCGGAGGACTATTTGGTGTAGGACTTGGAAATAGTACTCAGAAATACTTATACATACCAGAACCACAAAATGACTTCATATTTTCAATAATTGCAGAAGAATTAGGATTTGTTCGGATGCACAGTTGTAATACTTCTTTTTGCAATATTTGTATGGAGGGGAATTGTAATTGCAATGAAAGCACCAGACATGTTTGGAAGTTTAGTTGCAGTCCGGTATTACATCTATAATTGGGCTTCAAGCTATGATAAATATAGGAGTTGTTACATCTTCAATACCAAATACAGGAATGCAGCTTCCGTTTTTTAGCTATGGAGGAACTTCACTCTTAATCTTACTTTGCTGCGTTCGGAGTATTACTTAACATTTCAAGGCAAGGGAAAGAAATATAATGGAGGTGTAAGACTATGAAAGCAATAATTGCCTGTGCAGGAACAGCAGGGCATATAAATCCAGGACTGGAGATTGCAAATAAAATTAAAGAAGAAGATGAAACAAGTGAAATTTTATTTATAGGGACTGATAGAGGTTTAGAAAAAGACTTAGTTCCAAGAGCACGGATACAATTTGAAAACAATACAAGCTTATGGGTTAAGTACAAAAATTAATATAGACAATTTTAAGAAAATAATAAAAACCATAAAAGGCTTAAAAGAAGCAAAAAAAATTATAAAAGAATTTAATCCAAATGTAGTGATTGGAACAGGCGGATATATTTGCGGAGCAGTTATTACTTCTGCAAACAAACTAAAAATTCCAACAATGCTACATGAAAGTAATGCTTTTCCAGGAAAAGCTGTGAAGATGCTACTAAAAAAAACAGATGTAGTAATGGTAAGTTTTGAAGAGACAAAAGCAAGACTTCCAAAAGCAAAAAAGGTAGTCTTAACAGGAGTTCCAAGTAGAAATTTGAAAAAAGAATTAAATCTTGCTGAAAAAATAAAGCTAAAAGAAAAATATGGGCTAAATCCTGCAAAACCCACAGTATTAGCATTTGGTGGAAGCCAAGGAGCAAAAGTTATAAATGATGCAATAACAGAAATTGCAAAAAATAAATTAAACAGGAATTATCAAATATTACTTGCATCTCGGTCAAAAACAATATGAAGTAGTAAAAGAAGAACTTGAAAAATCTAATTTAAAAATAAATAGTTTAGATGCCATAAAAATAGTGCCATATCTTTATGAACTACAAGAGCTTATGTCTTCTTCTGAAATTATAGTTTCGAGAAGTCGGAGCAATGACTATAACAGAGATTGCAAATTTTGGAAAACCATCTATTTTAGTTCCACTTCCAAATGTTTCACATAATCATCAACAATATAATGCAGAAGTACTTAAAAATGTAGGGGCTGCACAAATAATACAAAATGAGGAACTAAATGGCAATAAACTGAACTCTGAAATTCAAAATATGCTAAATTCAGGGAAACTTACTGAGATGGGAGAAAATGCAAAAAAAATAAAAATAGAAAATGTACAAGGTAAAATATATGAAGAAATAAAGGAGCTTATAGATAGTAATAAATAAAATGAGAGGAAAAAACAAAAGTAAATTTTATGAAATTAAAATAGAGGATAAAAAGGTAAAAAATATACTTTTATATTTAGGAGCATTTTTTATACCTTTTTTTATCATGCTACGGTTCGTTTGCTGCCTTGAAAATATATCCATTTGGGAAAGGAACCTACATGCCAGTTGATACTTTCCCTCAATATATACCATATTTAGAGTATTTCAAAAATATCTTTTCAGGAGAAGCAAGTATATTTTATTCACTTGCTAAATCAATAGGCGGAGAAATGTATGGACTATTTACGTATTATTTAGCAAGTCCATTTAATATAATTGTACTATTTTTTGATAATGCATATATGCCAGTTGCTTATTGCCTTATAGTACTTATTAAAACTGCCTCTAGTCGGCTTAAGTTTTTTTTGGTTTTTAAATAGAAGAAGTGGTCAAGGTGCAAGTGCTTTAGCACATAATTTAATATTTTCTACAATGTATGCTCTATCAGCTTCTGCAATAACTTATGGATTTAATTATATGTGGCTAGATAGTTTGATTTTGATACCATTAGTTGTAGCAGGATTAGATGATATTATGGAATTAAAAAAGCCTGTGCTTTATGTTGTATCTCTAAGTTTAGTTTTGATTACAAACTATTATATGGGATTTATGGTATGCATATTTTTATTTATATATTTCCTATATAAATTATTCCTTGGAAAATTAAATAATAAAAAGGAAATTTTGAGAAAAATTACAACCTTTGTTTGTTTTTCAATACTTGCAGTAACAATTGCAGGAATTGTTTTAATACCATCAGCTATAGGGATTTTAGAAGGAAGAGCAGGAGGAGAAGTCAGAGATTTTAGTTTTGAAACAAATTTTAAAATAAAAGATGGAATAAGTAAACTTTTTACAGGTTCATTTGTAACAAATGAGATTGGAACCTCAGGAATGCCGCCAGTATTTTGCGGAATATTTGCTAATTTTCTTATACTACTTTATTTTACAAATAGTAAGATAAGATTAAAAGAGAAAATACTCTCTTTTCTATTTTTAGCTATATTTTTTATAAGCTTTTATTTTGAGCCAGTCAATCTTTTGTGGAATATGGGAAATTTTCCAGCTTGCTTTATATATAGATATATATTTTGCTTTACATTTATATATATTTTTTTAGCACATAAAGCCTTTGAAAATATAAAATCTGGAACCAAACTTTGGAATATAATTTTTTCAGCAGTGACCATTATAATGCTTGCTTTATTTGTTTTAAGGCAAGACACAATTACAATAAATAAATTATATGTAAAACTCGATATGTGTCTAACTCTAATCTTCTTTGTAATTATTACAATATATAGCCTTAATTTACCAAAATTAAAAATAGCACTTATTCAAAAAATTATGCTAATTTTAATAGGACTAATAAGTACAGTAAATGTTGCTATAAACACTTTTGATAGTATATCAATATTAGTTAGAGATTTAAGCAAAAATGAAATCGACAATTATGTATATGTAACAAACTATAATTTAGAAAAAAAACAAGAACTACAAGAAGATGATGGATTATATAGAATAGAAAAAGAAATTTTACTAAATGTAAATGATGGAATAGTATATGGTTTTAATGGAATAAATTTTTCGGCATCAACTTATTCAGAAAAACTTCATAATTTTTTAAAGAATCTTGGGTATTCTAAACAACACGTAACAATAGCAAGAGATACAGGAAGCACTAAAACAATGAATATGTTATTTGGTATAAAATATAAAATAGATAAATATATAGAAAAAAATGATTTTGCACTCAATTTGGCATTCAGTGTACCAAGTACAATTTTAGAAGAAGCAGAGTTCGATGAAGATAATGCATTTAAAACTCAAAATAATCTTTTGAAGAAAATAGCAGGTCGAGAAGAAGAAATTTTTGAAAAACACCAAGGAAAGATATCAAGGATTTTTGAGAATATAAAAATACAGGATTATAGATTTCAAAAAGAAAATGATGAAGAAGCGGCAAGTGTAACCTATGAATTTGAAATTGAGAAAGAAGAAAATGTATATTTTTATATTGCCCTTGGAACAGGATTAGAAGAAATAAAAGTAACAATGAATGGAAAATCGCTTGGAAAACCACGTTATGGTAATTTTAATAAAATGTTTGAACTTGGAAAACATGAAATAGGAGAGAAGATCCAAATAAAAATCGAGCCAACAAAGAAAATGTTTGTCGCATTTGATGATTATATATTTGTTTATTACGAAAATGAAGAAATATTGAAAAAGTATTATGAAACTTTAAGTAAAGAACAAGTTGAACTAAAACAGATACATGGAAACAAACTAGAAGGGCAAATAAACATACAAAGTGATAATGAATATATACTTACTACTATTCCTTATGATAAAGGCTGGGAAGTGAAAATAGACGGTAAGAAGGTAGAAACAATAAATGTACAAGATGCGATGATGGCGATTCCTTGTAAAAAGGGTGAACACTTAATAGAGTTAAAATTCATTCCAAGAGGCTTCAAACTAGGTATGCTAGTAAGTATAATAGGTATCACTTTATTGTGTATGAGATGTTTTTATAGGAAAACGCAAAGTGGTAAGGCACAAGGAAAGTTTTTCTTGACTTATAAAAAAAGTTAATATAAAATAAGCAGATAAGAAATACGGAGGTAATATAAATTGGCAGATAAATTAATTATAGTCGAGTCACCAGCAAAAGCTAATACTATAAAAAAATTTTTAGGAGGTAGCACAAAAGTTGTTGCCTCTATGGGTCATATTAGAGATTTACCTAAATCAAAACTAGGTGTAAATATTGAAAATGATTTTGAGCCAGAATATATAAATATTAGAGGAAAAGGAGATTTAATAAAATCTTTAAAAAAGGAAGCAAAAAATGCAAAAAAAGTGTATCTTGCAACTGACCCTGACCGTGAGGGAGAAGCAATTGCATGGCATCTAGCACACATTTTAAACTTAGATGAAAAAGAAAATAATAGAGTAACTTTTAATGAAATTACAAAAAATGCAGTTAAAGAGGCAATAAAACAACCAAGAACTCTTGATAAGAGTTTGATAGACGCACAGCAAGCAAGAAGAGTACTAGATAGAATAGTAGGTTACCAAATAAGTCCTCTTCTTTGGAAAAAGGTTAGACCTCGGTCTTTCTGCTGGGCGTGTTCAATCAGTTGCAGTTAAGTTAATAGTAGATAGAGAAGATGAAATAGAAAAATTTATTCCAGAAGAATATTGGAATATTTATGCAAAGCTTTCAAAACTAGAAAAGAAAAATATTTTTGAAACAAAATTTGTAGGAAAAAATGGCAAAAAGTTAGAACTAAAAAATGAAGAACAAGTAAATAAAATTTTAAAAGAAATAGAAAATGAAAAATTTATTGTAAAAAACATCAAAAAAAGCGAAAGAAAAAGAACACCAGCACCGCCATTTACAACAAGTACAATGCAACAAGAAGCATCAAGAAAAATAAACTTCACCCTAAAAAAGACAATGTCAATTGCACAAGGTCTTTATGAAGGATTAAAAGTAGAAGGAAAAGGTCATGTAGGATTAATAACCTATATGAGAACTGATTCTACAAGAATTTCAGAAGTTGCAAGAGAATGTGCGAAAAAACAGATAGAAACAGACTTTGGAAAAGAATATTATGAAAATAGATATTATAAAACAAATGCAGATTCACAAGACGCTCATGAAGCAATAAGACCAACATATATAGAGTTAACACCAGATAGCATAAAAAATAGTTTAACAAATGACCAATATAAATTATATAAATTAATATATAATAGATTTATTGCAAGTCAAATGTCTCAGGCAGTGTTTGATACAGTCGCAGTAGATATTGAGGCACGGAGAATATAACTTTAAATCAAATGGACAAACTATTAAATTTAAAGGATTTATGGCAGTTTATGTAGAAGGCAAAGAAGAAGAGGAAGAGCAAATCCCAGAATTAGAAGTAGGAGAAATTCTAAAAAAATATAAGATAGAACCAAAACAAAGTTTCACAGAACCACCACCAAGATACACAGAAGCAAGTCTTGTAAAAGCTCTCGAAGAAAAAGGAATAGGAAGACCAAGTACTTATTCACCAACAATAACTACAATATTAGAAAGAAGATATATAGAAAAAGAGCAAAAACAGCTTATGCCGACAGAACTTGGAAAACTTGTTAATAACCTTTTAATACACAACTTTACAGACATAGTAAATGTAGATTTTACAGCAGAAATTGAAAAAAATTTTGATAGTATAGCAGAGGGAAAAGAAGAGTGGAAAAAGACTATAAGAGAATTTTATAAACCATTCGAAAAAGAACTAAAAAAAGCACAAGAAGAAATAGACAAAATAGAAATAAAAGAAGAAGTATCAGAGGTTGCATGTGACAAATGTGGTAGAATGATGGTTATAAAGTATGGAAGATTTGGTAAGTTTTTAGCATGCCCACGGATATCCTGAATGCAAAAATACAAAACCAATAATTGAAACAATTGAAGAAACTTGTCCAAAATGTGGAGGTAAAATACTAGTTAAAAAGAGCAAAAAGGGAAGAAAATTCTATGTTTGCGAAAATAACCGGAGAGGGAAAATGCGATTATATTTCTTGGAATAAACCCAAAAAAGAAGACCAGGAAGAAGTAAAAAAATAATATTACAATAAAATTACAAAAATATTACAAATAAATTACAATTGTGTTACAATTAAGAAAAACATATTGACTTTTGAAAAAAAAATTATAAAATATAAACAGAATATGATGTAATTTTGAAAAATTACGCAAAAAATGTAAGAGACACAAAAATTTTCAAGTATTAAATATTGATAATTGTAAAATATAAAAATAAAATAAAAAAACAAAGGAGAAGAAGATGGCAAGCTGTTTAGGTTTATATATAGAAGATAATATCATCAAATATGCAAAAGTCACAAAAGACAATGATGTAGTAAAAATAGACTCATTTGGTATCAAATTTTATGATAGATTAAATGATGCTATTGAACAAGTTATAGAAGAAACTTATAGCTATAAAACACCAATAAGTATTAATACGCCAAATGAAAACTATAATTACTTCTATATCTTTAATTTGCTTAATAAAAAAGACATGCATAGCTATATTAATACAGAGTTTGAATCGATATGTTTTGAAAAAGAATTAAATGCAGAAACATTTGAAACAAGATATGTATTAGTTGATGATTTAGAAGATAAAGAAAAAGTAAAAGCAATTCATATTTCTACAAATAGAGGAGAGCTTGCTAAAAGGGTAGATTTATTATCTAAATATAAATTAAGTTCAATATCTCCAATTGCATTGGATATATCAAATTTATTAGAAATAAATAAAAATGAAAATTTAGAGAATATGGCAATTGTAAACATTGAAAATACAACAACAGTAACATCTATAATTCAGCAAAAAATATATGAGATAAATACAATTGATGCAGGAATAAGTGAAATACTTGCAAAAATAAACACAAAAGAAAACTCATATGCAAAAGCATATGAAATTTGTAAAAATTCTACAATATATACAACAGAAGGTAAAGAACTACAATATGAAGAAAATGCTTATTTAGATGACATTATGCCAACATTATATAAAATTGTAGGGCAAGTAAAGAAAATATTAAATGATAGTTTAAATAAAATTGATAAAATTTATATAACAGGTATGGCATCTGTTATCAATAACATCGATATTTATTTCCAAGAATATTTAGAAGATGTAAAATGTGAAATATTAAGACCATATTTTATACGTTCAATCGGAACAGAACTAAATATAAAAGATTATATTGAAGTAAATTCAGCAATAGCTCTTGCACTTCAAGGAGTAGGAGATGGATTAAAGGGAATAAACTTCAAAAAAGAAAGCATAAATGATAAACTTCCAGACTGGATGACAATGGAAATTGGAGGATCAAATAAAAAAGGCGGAGGCACAAAACTTGGCGGAAGTAGCTATGGAGAAGGGTTTAGCTTTAGCCTAAAAGGAGCTTTAACAGAAACTGAAAAAGGATTAATAAAAGGTGCTGTTGGAATATTATTGTTAATAATAATTTATGTCATTTTATCTACAGTACTAGTTGGAGAAATACAAAAGAAAATAGATGAGGTTGCACTTGAAGACCAAAGAGCAACTCAGCAAGAAGTTGCAATGAATACAGATAAAACACATGTAGATGAAAAAACAGCAGAGTATACTGAATTGATAAAGAGCATAGAAGAAAAAGCACAAATTGATTCAGAAGCAAAAAGATTAAAATATTCAGTTCCTACACTACTAAACAAAATAATGTATGCAATACCTGTAAATGTACAATTAAAATCAATAACAAATAGTGAATCAAAAATAGTAATAACTGCACAAAGTGACAGATATGAACAATTAGGTATCTTCATTGCAAAACTAAATAATGATGGAATACTTCGCAATGTAGTATCAGACAAATCAGAGAAAACAGCAGATGTAGTTGTAGTAACTATAGAAGGAGAATTGCCATGAGAAAAGTATTAATATCAGCACTAGTTTTGATATTACTTGCAGGATTTGCAATGATGCTTATATCAGGACTAGAAATAGCAAATATAAAGGTAGGACATTCAATAAGGTCTATTATAGAGAAAAACAGAGAATTAGATGAAGACATTGGTGGGCTAAATGCTAAAATCGCAAAAGAATATGAAACAGCAAAAAGAAATCTAGATTCAAGTTTTAAAAAATTGCAAAGTGAAAAACAAAATTACCAAAAAACAATAGCTTATACATCAGATGAAGAATTAGCACAGGCAAATCAAACAGAAGAGTATAAACTTGATTATTTATGGACAAATATAGGAGTATATGCAACAAAAAATGGTTTAGCAATGAAGGCTGATTTATCTCATGGAACCTCAGGAGTAAATAATCAATATAATATTTCAATAACAGCTGTTGGAGAATATTTACCAATAAGTGAATTTGTTTACGCAATAGAAAAAGATGAAACTTTAGGATTTAGAATAGAAGAGTTCGCATTAGTACCTTACTCAGAAGATTACTTGCAAGCAACATTTATAATTAAAAATGTTGCTATAGATCCAAAATCTTTATCTGGCTCTTCAAGTGGAGTTTCTACTGGAACAGTTACAGATAATACAGATGGACAAGAAGGACCAGTTAGACAAATTGGTGGAGTAACAGTAATGAGCGATTACAACAATACTAATAGTGGAAATAGCAATAATAGCAATACAAATACAAACACAAATACATCAGGAAACTCTAATACAAATACAGGAAATTAGGGGAGGGATAAATTTTGGTTAAATCACTAATAAAGGAAATAATTATAATATTACTACTATTACTTGCAGTTATACTAGCTCTTGGAGTATTATTTTATGATTATATTCCTACAAATAAATCTGTACCTAGTGTATTGACTTATAAAACAGCAGATAGTGTACAAGAAGAAATAGATGCAAAAATAACAGAAAGTGAAACAGTACTTGTAACTTATGAAATAACATCAGAAGATTTAAAAACACTAGAACAAAACAAAACTTATAACAAAGGAAAGGTTAATCCATTTTCAACTTATGAAGATAAACCAGAAGAAACAGAAGAAGGAAATAATTCAAATGAAGGATCAATAAATACAAATGTAACTAAGGGAAATTCTTCTTCAGGGAATACTTTCTATAAAAACACAGGTACTAAATAATTCGAAGTGAGTTAAAAAAATCTCACAAAACAAAATAATTTAGGTAATATTTATTCATAATAAATATATACACACAAATTTTTATAAGGAGGAGTTTTTTATGTTAAGAGAGGAAAAAGGTATTACTTTAGTTGCATTAATCATTACAATCATCGTATTGATAATACTTGCAGCAGTAACAGTAATGAGCTTTACAGACAGTGGATTAATTAACACAGCTGTTAACGGAACAATCAACTATGCAAACGCTCAACACGAAGAGCAAGTTGTTATGAATGAACTATATGAAAACTTATCAGACAAAGTTAACGCAGTTGAACAAGCACTTAACGGTGTGTATGCACCACAACCATAGTTAATTAATACAATTAGTTTTGAAAACTAAAAAAATAGATCATGTTGAAAATTGATCAAGAGTACAACTAAGGCATATACATTTATCTTTAATGTATATGCCTCAAATTTTAAAAAAACAAAAGACAAGGGGAGGAGCTAAATGGAATTTATAATTTATTTGCTAATATTTATAATGGGAACACTATTTGGGAGTTTCTTTACATTAGCAGTATATAGAATTCCATTAGGGTTAAATATCTTATACGAACACTCATTTTGCCCAAACTGTAATTCTAAATTAAAATTTAAAGATTTAATTCCAATTGTTAGCTATTTAAGCTTAGGAGGCAAATGCAGATATTGCAAAGAAAAAGTTAGAATAAGATATCTATTACTTGAGATATTATCTGGAACTGTATTTCTATTGTTTGCGCTTTCATTAAAGGTAAATTTCGCAAACATAGGTACAAATGAGATAATATACTTTTTGTTCTCTACTCTTTATATGGCAGTACTTTTCATTATTGCAGGAATAGATAAAGAAAAATTTCAAATACACAAATCTGTACTTTTTTTCGGATTAGTAACCATGATCGCATTTATGATATATGCATGTATATCAAGGCGGAAATGTTATATATACATATATCATAATCCTTGTACTAGTAGGAATTTTGCTTCTATTAGACAGCTTTATACTAAAAAAGAAATTAACAGAAAATTATACTAATCGGAGTCTTAGTATTAAGCCTAATTATGATAACTTATGCAGGAACGGAGATATACTACTACACAATTGCACTTTCATTACTTTTAATCCGGGCTTGTAGAAATTTTGAAAAAAATTAAAGATGCCAAAAAAAGGAAAGCTATAATAAGTACTGATAAAGGAAAAAACTTAAAAATTCCAATTGGTTTTTATATGGTAATTTCAAATATATTTTTAATAATAGTTAATAATTTTTTACGCTAAATTAAAGGAGATAAAAGAAAAATGTATCAAAAAAAAGAAAGAGGATTTACAACAGTTGATATGACTGTTGCTATGCTTGTAACAATAATATTTGTATCAATAATGACATCTGTTTTATATAGCGTATATTCAGCATCAACAGAAGCAAAAAGAACAGCTTCAGCTCTAAATTATGCAGTAGATATTTTCGAATGTATAGGAGGGATGAGCTTTTCT
Organism: uncultured Clostridium sp.; assembly: GCA_947648255.1. GTDB lineage: Bacteria > Bacillota > Clostridia > TANB77 > CAG-508 > JAAWPK01. Next base: position 90,670 of record CANSNA010000001.1, on the reverse strand, counting down.
GATGTAACAGAAGAAAATGTAGTTAGAGAACTCAAAAGCATAGGCATGACAAAAACATCAACAACAAGTGAAGGAACAAAAGGAAAGATAGGAAATAGCTACGAATTTTTATTAAAGATAGAAGACCCAAAAGGAGATGGATATATAAAACACATAACTCTTAAAATAGACTATGCAATTTCAGCAAAAAATAAAGGCTCAGTAAAACTAGAAAGACTAAAGACATGTGCTTAAAAATTAGTAGAAAGAGGTAAAACAGCATGAAACAAGAAAAAGGAATAACTATGATTTCTCTAGTTGTATATGTAATCTTACTTACATTTGCAGTAGCTCGGGATTTCAGCAATAACATCATCTTTTTATAGTAGTGTAAATGAATACGATAATACTTCTAAAAGTGCAGTAGCATTTTCAAGGATTAATATGTACATGCTAAAGGATGTAAAATCAAAAGATGTAAAACTTATAATTGATGAAAGTAGCAAGACAAGAGTAAGTTTAGAAGTAAATGGAGAACCAGTTTCATATCATGTTAAAGGAAAGTCACTATATAGAAATGATGTTAAAATTTGTGATGATTTAGAAAAAGTAGTAATTTCAGGATACAAAGGAGTAGATAGAAGCACAATAACTTTAGATTTAAAAATTAAAAACTATGAAAAGAAAACAACATATATATTAGAAGGAAAGGCAACAGATAAACTTCCAGGAGTTTAAGCTAAAGAAAAAATTAACTAAAGATAGGAGGAAATAGAAAAAATGGACGTAAAGAGAAGACAACCAATAGGTATTGAATTAGTAAAAAGAGGTGTTGTAACTCAGGATGAAATTAGGGTTGCATTAGATTATCAAAAAGAACATCCAAATGAAAAACTTGGAGATATTATACACAATTTAAAATTATGTGATGAAAGAAAATTACTAGAAGCAATTGGAGATGTATTTGGTGAAAAAACAATGCTTATTAAGCCACATGATATAAAAGTTCAAATTGACGAATTTATTTCTCCAGATGTATTAAAACAAAATGGAGCAGTACTTTTTGATGTAGAAGATCGGTAAGGCTATGGTTTGTTTTGCTGATACTGCAAATAAAAGAGCAATAGATACAATAAGGCTATTACTTCTAAATAGAGGACTTGTAATGGATAAATATATTACTTTTAAGTCTAATATTGAAGAAGTTTTAAGCAACATGGTAGGAAGAGTTAGTGAAAAAATAGGTTCAGGTTCAGGAACTGATGTTACATCTATTGTAGATAGTGTAATAAAAACAGGAATGGAAAGAAGAGCAAGTGATATTCACTTTGAACCAATGGAAACAAATCTTAGAATTCGTTATAGAATAGATGGTGAATTATTTGAAGTTGGAGAAATTGCAAAAGAAAAGCAACCACAAGTAATTCGGTAGACTAAAGGCAATTTCAAATATGCACCAAGAAAAACAAGAAGCACAGGACCGGTAGAATTACAATGTATCCAGATTATAACATTCGTGTTTCTTCACAAAAAAATATATATGGAGAAAAATTTGTTTTAAGATTATTAAAGAAAAATGCAAATGTTAGAGAAATCTTTGAACTAGGTTTCCCAAGAGATGAAAAACTAGTTAGAGATAGCTTTGATAAGAAAAACAGTATAACAATAATGGCAGCTCCAACAGGGGAAGGTAAAACAACATCACTATATAGTATAGTTCAATATTTAAATAAACCAGAGATAAATATAACAACAATTGAAGACCCAGTAGAAATTAGAATACCAGGTCTAAATCAAGTAGAAATTGATCAAAAAACATCTTTCATAGATTCACTAAGAACAGTTTTAAGACAAGACCCAGACATTATCTTAGTAGGAGAAATAAGAGATAAAGAAACAGCAGAAATTGCTATGCAAGCAGGTCAAACAGGTCACTATGTATTATCTACTATCCATACAATAGATGCAATAGAAGTAATCACAAGACTTAGAAAAATGGGGGTTTCAAATTACGATATTTCGAGTACACTTGCAACAACGGTTTCTCAAAGACTTGTTAGAAAGCTTTGTAAACACTGTGCAAGAGAAAGAGACTTTACAGAAGAAGAGCTTGCCTTCATACATTCTATTGAAGAAAAAGATAATGTTAAATTTAATCTAGAAGGAAAGAAAACATATGATGCCGTTGGTTGCAAAGAATGTAACAATGTAGGATATTATCAAAGAATTGGTATATTTGAAGTACTTGTATTAGACGAAAAAATACGAGAATTAATAACAGAGGATGCATCTACTTTCCAAATCAAAGAACAAGCAATGCAAGGAAGCTATAGACCACTTATAGTAGATGGAATTAGCAAGGTATTAAGTGGTATAACTAATATGAATGAATTAAATAGAAAAATGCGTTTGTATTAATAAAAATTATGGAGGATAAAATAGATGGTTCAAATAGAAAGAATTTTAGATGAAGCTATAAAAAGAGATGCTTCAGATATTCACTTAATCTGTGGAATAAAACCAATGCTTAGAATAATAAGAGCACTAGTAGAAGTAAGTGGCACAGATGTTTTAACAGAAGATGATATGACAGAAATATATGACTATTTCATAAGAGGAAATGTAGAAAGAGATAGAGTATATGATGAAAAAAGAAGAATAGATATGTCTTATGAATATGGAGATATAAGACTTAGGGTAAATGTATCATCTGAAAATGATATACCACTTTTCACTTTAAGATTAATAAAAAATACCTTACCACCTTATGAAGCACTTGGAATACCAAATGTGGTAAGAAATTTAATAGATCAACCACAAGGCTTGATCTTAGTTACAGGTAAAACAAACTCTGGTAAAACAACAACTTTAAATGCTCTTATAAATCAAATAAATGAGCACTCAAATAAAAAAATATTAACACTTGAAAACCCAGTAGAATATAGACATAAATCTAAACAATCTATTATTGTACAAAAAGAAATAGGAAATGGAAAAGATGTTATGTCATTTAGTGATGGTGTTAAAAACTCTCTAAGAGAAGACTGCGATATAGTAGTAATCCGGAGAGATTAGAGATAAAGAAACAATGGAAGCTGCAATTGAAACAGCAGAAGCAGGTCACTTAGTTATAGGAACACTTCATACAAAGTCTTGTGCAGAAACTTTAGATAGAATGATAGATTTTTATGATATAAGGGATCAAACAAGTGTAAAATATATGATAGCTTCATTATTGAAACTTGTTTTAGCACAAAGGTTAATAAAAGGTATGGATGGAAGCTTAATACTTGTTCCAGAAGTAATGGTTGTAGATAATGTTATTTCTGGTTTAATCAGAAAAGATAAACTAGGAACAGCTGAAATTGAAGATGCAATACAAAGTGGAACAGATAAAGGAAATATAAGCTTAATTAACTCACTTGCAGAGCTATTTGTTGCAGAAAAAATAACTTTAGAACAAGCAAAAGCACAAATAGAAGAAAAAAATATTGAAATACTAAACAGAACAATAATGCAACTTAAAATAAAGAAAGATAGATTACTTTAAAATTTATAGTTTAAGGAGGTATAGAAAATGCCTATATACAAATATAAAGCAATGACAACTAATGGTATGATAGTTACAAACACAATTGAAGAAAGTAGCAAATATCTAGCAATAAAAAAACTCAAAAGAAATAATTTAATACCAATAAATGTAGATAAGTCATTGCAAAGAACAAAATCAAAAAGGACAGTAAGAAAAAATACTAAAGGTATTGAAGATGTATTAAAAGATGTAGATACAGCAAACCTTTTAATAAGTAGACAAAATGCTAAATCATCATACTTTGATAAAATTTATCATAGTATTACTAAATCAGATAGAATTACTTCAAGAGATATTATAGTATTTACTCAAAATTTTTATTTATTAAAAAGAGCAAATTTCAATAATATTCACGCATTAAATACAATAATAGATAGTACAGAAAACTATACCTTTAGAGGAATTCTAGAAGATATTTTAGCTGGAGTTGAATCCCGGAGAAAATATGTATTCTACAATGGAATATTATGAAGATGTATTCCCTTATCTTTACATTAATATGATAAAGGTTCGGAGAAATGTCTGGTAACCTTACAAATGCCCTAGAGCAAGCAGTTGACTACTTAGAGAGTACAGATAAGATAAATAGAACATTAAGAGGAATCTTAATTCCAAATTTAGTACAATTCGTATTATTAATTATAATGTTAATAGTAGGAACCTTAGTTGCACTTCCTGCTATCCAAGACTTATATGACAGTATGGGATCACAACAAACCTTACCTGCAATAAGTATTTGGTTCTCTAATGTAATAAACTGGCTGATGACTTTTTGGTATATACCTACGGCATTAATTGCAGCATTTGTGGCAGTCACTGTATGGTATATAAATACACCAAAGGGAAGATTTAATTTTCACCATTTCAAATATACAATGCCAGTATTTGGGCAATTAATATTTGCAATAGATTTTTCAAGACTTATGAGAGCCATGCTTTTAAACCTAAGAAATGGAATGAGAATACAAGAAGCATTAGATGTTTCAAAAAACGTAAGCAAAAACTTGGTGCTTTTATCAATAATAGAAGCTTCAATGAACAATATTTTAATTCGGACAATCTTGGATAGAGCCTTTTGAAAGGTCAAGATTAACATCACCAATGATGACAGAGATGCTTAAAATTGGTATGAACACAGACTTAGCACAAATGATGGAAAAATTAGTAGAATATATGGAAATAGATATTAACAACTTACTAGATAAAACAATTAAAGTATTACCACAACTTGTTTATGGTATAGTTGGTGTAGTATTAATATTCTTCGTACTTGTAGTATTAGTGCCATGTATTCACGTATACATGGGTGGATGGCTACTTTCAGCATATGGACTATAAACCTAAGAAAAAAAGAGGTTCTCCTGAAAAAACGGAGAGCCTTTTTAGATATATAAAAATTGCCAAAAATTTTTTTATGTTACCTAATCCAACAGGCAGAAGAGTTTTACATAAAATCATTGCTAAAAAAACAAAAAAGTTTTAAAATTGCTTGAAAATCAGCTATAAATGTGATATTATATTTATAGTAAAATTTTGTAAAGAAGGAGATATCATGGGAGATAAGCTTGCTAATGTGTTAATTGTATTTATGATGATAGTAATACTTGGACTTCGGCGGAATGTATTATGTAAAAGTAATGGGCGGTGTAAATGATTTATCATCAGGAAATTCTTCACAATATGGAGAGCATATTGGTGCAGATGTTCAAACAATAACTACAAATGTCACAACAAATACAAACACAATAAACACAAATTCGAATGAAAATGATGTTTTAGGCAATTTAAACATAAATAATAGTGCAAATATCTATCAAACAAACCAAAGCAATACAAGATATAGATATTATTATAATGAATTAAATGAATATTCAAAAATTATTTATGATGCTATTGCAAACAATATTGATAAACTAAAGAGTGGAACAGAAAAGATATATATAGATTACGACTTTACAAAAGTATGGAATAATGGAAATGGCAAACAAGAATTAAAGCAGTATTATGATGACGCAGTAAATGCAATAAATCTAGACTATCCAGATTTATTTTATATAGACTTTTCTAGAATGTGGCTAACTATAAAAAATGTATCAACACTATTTTCAAATAAATGTGAATTGTACATAGACCCAGGAGAACACACAAGCTATTATATAGATGGTTTTACCTCAAAAGAACAAGTGGAAAAAGCAGTAAATCAGGTAGAGAATGTAAAAGCACAGGTAAAATCTACACTTGTAGGAAGTGATTATTATAAAATGAAAAAATTGCATGATTGGATGATAGACTATATGGAATACGAAGCATCAAGTACTCAAAAAGCTACAGTTTATGGAGCTTTAATTGAGAAAAAGGGTGTATGTGAAAGTTATGCAAGAACATATAAAACTATTTTAGACGAATTAGGAATCCAAAGTATATTAGTAACAGGAACTGCAACAAATTCAAATGGAATAACAGAAGACCATATGTGGAACTATGTAAAATTAGACAATGTTTGGTATGCAGTAGATGTAACTTGGGATGACCCACTTGTAATAGGTGGAGGAACAGTTAGTGATGAGGTAAGACATAAATATTTCTTAAGTGGAAGTAAAGAATTTTTCAAAAACCATACAGAAAAATTGAATATTTCTAATAGTGGAAAAGTATTTAATCTTCCAAAGCTTTCTATTGATAAATTTTAAAAAATGTATAAATTTAGCTCGATTTGTAAATAATACTAAAAATAAATTTAAACCGGAAAGAAAGGTAATTTAGTATTATGAACAAACGAGCTATTTTAATTTTAGGTCTTATAACGCTCTTTTTTACTTCTGCATATATAGGTTCAAAGGTTCGGAAAAATAGAAAACGTAGAAATTCAAAATGAAAATGTTAAAATTCAAGAAATAAAGCAAAAGGCAGAAATAGAAGAAAACGTGATTAAAGTAACAGCAGAAGAGCTTAAAACCACTCCTAAGACAATTTTAGTTTTAAAGAAACACTATAATGAATGCGGACATATTTTGGCTGACAAGGCAGAAATTCCGCCAGAAATGGTGAATTTAACAAAGGAAGAATTAGAAGATAAATATGCTTCATGGAAATTAGAAAATTTTACCAAAGATGAGGTTACTTTTTCAAAAAATGTAGATAGTTTTTGTGGAGAACATTATCTAGTTATAGAAGAAGAAGGAGAAGTTTTGGTATATGCTTTAGATGAAACAGGAAATAAAGTCTTACAAAGTACAACCGAAATTGCATATGAATATCTTCCAGAAACAGATAAAATTATTTTAAAAAATGGAATATATGTATATGGAGTAGATGAATTAAATAAGATAAGGGAAGACTATGAGTCTTAATGCCCTTATCTTTACATAGATCTTATTTTAATTTTTCTTTTTCATCTTTTATATATTTTTTCATATTGAAAGCTCTAAAGTATAAAATAAGTGCTAAGATAGTTATGATAAGAGCAATACAATATATATATATTGAAAAATCATATATTGGTTTTTCTAAAACATTTGCATTAAAATAGCGAATGACTAGAGATGTGGCAATTGCAATATAGAATATTACTGTTGCAAGCTTTCCATACCATTTACTAGACACAACTAGCTCCTTTCCATATAGGAAAGATGCTCCGCGAAATCATTGCAAATTCTTTTATAACAACGATTGCAAGTATCCAAAATGGAATTATTCCTTTTATTGAAAGTGTAACTAAAATTGCAACTTGAGTTGCTTTATCTGCAAATGGATCCATTAATTTACCAAAATCAGTTATAAAATTAAACTTTCTTGCAATAGTTCCGGTCTAATACATCTGTAATACCAGATATTACTAGAAATAATAGTGCAAGGATAAACTTTTCTTGTGCAATTAAAATTACAATTGGTACAATAAGTATAAATCTAATTAATGTTAAGATATTTGGTATATGTTTTGCCATATATTTTCCTCCGCTATTTTGTAAATGTAAGTAGTTCATCTTCTAAATCTATTTTTATAGTATCGCCATTTGAAATATCTTGTCTTAAAAGTTTTTCTGCAAATTCATCTTCAATATATCTTTGAATAGCTCGTCTTAGAGGTCTTGCCCCATATTTTAGATCTGTTCCTTTTTTTATTAAGAATTCTTTTGCAGATTTTGAAACTTCCATCTTTATATTTTTTTCAGATAATGCTTTTTCAGTATCATGTAGCATTAAATCTACAATCTGTAATAGTTCATTTTTAGTCAAACTATTAAATACAACAATTTCATCAATTCTATTTAAAAACTCAGGTCTAAAAGAATCTTTTAAACTATCTAATATTTTATTAGAATCAACGGTTTGTTTCCCAAAACCAATAGAATTAGTATTTAAGTTAGAGCCAGAGTTTGATGTCATAATAATTATTGTATTTTCAAAACTTACTGTATTTCCTTGCGAATCTGTAAGTTTTCCATCATCTAAAACTTGTAGTAAAATGTTAAATACATCACTGTGTGCTTTTTCAATTTCATCTAAAAGTACAATAGAATAAGGTTTTCTTTTTACCTTTTCTGTAAGCTGACCAGCATCATCATATCCAACATAACCGAGGAGGAGAGCCAATAAGTTTAGAAGTAGAGTGAGATTCCATATATTCACTCATATCTACACGAATTATTGCATCTTTATCACCGAACATTTCAAAAGCTAGAGATTTAGCAAGTTCTGTTTTACCAACACCAGTTGGACCAACAAATAGAAATGAAGGTGGTCTCTTTGTAGATTTTAAACCAGCTCTATTTCTTCTTATAGCTCTAGAAACAGCTTGCACTGCATTTTCCTGACCAATAATTTTTTTATGAAGATTTCCTTCTAAGTTTAAAAGTTTTTCAGTTTCTGCCTCTGTAATTTTTGTTACAGGGATTTTGGTCCAATGCTCTATAACTTCTGCTATATCTTGAAGAGTAACTTCTTTTAACTTTAAGTTTTTATTTATTTCATCAATTTCTTCAATAAGTTTGCATTCACGAGTTTTAAGATCAGCTGCTTTTTGATAATCTTCTGTTGAATCTGCTTGTGCTGCTTCATTTTTTTCTTCCTGAACTTCCTTTAATTCATTTTTAAGAAGCTCTAATTTATAAAGGTCTTTGTTGTCTAAGTTTATTCTAGAACAAGCTTCATCTAAAATATCTATTGCCTTATCAGGAAGAAATCTATCATGTATGTATTTTTCACTCATAGCAACAGCTCCGTTTGATTACCGCATTTGAAATTTTAACTTTATGGAATTCTTCATAATATTTTTTTATTCCACAAAGAATATCAGAAGTTGCATCTTCATTTGGTTCATCCACCATTACAGTTTGGAAACGTCTTTCAAGTGCAGAGTCTTTTTCAATATATTTCCTATATTCTCTAAGAGTAGTAGTACCAATTAGCTGGATTTCTCCGACTAGCAAGAGGTGGTTTTAAGATGTTTGCTGCATTCATTGCATTTTCACCGATCTCCTGAACCTACAATATTGTGAATTTCATCTATAACTAATATAATATTTTTTAAAGATTTGCATTCATCAATAATTCCCTTCATTCTAGCTTCAAATTGACCTCTAAACTGAGTTCCTGCAACGACAGATGTCATATCTAGTAAATATACTTCTTTATTTAAAAGTTTAGCAGGTACTTTTTGAGCTGCAATTGCAATTGCAAGACCTTGTGCAATTGCAGTTTTACCAACACCTGGCTCACCAATTAGGCAAGGGTTATTTTTAGTACGTCTATTTAAAATTTGAATAATTCTTCTAATTTCTGCATTTCTACCGTATTACTATATCTAATTCATTATTTTTTGCTTTATTTGTTAGGTTAGTTCCATATAAATCAAGAAATTTCTTCTTTTTTTCTTTAGGTTTTTTATCTACCTTTACTCTTTTTGCATTCCCAGAGTTTTTACTTTCAGCCTGGTTATTTACTGCACTTTTATTTAATATATTCCCAAAAATTGCACCGATAGGCACCATATTTTCAGTACCTTCTTCAAAATCCATATCATTAAGTTCCATATTGTTTGAAATATTGTTAAACATAGATTCAAATTGTTCAGCAACACTTTGAAGGTCAATATCATTATCTCCAAGGACTGACTGCAAAGGGTTAACACCTTTTTCTCTTGCACAATTTAAACAATAACCTGTAACATGTTTAGGATCTTCTGCTGTAGGTGCGTTTATAAAGATTACTGCTTGTTCATGTTTACATATCGAGCATAGCATAAAATTAAGTCCTCCTTTTGCTTAAAATATATCAATTAATAATACAGCAAAAATGGAAAAAAGTCAAGGAATTCCATTGACTTTTTGGGATATATAGATTAAAATAAAATTAAATAATAAAATGTCATAGGAGAACATATGAAAAATAAAAAGGAAAATGGAATAACTTTAGTAGCATTAATTATCACAATAATAGTACTTATCATCATAGCTGCAATAAGTATTAAGTTAGTTTTTGAACTAAATATTATAGAATATGCAAGTAGTGGAATAATAAATTATGCAATTGCACAAGCAAATGAGATAAAAGAAATGGATAATTTAGAAAATAATTTAGAAGATGCAATAAACCAGATTGAAGGAAGCCAGATAAAAGATGCATCAGCTATAGCAGCAGATAAGAGTAATTATGGGAAAAAGATAAATTATGAAGTATCAAAAAAAACGGATACAGGAGAAAAAATAGAATGGGAAATTTTTTTTGCAGATGAAAGTAATATATATTTAATATCTAGCAATCTTGCATATACAGGGAAGTTAGAAAATGCAGTAAAAAGTACAAAGTACAATGGAGGAACGAAACTGTTAATAACACAAAGTAGTAGGTATTTAGCAGCAGAAAAGTGGACTAAAAGTTGGATTGACTCAGGATATGAAAGCAATACTGATAATAAAAAAATGATGCTATATTTGTTAGATAATGATGTATGGCAGAACTATAGAAATGAAAATTACGCTGATTGGGCAATAGGTGGTCCCACATTAGACATGCTATGTAAAATTTGGAATGAAACAACAGATGAAACTATAGAACCCAAACCAAATACAGAACATGGATATAACCGACGCACTTATGAAAAGATATTAACTGCTTCAAAATTTAGAAACAATGGTAAAACATATTGGACCGCTATTCCATCAGATACAAATGGTGGCTTTGCGTTGTTATTAATAAGCGAGAATTACACAGGGGGAGCTAGCAGTTACTCTAATGGGTTTAGACCTATAGTATGTCTTAACGAGAGTGTAAAATTAGAATGGAATGATAATGAGCAAATGTATGAATTAGTAATGAAATAGAGGTTGCCAAAGTAGTTACTAAAAAATCATGATTTATATAACTTGGCAACTATAAAAAGTGCTATAATTAATTATATAGTAAATATTCTAAAGAGATAGGAGAAAAGCAAATGAAAATTAAAATTGAAATGAATGTTAAAAATATATGTTTTATAGTAATTATAGCAGTTTGTGTGCTTGCCTTGTCTTATGGGATATATTATCAAATATTTATCAAGAAAACAAAGGCACCAAAAGAGCCAGATGCACCAGTTGTTATAGAAGATGTGGCTTTTAATGATTTGTTTGATAATAGTTTGCATCTACAAAACTATACTACCTCACATATTATAAATAAAATAGAGCAAACAAAAGATATTGTATATACAACCTTTACATTAAATGAAATATATGAAGACAAATATGAAATACAAGCAAGCATTCCAGTTATAAATATAAACCATGAAAAAACGCTAAATATAAATAAAGAAATAAACACACTTTTTTATGAAAAAATAAATAGCATAATCGAAGAAGCAAAGAAAGAAAAGCCTAAAAAAAGTATCTATACTGTAACATATTCTGCATACTTAAATGAAAATATACTATCACTTGTAATAAAAGCAACACTAAAAGAAGGAAATAATGCACAAAGAGTTATAATACAAGGATATAACTATAACTTATCAACAAATCAAATAATTAGCTTAGAAGAAATGCTAAAAGTAAAAGGAATAAATGAAAGCACAGTAAAAGCACAAATAAATGTAAAAGTACAAGAAGCAATAAATTATGCAAATAACTTATCATTCTTAGGATATGAAGTATACAAAAGAAACTCAAAAGACGAAATGTATGAAATAAAAAATTCAAACAACTATCTATTAGGACCAAATAGTAGCATCTATATAATCTATGCATATGGAAATAAGACATTTACAACAGAACATGATGTTGTTTATATAAAATAAAAATTAGTAAAAAAGACCAAAAAACTCAGAGTTTCTTGGTCTTTTAAAATAAAAAATAAAAGGGGATGTTTTTCACTATTTTTAATTAGTGTAACTATAATATAACAATCTAATGTGTCGTTTTTGTGAACTATATGTGAAAGGTTATTAAAAAAAGTATTAATATTTTATGAAGAAGCTTGGCTAAAAACAAAACTTGAAGTTCTTGTTTTTAGCCTTTAGTAATATGATTAAATAGGACTTAAGTGAAAGGAGTAGAATTTAAACTTGAAAGGTAAATTAAGTAAAATAACAGCACTTTTAGAAATGCCAGAAGAAATTATGACAGACAAACCAAAGATAACAATAGTTGGGTTTGAAGAAATTGTAATAGAAAACTATAAAAACATCTTAGAATATGACGAAATATTTATAAAGGTAAATACATATATTGGTGCAGTAAATATTAGTGGAGTTAATTTAAAGTTAATACAAATGAATAAAGACGACATAATGGTAATGCGGAAAAATAGATAGTATAGATTTTGAAGAAAACGAATAGAAAGAGGAAAAAAGAGTGATATTTAAAATTTTACTAAGATATATCTTAGGATATGTAAATATATCTTTTGAAGGGTATTATATAGAAAGATTTATAAATGTCTGTATAGCAAAAGGCATATTTTTATGGAATGTAAAAATAGAACGATCAAGTCTTGCTCATGCAAATGTTCGGAATAGACGACTTTAAAAAATTAAAAGAAGTCTCAAAAAAAACAGGATGCAGAATAAAACTAAATTCAAGAAGAGGTCTTCCGTTTTTCTTGGATAGGTATAAAAAAAGAAAAATATTTTTCGCATTGCTTCTTTTAATTACAGCACTTGTATATGTAGAATCTAAATTTGTTTGGAATATAGAAATAGAAGGGACAGAAAACATAGAAAATGCAGAAATACTTGAAGAATTAAAGAATTTTGGATTAGACATTGGTGCTAAAAAGAAAGACATAAATCCACAAGATATAATAAATCAAATAAGACTAAAACGTGATGACATAGCATGGATGAGAATAGATTTAAGTGGAACAAATATAGTTGTAAAACTTGCAGAAAAAACAAAAAAACCAGAAATTATAAAAGAAGATGAATACTGTAATATTGTTTCAAAAAAGACTGGGCAAATAACTAAAATAACTGCAAAATCAGGAACAGCAGTTGCAAAAGTTGGAGACATTGTAGAAAAGCGGAAGCATCTTAATACGGTGGATATATGGAAGGGCAATTTACAGGAACAAGATATGTTCATCGGAGAGGGAGAAGTAATTGCAAAAGTATGGTATAGCAAAAAAGAAAAAATGGATCTAAAGCAAGTAGCCGTAAGCAAGACAGGAAATACTCAAAAAAAATATTGTATAAAATTAAATAATTTTCAAATAAATTTAGGGAAAAGTCTTCCAAAATTTCAAAAGTATGATACAATAGTAGAAGATAAAAAATTAAAACTATTTTCAGATTTTTATCTGCCAATAACCTTAGGGATTTCTACATATTACGAATTAGAAGAAAAAGAAGAAGTGTATACAAAAGAGGAGGCAAAAGAGAAACTTAAAGAAAAACTTAAAGCTGAACTTGCCAAAGAAATAGAAAATAAAGAGGGAATAACTAATATCCAAATAAATGAAAATGAAGATAAAACATTTATAGAGGTAGAAGTGATATATGAAGTACTAGAGAGTATTGGAACTGAAGAAAAGATGATTTAATTTAGGAGGGATACTATGGAAGAAAGAGGACTTAGAGTCGCAAAAACAGATAAAGCGTTTTTTTCAAAAATTTCAACAACAATAAGCAAATTATTAATACCTACTAAAATAGGCATTAACGGAATGTTAATCACACTAAAGAGAAACAATGTATTAAAAAATTATGAAACAGTTACAAATAATAAAGAAGAAGAAAAAGAAGAAATGTTACAAAAGAAATATGAAGATGCATTTATTCTATACCTAGAATCAATTGATAAATATGTTATGGATTCAATTTACAAAAAAGTAAGAGCAAAAACAGCAACAACTTTTGAAGAAGAAGCACTTTCAAGGTATTATGCAGTCATACATTTAAAAGAAACACAATATTTAGAATATAAATATAGAAAACAAAAATATTTATTAGATTTAGATTACATGTCTTTGAGAAATGAAAATAAAGAAAAGCAACTTGAAAAATATAAAGGGTTCTATGCTTCAAAAATGAATGGAATATATAAGGGAATACTTAAAAATTATTCTGTTCAACTTGCAGATAAGGTATCAGCAAATTTAATTGATAGAGAAGGTCTTTATGATAGTATTTTTGAAACACTAGAAGACTATATAGCAAATATTTTACCTATAAAGATTAAACTAGAAGGTAAGGAAGACTATAAAGAAATATTAGCTGAAAATGAAAAAGTAGAGAGTTTCTTGGCAGGTAAGCTAGATACAAGAGATCAAATTGAAAAAAGGATGTATTTACTTGCAATTAGTAGAAAACTATTTACACACAGTTTACCTCTAGTTGTTGCAGAACAGTGTTATGAAGAACTAATAAATGAAGCAAGAAATCTAATTGTTGAAACAAAAATAGAAAACAAAAAACAAGCAGCATATAAACTTTTGATAGATTTAATACAAGAATATAATGTAAGACTTCTATCAACAAAGATATATTGGGAAGTCCCACAAGATAGAGAAGAATACAAAAAATTCTGGGATGAATACAAAAAAATCACTAAAGAAAATGTTGATGGACAAGTTCAAAAAGAAATACTATTTATAAAAAAAGAACTAAAGATATTAGAAGAAAAGGATAAAAATAAACAAATTATCAAATTCTATAAAGATAAACTTGTAGAATATGGAGCTTTAAGAAGAGTTAAAAATAAATACAAAACTTTTAAGAATTGCACTAAGAAAGCGGTAAGAGTATGAGAAAATTAGCTGAAATTACATATGAGGGAATAGAAGAAGATAAAAAATTTCAAGAAATTATAGATAAAGTTTATGAAACATGCTTTAAAGAAGAAGGCTTATATAATGGCAAAATTTACTTAAGTATAATAATCTCAAATGAAGAATATATAAAAAAAATAAACTCTAAGTTTAGAAATGTAGACAGTATAACAGATGTGCTATCATTTCCAATGTTTGAAAAAGAAGAAATAGAAAGTATAAAACAACAAGAAGAAGTACTAGGAGATATAATAATTTGTATCCCTAGAGTACAAAGCCAAGCAGAAGAATTTGGGCATGGTTTTGATAGAGAGTTTGCATATATGTTAGTTCATGGGTTTTATCATCTTATGGGGTATGATCATATGGAAGAAGAAGATAAAAACAAAATGAGAGCAAAAGAAGAAAATATACTAAAAAAAGTAGGTTTTGAAAGGGTTGAAATTTAAGTAATGAAAGTTAAAATTTTAGTTGCACTATTAGTTATAGTAGTTATTGGACTAGGGGTTTTACTAGCTATAAAATTTGTAGATAGTGAAGAAGCAAAAAAAGTTGTAGACATGTCAGACAAAGATGAAAATGATGTGATAACAGTAGGAATAGAGAATAAAAAAGAGTCAGAAAAGCCAAAATCTAAGTATGATAATGACAAAAGAAATATTGCAGTTATTATAGACAATGTTGGATCTGCAATACCTCAAACTGGTTTAAATGAGGCAATGATTGTTTATGAAGCATATGTTGAAGGAAACTTGACAAGATATCTTGCTGTATTTAAAGACCCAAAAGTAGAAGATATTGGACCATCTAGATCTGCAAGACCATATTTTATAGATTATGCTATGGAAAATGATAGTATATTTGTGCACTATGGAGGTAGCCCTAAAGCACTTAGTGAAGTAGAGTCTTTTAATATGAATAATGTTAATGGAATAGATTCACCAGGAAAAGTATTTTGGAGAACAAATAAAAAACAAGCTCCTCATAATGCAATAGTTAAGGTTGCAGAAGTTTGGAAATATGCAGAATCTAGAAAATATAGAACAACAGCAAAAGATAGAAATGTTTTAAATTATGTTGTAGATGAAGTAGACTTATCAGCAGGAGCACCTGCAACAACTGTTAATGTACCATATGCTACTTCTAAAGTAAAATATGTTTACAATGGAGAAAAGAAACTTTATGAGAGATATGTAGGAAATTCAGTTCAAAAAGACTGGCTATCAGGAGAAGTGCTAACTACTAAAAATATAATTATAACTTTTGCAAACAATTATACAACAGATGAAGAAAATGGATATGGAAGACAGGCAATTCAAAATATCGGAACATTAGATGGATACTATATAAGTAATCGGAATGGCAACAAAAATAAAATGTAAAAAAACAACAAGAAGCGGAAGAACAGAATATCAAGATTTAGAAGGAAATGAAATAGAAGTAAATGATGGAAACACATGGATACAAATAGTACCACCTTCTATGAATGTGTCATTTACATAGTAGACATGTTTCTTGTATTTAAAATGATAAAACCTAAGTAAGGTAGCTAAAAGCTAAGCATATGCTAAGTGAGTCTCCTGCTTAGGTATTTTTTTTGAAAAAATTTCAGTTTACCTATTGACTTTTTAAAGAATGCGTGCTATTATAAAAAACATAATTTTATTAAAAACTTTATTCAAAAAGTTTTAATCCAGGGCAAGTTTATTGCCATCAAAAATATTCTAAATTATTTACCCAAATAATAAAAAAGGATGTAAAATGAAAAAATTAAATTTTAAGAAAGTAACTTTGTTATTTTTGCTTATTTTGTGTTTGAATTCTCTAGGAATCATTCTGCTTAGAAAATTTTACTATATGAGAATAAAGCAACAATTTGATATTGAAATTAGCAAAAAAATTGAAGAAAATCAAAGCTTCAAAGAAGAAACTTTAAAAAAGCAAGATTTGAAGGAACAAGAAGAAAATAATCTATTAAAAGAATTTAAAATATTAGAAGATAATAAAAACTCAAACTATAAATATAGTGAAATAGGTTTTATTATTATACCTTCAATAGATGTAAAAGCACCTATTTTTGAAGGTGTTTCATCTGATATTTTAAAATATGGTGTTCGGGCATTTTGAGGAAACAGCTTTATGGAATCGGAAATATCGCTCTTGCATCTCATAATGAAGGCTCATATGCTCACTATTTTTCAAGGATTAATGAACTTGAAGAAGGTGAAGAAATTATATATATAACAAATATGGGAGAGAGGAGGTATACAGTTTTCAAAAGAGAAATTATTGAAGAAACAAATGTAAAGATTTTAGAAGACACAAAGGAAAATAATATAACTCTTATAACATGCGTTAAAAATCAAAGAAGTCAAAGACTATGCGTTGTAGGAAGGGAAAAATAATTTAGAAAGGAAGTTTTAAAGAAAGATGACTAAAAAAATACTTATGCTAATTACTTTTTTTACCATTATTGTGGGAACTAGTAAAGTTTTAGCAATAAACTCAAAAGAAGAAAATATAAATGAAAAGATGCTAGATAATCTAGTTGAAATCAAAATAAATGAAACTTGGCAAGAAGAAGTAATTACGAAATATACTAAAGAAAAGAAAGAAATATACAAAATTGGAGAATATACAGAAAAAGTAAATGAGATTCAAACTGAGACTTCATATTATGATGTGAGACTTTTAAGAATACTAAAAAATAAAAAATTACAAAATTCAGATGACAATTATATGGCAAATCAAATTGCGATTGATTTTGTAATGAAAGAAAAAAACTTAGAGGAATTTGATTTTATTTATAGAATAAATGAAGATTTATTAGAAGAAAACAAAATACTAAGGAGTAGAGCTATCTTAGAAGAAGCAAAAAGGCTAATAGGAATTGGGCTTAATGGAGAAGAAACTTATGAAGAAAGTATAGAACTTTGCAAAATAGGTGAATTTGAAAAAGATTTGATAAATCCAGACTATACTTCACAAGCTTTTGATATTTCATGTAGAGGAGCACAGCTACTTTGGTATAAAACTAAAAAGGTAAAGGCTCCAATAGATTACTTTTTTGCAGATTATGAAACAGGAGAAGCTAAGGAAGAATTTAGAGCTGAAAATGAAAAGTTTAAAATTATGATACCAAATGAACTTGCAGAAGATACTTTTGAAATAGAATTAGAAGCAGAAATACATTTTCTAAAGGAAGAATTATTTGAGATATCAGTAGGAGGAAAAAGATATATTATGCTTTCAGAAGGAGAAGAGGTAAAAGAATATAAAAAGTTTTTTGACAATAGATTTTCTTCTATAAGCATATATTTTGAAGATAAAGAAACAAAGCAAATGTTAGCAGGAGGAATAATTGAAGTTGATGGAAATGAGATACAACTTAATGAGCCTACTGGAATAAATATGTCTTATTTACCAAAAGGAGATTTAGTAATAAAAATTAAAAAAGTTCCAGATAAATATTTACTAGAAGAAGATACATATATTGCACATATTAATTATAAAGAAAACTATATAGCAAATATAGGAGTCTTACATGAAAAAGGAAGAATAAAATTAACATCAAATGTAAAAAGTGGAAGATATGAGATATATAATAAACAAATAGGCTATATAGGAGAATATGAAATGACAGATGGAGTACTTTTAGCAACTCTTAGTACAGGAGACTATTTCATAAGACAAATATCTATAGAAGATGGATATAAGCTATCAGCTAAAGAAATTGATTTTACAGTTGAAGTAAATAAATTAACTGAACTAGAAGCCATATATGAAGAGGAAGAAAATAAAGAAGAAAAACCACCAGAGGAAGAACCAGAAAAAAACGAAGTAGAAAAAGAAGAAGCTAAAGATAATGTAAATATAAAGGTAGATATTTCTATTGAAAATATAGAAGAAGAGATAGCAAAAGAAGAAAAAACGGATAATGAGAAAGATACAAAAGAAATTGAAGAAGTTTCTAATAAAAAAGAACGAATGTTTCTTCCAAGAACAGGAAAAGATTACTTTGTATTCAAAATTGTTTTAGCAGATTTATGTATATTTTTAATCTTCATTGTTTTAGGTCTAATAAAAAGGCAGACCACTAGATTTAAGCAGTCTGCCAAGCCAAGTGTTAAAGAATAATACAAATTAAACCACCACTGCCCTCATTTACAATACGTTCAAGAGTTTCTTGTAGTTTTAACTGAGCATCTTCTGGCATTCTATAAAGTTTATTTTGTAGACCTTCATTTACAAGTTCATGTAAACTCTTTCCAAAGATATTTGATTCCCAAATTTTCTTAGGGTCAGTTTCGAATTCAGAAAGCAAGTATGTTACAAGTTCTTCTGATTGCTTTTCAGAACCAACAATAGGAGATACCTCAGTTGTTATATCAGCACGTATCATGTGTATGCTTGGTGCTTTAGCCTTTAATTTTACACCAAATCTAGAGCCTTGTTTTACCATTTCAGGTTCATCTAAGATAAGTTCTTCCATTGAAGGAGTTACTATTCCATAACCTTTTGCTTTAACTTCTTCTAAGGCATAAGCAATTTTATCATATTCTTTTTTAGTCTCAGCAAGAGAAGTAAGGCATGAGAATAAATCTCCCTCATCAGCAACATTAACACCAGTCATCTCAGTTAAAATTTGATAAAATAAAGGCTCTTTTAGTGCTATATTTATTGTAACATTACCATTACCTAAGTTTATTTCATTAAGAGAAGAGGAACTGATTATCTCTGTTGATTTGATAGTTTCTAAACTGCTAGATACTTGTTTTAAGACGGAAATACCTTCAAAAGCTCCTTTTACCTCTGTAAATAATTCCTTTTTAAGCCAGTGGTCATCTGGAAGTGTCAAAGTCCATCTTGGAAGAGAAATATTCATTTGCTCAATTGGAAATTCGTAAAGAAGCTTACTAAACATTTCGTTTATATCTTCAATATTTAGGTTTGAGCAATCTGTAGGAAGAACAGGAACATCATATTTTGCTTCTAGTTTTTTTGCAAGTTCTAAGGTATATGAAGAATCAGGTTCTTCACTATTTAAAACAATTACAAATGGCTTGTTTAGTGCTCTTAACTCATTTACAACTCTTTCTTCTGCCTCAATGTAGTCTTCTCTAGGTATATCTGTTATAGTTCCATCTGTTGTAACAAGAATTCCAATTGTTGAGTGTTCGTTAATTACTTTAGTTGTACCAAGTTCGGCAGCTGTTTCAAAAGGGATTTCCTCATCAGACCAAGGAGTTTTTACCATTCTTGGAACATCATCTTCTAAGTAGCCAATAGCGTTATTTACTAAATAACCAACACAATCAACAAGTCTTGTTTTGAAGCGGATATTGTCTCCAAGTGTAATTTCTATTGCTTCATTTGGTACAAATTTTGGCTCAGTAGTCATTATGGTTCTGCCTGCTGCACTTTGTGGAAGTTCATCTTGAGCTCTTTCTTTTTTGTACTCATTTTCGATATTTGGTATAACAAGTAAGTCCATAAAACGCTTGATGAAAGTAGATTTACCCGTTCTAACAGGACCTACTACACCTATATATATGTCGCCATCAGTTCTTAAGCCGTATATCCTGATATAAGTTTAAATTTTCCATTATTTTAACCTCCATAATAAATGTTTGTCTATTTACTTTACTAATGTATATTAGGAAGAAGAAAGAAATATTACTGGATTTTGTGATATTAAATGAAATTTTCTATATAGTGAAATTCAATAAAAGTTGCTTTAAGAGTGCTAAATGTAGTATAATATAAAATAAAGTTAGCTAAAATAAGGAGTTTAGATAAAGTGAAAGTTGTTGTTATTCGGAGGCGGAGCACGGGCGGTATGCTTGCTGCGATTTCTGCTTCTTCAAATAAAGAAAATGATGTTGTAATTTTGGAAAAAATGCCATCTTGTCGGTAAGAAAATTAGAATTACAGGCAAGGGAAGATGCAATATAACAAATGCATGCGATATGGAGGAATTTATAAATAATATTCCAGGAAATCGGTAAGTTTTTGTATAGTGCTTTTAAAGCTTTTACCAATAAAGATATGTTAGAACTTTTGAAAAAAGAAGGACTAGAGACAAAAATAGAAAGAGGAAATAGAGTATTCCCAGTAACAGATAATGCAGAGAGTGTTGTAGATGCTTTATATAGAAGGCTAAAAAAACAAAAGGTCGAGATTATTACATCAGCTAAAGTAACAGGAATTAAAGTAGAAGATAAAAAAGTAAAAAAAGTTGAATATTTACTAAATAATGTAAAAAAAGAAATTTTAGCAGATAAAGTAATACTTGCAACAGGTGGAGCAAGTTATAAAGAAACAGGATCAAACCGGAGATGGCTATAAAATTGCAAAAGAACTAGGTCATAGTATAACTGATTTAAAACCAGGATTAATACCTTTAGAATGCTATGAGAGAAACTTAGTTAAACAAATGCAAGGGCTCTCTCTTAAAAATGTTTCTATAAAGCTTTTGGATAAAACAAAAAATAAAATAATATATGAAGATTTTGGAGAAATGATGTTTACTCATTTTGGAGTAACAGGTCCAATTATAATAAGTGCTTCATCTTCTTTAGTTAGATACAAAAATATAGAACAACTACTAAAGAATAAACAAATAGAAATAAGTATTGATTTAAAACCAGCGTTAGATTTAGAAAAACTGGATTTAAGAATTAGGAGAGATTTTGAAAGTTCTATAAATAAATACTTTAAAAATAGCTTAGATAAGCTATTGCCACAAAAAATAATAGAACCTATTATAATTTTATCTAAAATTAATAAAGAGAAAAAAGTAAATGAAATAACAAAAGAAGAAAGGAAGAATTTAGGAAAACTAATCAAAGATTTTAAATTAACTATAAGTGACTTTAGACCATTAGAAGAAGCAATAATAACAGCAGGAGGAATTTCTGTTAAAGAAATAAACCCAAAGACAATGGAATCAAAAATTGTAAGTGGCTTATATTTTGCAGGAGAAATTATTGATGTAGATGCATATACAGGCGGATTTAACTTGCAAATAGCCTTTTCTACAGGGTTTATTTCTGGGGAGGATAAAAATGTTTAAAACGATAGAAAAACAAGCAGAAGCCATAGTAATAGAAAAAAAGTCTAAATTTATTGCAAATGCTTTTTATGTTTCAAGTGTAGAAGAAGCAGAGGAGAAACTAGCAAGTATTAGAAAAAAATATTATGATGCAAGACACAATTGCTATGCCTATAGGCTTATAGAAGAAGATATGATATTAGAGAGGCAAAGTGATGATGGAGAACCCTCTGGAACAGCAGGAGGACCTATGCTAAATATTTTAAGTCATAAAAATTTAGCTAATTTACTTATTGTTGTTACTAGATATTTTGGAGGAATTTTGCTGGGAACAGGAGGTCTAGTTAAAGCTTATTCACAAGCTACAGAAGAGGTAATAGATAAAGCAAATATTATTGAAAAAGAAAGAGGGTATATAGCAGAAATAATTACAGAATATGATATACAAAAAGAGATAGAATATATTTTCGAAAAAAATAAAATAAAAGTAATTTCAAAAGAATATACAGACAAAATAACAAATTTAATAGAGATTTCAGAAGAAAAGTATTATAAAATATTCCGAAATGAAGAAAAAGGAAAATACCATAATTTACCAATTAAAATAAAAGAAAATAAATTTATAGATAAACCTGAATAATGTATAAAACAGAGATAAAACAGATTAAATAAATAAAAAATGATGGAGAAAAATATAAAAAATAAAGTAAAAAAATCATAAAATCTATTGCCAAAATCTGGAAGAAGTTATATAATAAGAACTGTAAAATTTTTACAATTTTAAAACTAAGGAGGAATAAAAAGTGAAAGACAAATTGTCGATTTTGGTAGCAGATGACAACGCTGACTTTGCAAGAACTTTAACTAACTGCATAGAGCAGGAAGAAGGGATGGAGGTCATTGGAATTGCACAAGATGGAATAGAAGCAATAGATATGATAAATAATACTAAACCTGATGTTGCAATTTTAGATGTAATTATGCCTCATTTAGATGGTTTAGGAGTACTAGAGAGAATTAATAGTTCTACTTTAGATAAGAAACCTTTATGTATAGTTTTATCAGCTGTTGGACAAGACAAAATAACAACAAGGGCAATTGAACTTGGAGCACAATACTATGTTGTGAAACCGTTTGATATTGATTTACTTATAAGAAGAATAAAGGAGCTTAAATTTTATAAACCAATGACTTTTAAAAATGCAGGAATAAGTAAAGAATTTAAAGCACCATATATAGACATAGTACCAGATAGGAGGAAGGAGGTAGAAAATTTAGAAGCATTAGTTACAAATATAATTCATGAGATTGGTGTGCCTGCACATATTAAGGGATACCAATATTTAAGAGAAGCGATAATAATGGTAGTAAATGATATAGATATAATAAATCAGATAACAAAACAGCTTTATCCAGAGATCGCAAAAAGATTTAAGACTACACCAAGCCGTGTTGAACGTGCAATAAGACATGCAATAGAAGTAGCATGGGGAAGAGGAGACGGAGAGACAGTAGAAAGCATTTTTGGATATACAGTATCAGCGGCAAAGGGAAAACCTACAAATTCGGAGTTTATTGCAATGATACGGAGACAAAATAAGGCTAGAGCTTAAAACAGCCTAAGGGAGTCAAAAGAACGATTTTAAAATGAAGTGCACCAAAAAATGTCTAACATTTGGTAGCACTTCAAAAAATTCGTTCTTTTAATTAAGAGTGGAAAAATATGTATAATTTTATTTACAGGTTTTCATTCTTTATTTCATCAATAATGTTTTTATTTACTAACTTACGCTTAGCACTTCTCATTGAAACAAATATAATTAAATAAACAGTAAATATGCAAAGTGCAATATTAAACCAAGGTATTTCTAGGGGATATATTGACCTATTTATACCCATATTTAAATATGTAATAGAAAGGATTACTATACTAATTGTAATTCCATATATACATGAGTCTAGTCCATAAAATATTCCTGACAAAAACATCATTTTAGTGTTTTGCTTTTCGCTCATACCTATGGATTTAAGAACTGCAAAATCTCTTTTTCTTAGTAAGATACTAGAATAAATTGTATTATATATGTTTATGGCTGATACAATAGCAAGCAAACTAATAAACGAAATTATAACTATGTCAGTAATAAATTTTTGTGTTTCTAAAGATTTAATTATATTGCCTACATTTTGGAATCTTACTATACCTTCTATAATATTTGATAATTTGTCAGTATTTTTTTCTATTTCATAAGTATCATTTGCAATTAAAGATATATATACATCATTTTCTCTTTCAATATTATTCTGATTTACCATTTGAATAATTATAGGAGAAGAAACATTGAGTACAGAATTTCTTGATTCATATACTGTATATGGAGCAAAATCTTCTAGGATGCCTACTATTTTAAAGGTTTTAGCTTTTCCATCTTTTTCAATTGTATAATTATTTCCAACTTCATAATTAGTTAATCTAATTTTTTTTTCGCTTTTCAAATTGTCATAGGCAGTATCCATTAAAATTATTTCGTTATCGTTTAATTCGCTAATGCCAGCTTTTTTTAATATAAAATTATATGCTTCATCATAATAGCAAATTGTTTGTGTATTAATATATATTTCGCCTTCTGTTCCATTATTAAATTTGCCTTCATATGCAAGTTTTTGTACTTGATTTGAAATATTATTTTCAGTCAACTTTACTTTATTTGATACATTACTCTCAAGAGAATATATACAATGAGCTGTAATCATAGAATTCTTTTCTAAATAATCTATAAGTTTATATATGTCTTTTTGATTTTCTTTGGTTCTATGACATATAATACTACAATTACCAAATGTATTTGAAGACATATCTGCTTGAATTAAAAGATCTCCATAAAAGTTACTCTTATAAAAATTTGAAGCTAAACTACTCAAACCTAAAAATAAGACAATACTGACAGTCAATGAAAGGGTAATTGTTTGGTACTTTATTTTATCTCTTCTAATATTTTTATAAGCAATTATGCCTTCTTCGCCAAAAAGCTTATCGATTATTTTAGAAGCTTTGAGCTGTTTTCTGCTTGACTTTATTACTTTATTATTATGTATTGCTTCAATAGGACTTAATTTTTTAAAACTTCTAAGTGAAATTTTGCTAGAGATAATTATCATAAAATAGACAATTACACATATAAAGATCAATGTAATTATTGGTATTTTTGTATAAAAATTTGTACCATTGGTATAAGTATTACTAGTAAAAAGATGAACCATATCATAACTATAGTTTTTTAGTGATATGTTAACTATACTGGCAAAAATTTTAGATACAATGATACCTATTATTAAGCCTATAATAATTCCGTATAGTTCCTAGTATTCTAATTTCTGTTTTAAGTATTTTAGATCTTTGATAAGAGTTCATTCCAATAGAAGCAAGTATTCCAAGCTCTTTAATTCTTTCAGCATAAGTAATTTTAAAAGAGGTATATAGTAAAATAATAGAAATAATAGATACAACACTTATAATAACTAGCAATGATGCTCCTACAGTTTTAGTAAAATCAGTATTTACTTCTGATATGCAGGCATAATTTAATAACTCTGTATTATACTCAAAACTTGGTTTTTTTTCATAACTTAATCCTTTAAAAAAATAGTCATAAGCTAAACTCCCTGGTTCTATAGTCTGACCGCTGGGAATTTTGATATTCATCAGAGAGGTTATATGTAGTTGTATTATTTTTTTCTACATTTTGATTTAGTTCTTCAAAGACTTGTTCTTTTAAATCTTTATAAGCTGATAATTTATAAGCCGCAGCTATTGTTTCTGTTGTTTTGTATACTTGGCTAATATCATTAGTCAAAATTGTTATATCTAAAATTGTACTATTATTAATTTCGTTTTTATCTAAATATGTAATTGCACCTAATTGTTTAATACCACTCATTAGAGAAAGATTTTCGTTATCAAAATCAAGTTTTCCTATTATTCCGCACTATAGTGTAGTTTCTCTTTATTCCATTAAGTGTAAGGTCGAATTCTGTGCCAATATCAAGTTTTTTAGTTAAGTAATCATTGCTAGCCTTGGTAAAACTAAGTAAAATTTCACTAGAGTTTTCTGGAAGCCTTCCTTCTGTAATATATAAATTTGCATTTTTAAGGGCGTTTTCATCATAAGCTCTTACATCGAACCTAAGTACATTTGTTGCTTGATTATCTTTTGGGGCATAAAAATTCTCTTCTGATATACCTAATTTTTGATAAAGAGATATTTCTTTTATATTTTCATTATTAGCAATATCCTTTGCTTGAGCATAAGTTATATTATTATACTTTACTTCCCAATTTGACCAACTTCTTATTACATCTATCATATATGCCTGATAACTTGAAAAAAGTATTAATATGGATGTAATAAGTACAGTTACAATAATAATTCCAATAATTGTAACTATGCTTCTCCTATTATTTTTTCTCAAATATTTCAAGCTCAATTTTGTTGTAATTTTCATAAATTATTTGCTCCCAATTATATAAAATTTAAGAATAAATAGATTTTATAATTATATAGTAGTTAAAAAAGTTTTTCAATAAAA
Organism: uncultured Clostridium sp.; assembly: GCA_947648255.1. Taxonomy (GTDB): domain Bacteria; phylum Bacillota; class Clostridia; order TANB77; family CAG-508; genus JAAWPK01. Next base: position 64,217 of record CANSNA010000001.1, on the reverse strand, counting down.
GTACCAAAAAGTACCAAATGTAAAGCAAAAACATAAAACCCATTCTAGAACTTAAAGAAGGCATACCTAAGTAAGGCATTTAATTTTAGAAAGAAAATACACTTGTCTTTTTCTAATTTTCGTTATATAATAAAAACTAATTAAAAAAATGAGGAGGCAAAAAGATTATGGAAATTACGGAAGAAGAACTACTCCATATTGCAAACTTAGCAAATTTAAATATAGAAAAAGACGAAATAGATAATTACCTTGCAAATTTGAAAGACATTTTAGATTTTGCAAATGCTCTAAACAAAATACCAGTAGATAACTTAAAAGAAACAATAGGAAGCTCTACAAACACAAATGTATTTAGAAAAGATGAAATAATAGAATTTGAAGATAAAGAAGCTTTACTTAAAAATGCACCAGAAAAAGAACAAAATATGTTTAAAATTCCAAAAGTACTTTAAAAGTTTAGAAAGAGAAGTGAGGTAAAAATGAATATTACAGAACTTACAGTACATGAGCTAAAAGAAAAATTAGATAAAAAAGAACTTACAGTACAAGAAATAACAAAAGCTTATATAGATAGAATAAATGAGAAAGAAAAAGACATCTTAGCATTTGTAACAACTATGCAAGATGAAGCTTTAGCAAAAGCAAAAGTAATAGATGAAAAAAGAAAAATGGGAGAAAAACTTACAGAATATGCAGGAATACCAGTTGGGCTAAAAGATAATATGTGCACTAAAGGAATCAAAACAACTTGCAGTTCAAAAATGTTAGAAAACTTTATATCTCCATATGATGGAACAGTAGTAGATAAATTAATAAATGAAAATAATATGATTTCACTTGGAAAGCTTAATATGGATGAATTTGCAATGGGAAGTTCAACAGAAACATCATATTTTAAGAAAACTAAAAACCCATGGGACTTAAATTGCGTTCCAGGGGGGTCATCTGGTGGATCAGCAGCAGCAGTTGCTGGAGATTTAGTACCTTGGGCATTAGGCTCAGATACAGGAGGAAGTATAAGACAACCAGCAGCACTCTGTCGGAGTTGTTGGGTTAAAGCCAACATATGGACTAGTTTCAAGATATGGGCTAGTTGCTTTTGCGTCTTCGCTTGATCAAATTGGACCAATTACAAAAGATGTAGAGGATTCTGCAATTCTTTTATCATTAATTGCAGGAAAAGATGAAAAAGATACAACAACAGTAGATATACCAAAAAAAGATTATACAAAATCATTAAAAAAAGATATTAAAGGACTAAAAATAGGTGTGCCAAAAGAATTTTTTGGAGCAGGAATTAATGAAGAAGTAAAGACTGCTGTGGAAAAAACGATAGATGTATATAGAAAATTAGGAGCAGAAATAAAAGAAATTTCGTTAGATGTATCGCAAGCAGCTCTTGCAACATACTATATAATTGCTTGTGCAGAGGCAAGCTCAAACCTTGGAAGATTTGATGGAATAAGATATGGGCATAGAACAGAGAATTATATGAATTTGAAAGAACTTTACAAAAACTCAAGAAGCGAAGGCTTTGGAGCAGAAGTAAAAAGGAGAATTATTCTAGGAACTTATGTATTAAGTGCAGGTTATTATGATGCATATTATAAAAAAGCTCAAAAAGTAAGAACTTTGGTTCAAAATGAGTTCGCAAAACGCTTTGAGAGTGTAGATGTTTTACTTACACCAACATCACCAGTTACAGCTTTTAAATTTGGAGAAAAATCAGAAAATCCACTTGAAATGTATTTATCAGACATATGCACAGTTTCTGTAAATATAGCAGGGATTCCACGGCATATCTGTACCTTGTGGGGTAGATAAAAATGGAATGCCAATTGGAATGCAACTAATACGGCAATTATTTTGAAGAAGAAAAATTATTAAATATCGCATATGCATTTGAGCAGGAAGTAAAGTTTAGAGAAAACTATAAACCTACATTCAAAGGAGGTAAATAAAATGGCAAAAGAAGACTATGAGGCAGTTATTGGGCTAGAAGTGCATGCAGAATTATCAACAAAAACAAAGATATTTTGCTCATGCAAAACAGAATTTGGTGGAGAGCCAAATTCACATTGTTGCCCAGTTTGTATGGGTTTTCCAGGTGCTTTACCTGTTTTAAATGAAAAGGTTGTAGAATATGCAGTAAAAGCAGGGCTTGCGACTAATTGTGAAATTTCAAGAGATAGCAAAAATGATAGAAAAAACTATTTCTATCCAGATACTCCAAAGGCATACCAAATATCGCAATATGATAAACCACTTTGCGAAAATGGATATGTGGAGATTGATTTAGGAGAGCAAAAAAAGAAAATTGGGATAACAAGAATACATATTGAAGACGATGCAGGAAAGTTAAATCACGATGATTATGGAAGAGGCAGTTTAGTAGATCTAAATAGAGCAGGAGTTCCACTAATCGAAATCGTTTCAGAGCCTGATATGCGTTCTACAGAAGAAGTAAGTGCTTACTTAAAAAAGCTAAAATCTATACTTGAATATATAGAGGTATCAGACTGTAAGATGCAGGAAGGTTCACTAAGAGCTGATGTAAATGTTTCTGTTAGGAGGAAAGGTGCAAAAGAATTTGGAACAAGGACAGAAATGAAAAATATGAATTCCTTTAAATCTATAACAAGAGCGATTGAATATGAAATGGAAAGGCAAATTGAAGTTATAGAAAATGAAGGAAAAATATATCAAGAAACTCTAAGATGGGACGAGGTATCAGGTAAGACATTTTCTATGAGAAATAAAGAAGATGCACAAGATTACAGATATTTTCCAGAACCAGATTTAGCACCAATTAGATTATCTAATGAGTATATTGAAAATATAAAAAATAACTTACCAGAACTTCCTGAAAGTAGAAAAGCAAGATATTTAGCTGAATATAAGCTTACAGAAAAAGAAGCAAACTCAATTACATCTTCAAAATATTTATCAAACTTTTTCGAAGAAGGAATTAGAATTTCAGGTAATCCAAAAGCGATATGCAATTGGTTATTATCAGATGTTGCAAGGATTTTAAACGAGAATGAAATGGAGCCAGATTCGATACCATTTTTGCCAAGCGATTTAGCAGAGCTTATTCAGCTTATCGAAAAAGGCACAATAAGTAGCAAAATTGCAAAAGATGTGCTAGACAAAATGTTCGAAGAGCCAGATAAACCAAGTAAAATTATAGAAAAAAACGGATGGGTACAAATATCTGATGAAAATGAAATTAAAGAGATTGTAGATAAAGTACTTGAAAGAAATCCACAATCAATTATTGATTTTAAAGCAGGAAAAGACAAGGCATTAGGCTTCTTGGTAGGGCAAGCAATGAAAGAAACAAAGGGAAAAGCAAACCCACAGATGTTAAATCAAATGTTTAAAAATGCAATGAAATAAATAATATAAATCTAGCATATACATTAATAAACAAAAAATCTTGGGGGAAAGTTTATGAATGAAAAATTGAAGGAATTTAATGAAAGTTTAATAGACAAAAAAGTTGCAATAATAGGTTTAGGAGTAAGTAATTTACCACTTTTGAAATACATGAATAAAAAAGGAGCAGAAGTTACTGTTTTTGATAATAGAGACATATGTGATATACCAAAAGAAGCCTTAGAAGAAATTGCAAGATATGATATGGCACATTTTTTTGGAAAAGACTCTTTAAGCTTTTTAAAAGGTTTTAATATAATTTTTAGGTCGCCAAGCTGTATGCCCAATATAAAAGAACTAGAAGCAGAAGAAAAAAGAGGAGCAATTGTTACAAGTGAAATAGAGATGTTAATGAAATTATGCCCTGGAACCATTATAGGAATTACAGGAAGTGATGGAAAAACTACTACCACATCTTTGATATATGAGATTTTAAAAAAATCAGGGAAAAATTGCTATCTAGGAGGAAATATAGGAACACCACTATTTACAAAGCTTCAAGAAATGGGAGAAGAGGATTATATAGTATTAGAACTTAGCAGCTTTCAATTAATGAATATGGATGTAAGTCCTAAAATTTCAGTTATTACAAATATTGCACCAAATCACTTAAATATACATAAGTCATATGAAGAATATATAGATGCAAAGAAAAATATTTTCAAAAATCAAGGTAAAGATGATATAGTAGTCTTAAATTATGACAATGATATAACGAGAAAGCTTGCAAAAGAAGCAGAAGGAAGAGTAATATTGTTTAGCCGTAAAACAAAGCTTGATGATGGGGTTATTGTTGACAATGGAATTATTAAAGAATGCAATGATAGAGTAAGAAGACATATAATAAATACAAAAAATACTCATCTAAGAGGAGTTCATAATTATGAAAATATATGTGCTGCAATTGCTGCAACAAAAACTTTAACAGATGTTGATACACAAGTAAAAGCAATAGAAGAATTTAAAGGAGTTGAACATAGATTAGAGTTTGTAAGAGAAATAGAAGGAGTTAAATGGTATAATGATTCAATTGGAAGCAGTCCTACAAGAACAATGGCAGGACTTAATTCTTTTGAAGAAAAAATAGTTCTAATTGCTGGTGGATATGACAAAAATTTGGATTATGAGCCACTTGCTAAACCAATTTTAGATAATGTTAAAGCACTTGTTTTAATAGGGCAAACTGCTGGGAAAATATTTGATGTAGTAAAAAGACAAGGGGAACTTCAAGGAAAAAATATTGATACATATATGTGCGAGAGTCTGAAAGATGCAGTTAAGGTTGCAAAAAAAACAGCCGAAGTAGGAGATGTTGTACTATTTTCTCCTGCAAGTGCAAGCTTTGATATGTTTAAGAATTTTGAAGAAAGAGGAAATAAATTTAAGGAAATCGTAAATGAGATTTAACAAAGACAAAGTCTCCTGAATATATATAAATATATAAAGGAGGCTTTTTTATGTTTAATAGTTACGAAGAATATATGCAAAATGTTTTAGGGGTTAGATCTCAAGATACATATATGCAGGAATTTAATGGATATTATAAACCAAGAACAGAAGAAACAAATATTGGAGAGATAAATAAACTATATCCAGAAATTTATGGAATAGTCTATCCAATGGTTCAAAAAGCATGTAGTAAAAGAAACATAGGGTTTATTGATGAGGCAGGTTTAAATGAAATGGTTGAAGAAATATATAGAAATCTTGAACCAGAGGAAGAAATCATTGAAGTAAGGGAAGAAAAAACTAACAACTTAAAAAATGGAGATGTTAAAAACCCTAGAATTAAGGAACCTAGGGCAGAAAGAAGAAGGAACAATAATCCAATACTTAGAGACTTAATAAAAATATTAATTCTAAGGGAACTGTTTCAAGGTGGATGGCAAGGTGGACCAGGAGGAAGACCTCCAAGACCACCAATGGGAGGAATGCCTGGTATGCGGTGGACCACGGAGGCTTCCCAGGAGGACCACGGACGGAAGACCACCAATTATGAGGGCAGGATATATGGGCATGTATTAAAACAATTAATGTTTTGCAAAAGCTGGCTTTAAGTTGACTTTAAGCCAGCTTTTTGCACTTGCTTTTTTTTGTATATTGATATATAATATATAAATACTTTTAATAATTGGAGGTCATAATTAATGAACGAAAATGAAAATAATGAATTAGAACAAGATGTAAACCGCTTAATGCAGGTTAGAAGAGAAAAACTTGATGAATTATGCAAAAATAATAAAAACCCATTTGAAATAACAAAATTTAACAGAACACATACAAGCAAAGCTGTTAAAGATAATTATGATGCACTAGAAGGAAAAGATGTAACAGTTGCAGGTAGAATTATGGCAAAAAGAATTATGGGAAAAGCATCTTTTTGTACAATTCAAGATAGTGAAGGAAAAATACAAAGCTATGTATCAACAAATGATCTAGGAGAAGAAAATTACAAAGAATTTAAAACTTATGATGTAGGAGATATAGTAGGAATTACTGGTTTTGTATTTAAAACAAGAACAGAAGAAATTTCAGTTCATGCAAAAGAAATGACACTTCTTTCAAAATCACTAAGACCATTACCAGAGAAATTTCATGGATTAAAAGACATGGATCTAAGATATAGACAAAGATATATTGATTTAATAGTGAACCCAGAAGTAAAAGATACTTTCGTAAAGAGAAGCCAAATAATTCGAGAGATAAGAAAGATCTTAGATGAAAAGGGATATTTAGAAGTTGAAACTCCAATATTAAATACAATATCAGGAGGAGCAACAGCAAGACCATTTATAACACACCACAATACATTAGATTTGGACATGTATTTAAGAATTGCAACAGAGTTAAACTTAAAGAGATTAATTGTTGGTGGTTATGACAAAGTTTATGAAATTGGAAGAATTTTTAGAAATGAAGGAATGGATATAAGGCATAACCCAGAATTTACTACAATAGAGCTATATTCAGCTTATGAAGATTATAATGATATGATGGATATAACAGAAGAAATTTTCAAAAGATGTGCAGAAAAGGTATGCAATGGAACAAAGATCACATATCAAGAAAAAGAAATAGACCTTGGAACAAAATGGAAAAGAATAACAATGATAGATAGCATAAAAGAAGCTTGTGGAGTTGACTTTAATACAATAAATACAGATGAAGAGGCAATTAAAATTGCAAAAGAAAAACAAGTAGAAATTCCAGAAGGAAAAAGAACAAGAGGGCATATAATAAGCTTATTCTTTGACGAATTTGTAGAGCAAACACTAGTGCAACCAACATTTGTGTATGATTACCCAATAGAGGTATCACCACTAGCAAAGAAGAAAAAAGAAGACCCAAGGTTAGTAGAAAGATTTGAAGCATTTATAGATGGACGTGAATATGGAAATGCTTTTTCAGAGCTTAATGATCCAATTGATCAATATCAAAGATTTAAAGAAGAAATCAAAGCAAGAGAAAATGGAGACGATGAAGCAGGAATGATGGATGAAGACTACATCTCAGCACTAGAAATAGGTTTGCCACCAACAGGAGGACTAGGACTAGGAATAGATAGATTAATAATGCTACTAACAGAATCAGCATCAATAAGAGATGTTTTACTTTTCCCAACAATGAAACCACTTTTTTAATAACGCTAATGAGTTTTAATACAGTTTAATAAAAGCTTAAAAACATTGAAAATTGTACTAATATAGAAAGTTTAATAAGTATAATGAAAATAAAAAAATTATTATGTTTTTACTGATTTTTAAGTTAGTAGCATTAAAATTGCATTATAATAAAAAAAGAGGATTTGTAAAATAGGTGGTTTTATGGAAAAACAGAAAGCAAAAAATAAAATACATTCAATTTTTAAATTTATATTTATATTAAGTTTATTATATTATATGTTTTGGCTTATTATTTCGATAAAATATAGTATAACTGGAATAAGCTCCGAATATGTTGGAATACATATAGAATCTTTGTGTAATCATATTCATACAACTTATTATGGTTTTGAAGGATTTAGGGCAGGTATTGAAAATTGCATTATATACACATTGCTTATATTTTGGTTTATTCCTTTATATCAAGCTATATATATAATTATTACTATTATTAATTGCATTAGAAAAAAAGTAAAAAATATTAAATAAAAATGAACAACAAATTACATATTAAATTTATAATATATAAAATTAATGTCAAAATGATAATAAAAAATATGATTGACATTAATATAAAAATATCCTATAATGTATAAATTATTGGAAAAACCTTTGCTACCTAAGTAGGGAGATTTACATTACAAGTAGGATATATATAATATATCCTATTTTGTTTTTATAATAATAAATTTTAAAGAAAGAATAATAGTTATGAAATTTAATTTTAAAGAATATGAAATTCAAGATATAACTGTAAAGGTCCAATGAGAAGAAGATATAATGATTTAGTAGAAAGATATAAGGATATGTAATATATAGTTATATAAGAGGAGAATATACGAGATATTCTGTTGAAGATGAAAATATATTTGTAGAAGAGGCTTTTAAGTAGCAAATATTGTGATAGTAACGTAATTTAAATAAAAATGCAAAAATAAAATTTTAAGCGAAAGGAGAGCAGTTAATTGAAAGCAAAAGAGGAACTGAGTGACTTTCTAAAAACAGCATATAAATATGGTAAAGTAAGAGATTTAAAAGAAGCATTTGAAGAGTTTCCAGTAGAAGAAGAATGGCACAAAGGAAGAATTGAAAATGTCATAAAAGAAGACAGTGAAACTTATAATATTGACTATGAAATTGGGGATATTGTATTTGTTAGAGAATATATGTATTCTGATGGAAAAATTGGAAATAATCATTTTTTCGTAATAATTGATAAAGATAATACTGCTGTTCCTATTGAGAACTTTGGAATGCTTATATCTTCTAATTTAGATAAGCTTAAATTTAGTGCTAATAAATTATTAGAAAAGGATAAAATGAATAATCTACATAAAGATAGTATAGTAAAAACGGATGTAGTATATAAAATTTTAAATGAACAAATAATTTTTAAAATTGGTAAAGTTGATGATGAAAAAATAGAAGAATATAAAAGTGGTTTTTATGAAAAATTGAAAAATAATAATTCTAATAAATGCTAATAGGTTTTTAATGAAGTTTAACAAAAGTTTAAAAGTATTGAGAAATATACTAATATAGAAAATTTTATAAAAGTGAACAACAAATTATGTAGTGAATTTGTAATATATAAAATTTGTAAAACTGTTGGATTTATAATAAAAATTTCAAAAAAGTAAAAATATGAAGGGAGGAAATGTATATGAAAATATCTATTAATGTTATGCAAAAATTATCAAAAATAAAAAATTCAGTATATGATGCAATCAAAATAGAATATCTATACCATTCAAACAAACTTGAGGGAAGTACGTTTAGCAAAGAAAATTTAATAGACCTTTTAGAGCAAAAACAAGTTAATCGGTAAACATTTTTTAGATGATGTAATAGAAACAAAGAACTCATTAGAATTATTTGATAATGTAATCAATACATTAAAAGAGCCATTTGATAAATATTTATTATGGCAGTGGCATAGATTATTAAAAAAAGGAACTGTAGATGATGAAATAGACAATATAGGGAAATGGAAAAAATATGAGAATCGACTTTCCAAGACAGACTTAAAATTGTGTGAACCACATTTAGTTGAGAATAGTATTTATAATTTACTTGAAGATTGGAAAGAAAGTAAAAAAGATATTTATGCTATAGCTGATTTTCATCAAAAATTTGAACATATACACCCTTTTCAAGATGGAAATGGAAGAATAGGAAGATTTATTATACTTAGACAATGTTTAGAGAATAATGTTGATTTAATTGCTATTGATGATGAATATAATAAAGAATATAGAGAGGCTTTATATAAGGCTCAAATGACAGGAAGTTTAGAACAATTAATTCAAGTATTAAAAAAATGCCAAGAAAGACTTAGTGAAAAATTACAAAGTTATATACCAACAATAGAACAAGTATCAGAGGAAGTTGATTAATTTATTAAAAAATAGGAAGTAAAATTTGTAAATAATTTAATTTTAATATCAAAAATACATCACCTGCGATTAGATAAGTTTGACTATATAACAATAAAATAGGAGAAATAAATATGCAATCTTTACAAGAATTATATAAAATAGGAAATGGACCATCTAGTTCACACACAATGGGACCAAAAAGAGCAACAGAGATGTTTAAAAATAAATATCCAAATGCCGATAGATTTAAAATTATATTATATGGTTCACTTGCACTAACAGGAAAAGGTCACTTGACAGATTACATTATAAGAAAAACATTAGAAGGCTATGAGACCGAAATAGAATTTGATACAAAAAAAGAATGTACAGTTCACCCAAATACTTTTGATATATTTGCCTATAAAGGTTTTGAACTATTAGGCACAGGGAGGGTATATTCCATAGGAGGGGGAACTTTTAAAATTGAAGGAGAAGAAGCTTGTCTTCCAAAAGATATATACAAGGAGAAGAATTTTAGGGAAATAACAGAATATATAAAAATAAACAATATAGATTTATATGATTATGTATGCCTTATAGAAGGTAAGGAAGAAATAACAGAATTTTTAGACAAAGTTTGGCAGAGCATGCAAAACACAATAAAAAATGGGCTAGGTACTTCAGGAATAATACCAGGAAGATTAAAATTAGAAAAAAAAGCTAAAAAAATATATGAGAGCAAATTTGATTTTGAGACAGAAGAGATTAAGAAAACAAGGCTTATAAGTAGCTATTCATATGCAACAAGTGAAGAAAATGCAAGTGGAGGAGTTATTGTAACTGCACCAACTTGTGGTTCTTGTGGAGTGTTACCTGCTGTCATGTATTACATGAAAAAAGAGTATAATATAAAAGATGAAGAAATAATTAAAGCCTTAGCGGTAGCAGGAATAATAGGAAATGTTGTAAAATCAAATGCATCTATTAGTGGTGCAGAGTGTGGGTGCCAAGCTGAAATAGGAACTGCTTGTGCTATGGCAGCAGGAGCTGCAGCATATCTTTTAAAATTAGATATTGATAGAATAGAAAACTCAGCAGAAGTTGCAATGGAACATCATTTAGGATTAACCTGTGATCCGATTTATGGCTATGTTCAAATTCCATGCATAGAAAGAAATGCAGTCGCAGCAATGCGTGCTCTAGATTCTGCAACTTTATCTTTAGTGTTAGAAAGAAAAAAGAGAATTTCCTTTGACCTAGTTGTTGAGACAATGTATGAAACAGGGAAAGACTTAAGCCAGCACTATAGAGAAACAAGTGAAGGAGGACTTGCTAAGAAGTATTGTAGAAATAAATACTTTAATAAAGAAATGAAAGAATAAATAATTACAGATTTAAACAAGAAAAAAGAAAAAAAGAATTGATAATTTGAAAAAGTGTGATATAATAATAGAAATTAATAATTCTAAGGAGAAGAGCCTATGTTTTATACAGACAAAAGATTTTTATATTTAATACTTGCTGTATTTATTATAACAGGACTTATGGGGATGACACAAGACACATTACTTAACTTGGTTTTAACACTTCCAGCAGTTTTAATTGCAATCACATTTCACGAATTTGCACATGCCTTTGCGGCATCAAAACTTGGAGATGATACTCCAGGAATGCAAGGAAGACTTAATTTAAATCCACTTAGCCATATAGACCCAGTAGGTTTTGTACTCTTGCTCTTTGCAGGTTTTGGTTGGGGAAAACCAGTTCAAATAAATCCAAGAAATTTCGATAGAAAATACTCAATGGAAGCAGGCGAAGCAATTGTAGCATTTGCAGGTCCGCTTATGAATTTTGTACTTGCAATAATATTCACACTTATTTATGTAGCAATTTATAAATTTGCACCAACTTTTATATCTACATATACACGGAAATATAATTTGGATATTAGTTGGAAGTATAGCTTGGGTAAATGTAGGACTTGGGGTATTTAACCTAATACCACTCCCACCACTAGATGGTTCAAAAATACTTGTAAAATTTTTACCATATAATGCAAAACAATGGATACGTGAAAAAGAGAATATATTTTATATAATATTTTTAATAATATGGATAACAGGTCTTGCAGGATATATTATAACACCAGCACTTAACTTCATTTATGGAGGTATGGTAAATATTGCTAAATTTATATTTGGAGTATAGCTAACGAATTTTAGAAAGGATGTAAAATTGAAAGACATAATAGTTTTAGGAATTGAAACAAGCTGTGATGAAACCTCTGCCGCTGTCGTAAAAAATGGGCGAGAGGTTCTTTCTAATGTTATAAATTCGCAAATTAGTATACATGAAAAATATGGAGGAGTTGTTCCAGAAATTGCATCAAGAAAGCATATTGAAGCAATTTCGCTTGTTACACAGGAAGCATTAGAGAAGGCAAAAGTTACACTTGCCGATATTGATGTAATTGCATGTACATATGGACCAGGGCTTGTTCGGAGCACTTCTTGTAGGAGTAGGCTATGCTAAAGCTTTAAGTTATGCAACTTGTAAGCCATTAATTCGGAGTAAATCATATAAAAGGGCATATTGCTGCAAATTATATAACATTTAAAGAGTTGACACCAGAATTTTTATGCCTCATAATTTCAGGTGGTCATACACATCTAGTTAAAATAGAAGACTATACCAAGTTTGAAATACTAGGTAAGACAAGAGATGATGCAATAGGTGAAGCTTTTGACAAGGTCGCAAGAGTTATGGACTTGCCATATCCACGGAGGACCTAAAATAGATAAATTAGCAAAAAATGGAGAACCTAATATAGAGCTTCCAAAAACCCATCTAGAAGGCTTAAATTTTAGTTTTAGCGGGATTAAAACTGCAATAATAAATATTAACCACAATAAAAAAGATATTAAAAGAGAAGATCTCTGTGCGAGTTTTGAACAGACAGTCACAGATATGCTAATTCAAAATACAAAAAAAGCATTGGAATTAACAGGACTAAAAAAATTAGCTCTTGCAGGAGGAGTTTCAGCAAATTCATATATTAGAGAAAAATTCTTAGAACTTGGAAAAGAAAAAGATATAGATGTATATTTTCCTGAAATAGGATTATGTACAGATAACGCTGCAATGATTGCAGCTGCACGGATATTATGAATTCTTAGAAGGAAATCAAGCAGACCTTACACTAAATGCTGTGCCAAATCTAAAAATTTAAAATAGAAAGGTAAAACTCGAATGAGCATATATGTTATAGCAGATCTTCATTTATCTTTTGAAAATCCAAAACCGATGGATATTTTTCGGAGATAATTGGTCAAATCATGAAAATAAAATAAAAGAAGACTGGGTAAAAAAAGTAAAAGAAGATGATACTGTAATACTGCCACGGCGATTTTTCGTGGGCTATAGCATTAAAAGAAGCATACAAAGATTTTGAATTTTTGAATTCACTACCACGGAAGAAAAATAATTTTAAAAGGAAATCATGACTACTGGTGGAATAGTTTAAAAAAATTAAAAGAATTTGTAGAAGAAAGTAACTTTAAAAACATAGAGTTTTTGCATAATAATGCTTTTGAAGTAGAAGGCAAAATAATTGCACGGAACAAGAGGATGGAATCTTATAGGAGAAGTAGAAGATGAAAAGATCATAAATAGAGAACTTATAAGACTAGAATTATCAATTACAGAAGGGATAAAAAAATTTAACCAAGAAAAAGAAATAATTGTATTTTTACATTATCCACCAGTAATGAGAGGGCTCTCAGAAGATTCTAAAGTTATAAAATTAATGCAGAAATATAATGTAAAAAAATGTTTATATGGGCATCTACATGGAGAGGCGTTAGAATATGCAATAGAAGGAATAGTCGGAGGAATTGAGTTAAAACTTATAAGTGCAGATTATTTAGATTTTAAACTATATAAAATCTAATATTAGAAGGAGTGAAAAAAATAAAAGGAAAAATCGTAAAAAATATTTCTAATACATATATTGTAAAAACAGAAGCTGCAGAGTATGAGGCAATTGCAAGAGGAAAGTTAAAGCTAGACGAAATAAAACCAGTAGTAGGAGATAATGTAGAATTTGAAAAAATAGAAGATGGGAAAATTGCTATAAATGAAATATTAAAAAGAAATAATTACTTAAAAAGACCTAAAGTTAGCAATATTACTCAAGTAATATTAGTTACTGCTCCTAAAATGCCAAGCCCCAATATGCAAATTTTAGATAAACAAATATGTTTTGCTGAATTTTTAGATATAAAACCAGTAATTAATATAAATAAAATAGATTTAGATGAAGAAAAAGCAAATGAAATATATGAAATTTACACAAAAGCTCGGATATACTGTTATAAAAACAAATGCTTATTCTGGTAGTGGAATAGAAAGGTTAAAAAAATTATTAGAAAATAACACATCAGTACTTGCAGGGCAATCAGGGGTACGGAAAGTCAAGCATTACAAATAAGCTATTGGGTGAAGATATTGCACGGAATAGGCGATATAAGCAAAAAAAACAAAAGAGGAAAAAATACAACAACAGATATTTCTCTTTATGAAATAGAAAAAGATGCTTTTTTATTAGATACACCACGGTTTTCAAACGATAGATATATTTGAGATAGAGTCAAAGGATTTAGATAAATATTTTATAGATTTAAAAAAATATATAGTAGAATGCGAGTTTGCACGGATGTTCACATATAAAAGAAGAGAATTGTGGAGTAAAAAATGCATTAAATTTGCGGTAAAATTAATAAATTAAGATATCAAAGTTATGTAAATATATATAATGAATTAAAATATGAGGAGGAACACAAATGGTAGAAATATCAACTTCAATATTAAATGTAGAAAGAGAAAATGCAAACAAAATTTTTTACGGCTTAGAGGTTGCACATACTGATTATTTCCATATAGATGTAATGGATGGAAAGTTTGTACCAAAAGATACAACAGAACTTATGAAAGAATATACTAATGCAGTTAAACAAATTTCAAATATTCCCTTAGATGTACACCTCATGGTAGAAGATGTTAAAAGTTTTATAGAGGAATATATTGCGTTTAAGCCCAATATAATAACCTTTCATGTAGAAGCAACTAAATCTAAAGAAGAAGTGAAAAAATTAATTGATTATATTAAAAAAGAGGGAATAAAAGTAGGTCTTTCAGTAAAGCCAAATACAAAAATTGAAGAGATTTATGAATTCTTGCCATACATACATATGTGTCTAGTTATGACAGTAGAGCCAGGGCTTGGAGGACAAAAATTAATTCCTGAAACATTAGAAAAAGTTAGAACCTTAAAAAAATATATAGATGAAAATAATATAGATATTGATATAGAAGTAGATGGTGGAATAAAACCAGAAAATATCGAAAGTGCAAAAGAAGCAGGTGCAAATATATTTGTTGCAGGAACTGCTATTGTAAATAGTGAAAACATGGAAGAAGCAATAGATACCTTAAGAAACTAAGAAAGGATACAAGCAAATTGTTAGAAATAGAGGGCGAAATTGAAACAATTATATATTGTAATGAAGTAAACTCATATACAGTAGCAAGGCTAATTACCGAGGATGATACAATAACCATCGTCGGCTTTTTGCCTTTTATAAACATAGGAGATAGTGTCACATTAGTAGGTGAATTTGTAACTCATAAAGACTATGGGGAACAATTTAAAGTAGAGACTTTTAGAAAAGAGATGCCAAAAACCTTAGATGCACTAGAAAGATATTTGGGGGGTGGCAGTATAAAATGGGTTGGTCCAAAAACTGCGGAAAAGATTATAAAAGTGTTTAAAGATGAAACAATTTATGTTTTAGAAAAAGAACCATTAAAACTTGCCACAATTAAAGGAATAACAGAAGAGAAGGCACTTGATATAGGAGAAAGTTTTGTTCAAAACAAACAAATTTGGAAAATAGTAGGTTTTCTAGAGGAAATAGGTATTTCTTCAAGTTATGCTAAGAAAGTATACGAAATATATGGAATAAATGCAGTAGAGGAGATAAAAAGTGACCCATATAGATTAATAGATGTTGTAAAAGGAATAAGTTTTAAAACAATAGATGAAGCAGCTCTAAAAATTGGAATAAATCAAGATGATGAGCAAAGGATTATTTATGGAATAAAATATGCTCTGCTAATTGCAAGCTATAATGGGCATACTTGTGTTTTAAAAAATAATTTATTAGACTTTACATCAACTCTTCTTCAAATAAGTGATAGCACAATTGCAATTTTTCTAAATCAGCTAAAAGTTAAAGGTACAATTGTAATAGAAGAAAGAGAAGAAGACACTTGGGTTTATTTAAGAGAGTTTTATGAGGCAGAAATGTTTGTTGCTGCAAAACTTATAAGGCTTGATAATGTGAAAAATAGAAAGCAGATAGTTAAGATAGAAGAAAAACTTGAAAAACAAGAAAAGGAAAATAAAATAAAATTATCTGAAAAGCAAAGAAGTGCTATTTATTCAGTTAGTAAGAATAATGTTTGTGTAATAACAGGTGGACCAGGCACTGGTAAAACTACTATAATTAAAAGCATAATAGAACTTTATAAAAAAGAAGGGAAAAAGGTAATTCTATGTGCACCAACACGGAAGAGCAGCAAAGAAAATGACTGAGACAACAGGAGAAAATGCAATGACTCTTCATAGACTTTTGCAGATTACTAAAGTAAATGATGCAAATTATATAAAGGAAGATATGGATATAGAACCGATTGATGCAGATGTAATAATCGTTGACGAGGTTTCTATGATAGATTTAGCTCTTATGAAATATTTACTTATGGGTGTATATGAAGGAACAAAATTAGTACTTGTTGGCGATGTAGATCAGCTTCCTTCTGTGGGACCACGGAAGCATTCTAAAATGCATTATTGCATCTTCTAGAATAAATGTAATTACTTTAGATAAGATTTTTAGGCAAGCAGCCGAATCTAAGATAATTTTAAATGCACATAAGGTAAATTCTGGAGAATTTTTTGTAGAAGATAAAGAAGAGAAACTAAAAAAAGACTTTTTCTTTGTAGAAGAGGGAAATCCTGAGAGAATAATAAATTTTGTGATGTCTTTATATAAAGATGGACTTAAAAAGTTTCCTGATTATGAGAGTTTTAAAAGTGTACAGATAATTACTCCTAGCAAAAAAGGAATGGTAGGTACTCGCGAAATTAATAAGATGATACAAAATCTAGTCAATCCAGAAGCTAGTTCTAAAAATGAGAAAGTCTCAGGAGGCAATATTTTTCGTGAAGGCGATAGTATTATGCAAATGAAGAATAACTATGATATTGAATGGGAACAATCAGGAGAGTTAGGTAATGGAATTTTTAATGGAGAGATGGGTAAGGTAACTAATATAAGTAACATTACTGAAACAATTGAAGCAGATTTTGATGGTAAAATTGCAAAATATAGTTTTCAGGAAATTGATCAGATAGAGCTTTCATATGCAATAACTGTGCATAAGTCTCAGGGAAGTGAGTTTGATGTAGTGATTTTGCCAGTTGTGAGGTCTGCACCAATGCTTCTTACTCGTAATTTGCTTTATACTGCAATTACTCGTGCAAAGAAGCTTTTGATTATTGTTGGTAGTAGAGATGTAATAAATTTTATGATTAATAATACAGATGCGAAGGTTAGAAACACAGGGCTTGAATTTAAACTGTCAGAAATTTAGGCTATATGCAGGGGGCAGAAAGGATTTTAATGTACAACATATTAAATCAAATCTTAGACTTAATCTTTCCACCAGTATGCAGCTTTTGCGGAAAGATAAATCCAAACTGGCTATGTAACTCTTGCAAAGATAAACTTTCACTTGTTTATAAAATAGACAAATACAAATATAAATTTTTTGAAGAACATGTTTATATCACATATTATGAAGGTCTTATGCGTGAAGGAATACTAAATTATAAATTTCATCGGAGCACGGATACTTTTTTAATACTTTTGTAAAATTAATATTAATTAATAAAAAATTATGTGAGATTTTAAAAAGTTATGATATAATAGTTGCAGTACCAATTCATAAAAAAAGAAAAGCAAAACGAGGATATGACCAAAGTGAGCTTATAACAAAAGAGATTTCAAGAAAAATAGAAGGGCTTAAATTTGAAAAGGTACTAAAAAAAGTAAAAAATACAAACGCACAAAGCTCATTGAAGGCTAAAGAGCGTTTTGAAAATGTTAAAGATGTATATAAAGCTATTAATAAAGAAACAATAAAAGGTAAAAGAATTGTTCTTTTTGACGATGTTTTCACAAGTCGGTGCAACAGTTAATGAATGTGCTAGAATTTTAAAAGAAAACGGTGCTAAAGAGATTTTAATTCTTAGCATTGCTAAACAAAAAGATAAAATTTTAAACGGAGGAACAAATGGAAGAATTAGTTGAAAGTATATTAGATTATGTTAGAGCAGATTATACTGATTATGCTGTTATGATAAATGGCGAATGGGGAAGCGGTAAGACCTATTTTTGGAATAATAAAGTTAGAAATAAGATAGAATCAATGAAGCTTAATCGGTCAATCTTATACAACAATATATATGTCTTTATATCGGAATTTCAAATTTGGAAGAGATAAGTAAAAAAATATTTATAGAAACTACTCAGTTAATGGATAAAAACCTAAAAAAATATATGGAAACAAATGGAGTAGATAAAATTCCTGAGTATGCAAAAACGGGTATTGATATGGCAAACCTTTTTGGTGTAACTCAAAATGGAGATAGAGTAAACTATAGTGACTTTTTTTCAACAGAAGATAAAGTTTTATGTTTTGATGACTTAGAAAGAGCAAATGTAGACGTTATTGACATTTTAGGATATATTAATAATTTCGTTGAACATGACCATATTAAAACAATAATTATATGTAATGAAAAAGAGCTATCAACTAAATTAAAAAGCACAAACATAGAAATGAAAACCTTTATTGCAACATATATACTAGATAAAGAAAATGATTTAACTCAAGTTACAGATAAACCAATGGTTGAAAAAATTCAAGACAAAATAGAATATGTATTCGATAAAGCAAATGACTATGAAAGAATAAAAGAAAAACTTATCGGAGAAACTTTTGAATATCAACCTAAATTTGATTATATAATAAATGGGCTTTTAATGAGGTATGAATCAAATCAAGATTTGATAAGATTTTTAAGAGAATCAACAGGGCTTATAATTACGACATTTAATAAAAGTGGAACTAGGAATCTAAGAATTCTAAAACATGCTTTAAATGACTTTAAGAAAGTATTTGAAATGGTAAGTAAGAATTATCCGAATACAAATCATAGAGTCTTGCAAACCATGCTTATATTCACAATAGCTGTATCTTTTGAAATTAAAGCAGGAAAAATCACAAAAGATAAATTCATAAACATTGCAAATAATGAAGAATACAAGTCTATATTAGTATCTTCAAGAGTACTTATGGATAATAGACAATTTTATATCAAAGAATTTGATAACACATATTATTATAATTTTAAAAGTGAATACAGATTCTTTAAATTCATAGAAATATATGTAAGAACAAGAATTTTTGATATGAAGACTTTTAAAAAAGATATGGAAATGATAATAAATACAGTTGATACATCAAATTTGCCAGGTTATAAAAGACTTCTTACAGAAGAATATTGGAAGATTAGTGATGAAGAATTTGACCCGATAATTGATGAAATACTAGAAGATGTAAAAACACGGTAAGACAAGCTTGATAGAGAATGTGAAGTTATTTATATATTTTGATTACTTAATAAATAAGGGATTAATAAAGCATGATATGAGAACAGTAAAAAGCATATTTGTAAATGGAATGAATATTTCATCTCTTGTTTCAAGTTATTGTGATAATGTGGAAGATGAATTAGATACAATAGGTATTGGAAATCCATCTCAAGATGTAGAAGATATCTTAAGACATTTCTATAACTTAAATTCTAAATTAAAAGATAGAATGTATATAGAGATGGCAGATAATATATTTAAGTGTATACCTATGAAAATGGAAGTGTTTTATGAAAGATTTGATAAAGAATGCATGAATATACCAATATTTAAGTATTATGATGTATATCAAACTTTTCAAAGACTATCTTGTGCAAGTAATGAAGATATCGTTACAATAAAAGAAAAGCTAGTAAATAGAGCAGACTTATTTACAACAGAAATTGAACCTGAAATGAAAAATATTAAACAACTTAAGCAAATCATAGATGATTATGTAAAAGAAAAAGAAAATAGCATAAAACTTGTTATGCTTAAAGACTTTGCAAATGATTTAGGCAAAATATTGGAAAAATATGAATAAATACATTGAAAATCACAAATAATAGATTTATATTCTGGCTAAAAATAGAAATAAATTTAAGAAGTGATTTATATGTTAAAGAAAATATTAATAGGACTTTTAGCTGGAACAGTTACTGGACTCTTTGGATCAGGAGGCGGTATGATACTTGTTCCAGCTTTTACATTTATTTTAAAACTAGGGGAAAAAGAAGCAAGAGCTACCTCTGTTTTTTGCATACTACCTATGGTGTGTGCAAGTTCGCTCTTTTATTTTAATTCATCATATATAGATTTTAATATGGGAGTCTTATGTGCTATTCGGAGGAGTTCTTCGGAGGCTTTTTTGGAGCAAAGCTTTTGCAAAAATTAGATGATAAATACTTAAAACTTTTTTTTATAGGTTTCTTGATATATGTAGGAATTAAGCTTATAGTTCAAGCTTAAAGTAAAAAAATTAAAAAGAAGGAAAGGAAAAAATGTGAATTAAAAAATCACATTTATCAGAATTATGATAAATATCTTAATTGGAGCTGTATCTCGGTTTAGTTTCAGGAATGGGAATGGGAGGAGGAACTATACTAATACTGTGTCTTTCATTATTTATGGGAGTAGATCAGCATGTAGCTCAAGGAGCAAATTTAGTATTTTTTGTGCCAACATCAATAGTTTCGATATTTACAAATATCAAGCAGAAACTTATAAAATGGAAGACAGGCTTAATTGTTTCACGGGTGTGGAATAGTTCGGAGCAATAGTGGGTGCAAAAATTTCTGTAAGCTTAGATACAAGTAAACTAAAAATGTATTTTGGAATATTTTTACTAATTATAGCAGGTATAGAAATTATCACATTTTTTAAAACTAAAAAATCAAAATAAAGTATAGATTTAGATTAAATTGTAATAATAGTATTAAAGACCAAAATATTTTAAGGAGGATAAAGTTATGAAATTTGTTAAAGGTATGGTAATAGGAGCAGCAGCTACTGCAGGAATAGCAATGATGTACATCGAAAGCAATAATAAAACAAAGAGACAATTAATGAAAAAAGGAAAACAAATGGCAAAGAGAATCGGATTAATGTAAAAATTTTGTGGGCACTTCAAAGTGCCTTTTTTTAAGTTTTGTTTGCAATTTACATAAAATGATGATATAATAAGCATATGCGGGAAAATTCTCGTATTATACCTTAGCATAGGCTTTCTTTTTATTTTGAAAGCCAATAACATCACATCATTACATAAGGAGTGAGCACAATGGAAAAGAAAAACACGAAGAAGAAAGAGACAGAAGAAGGAAAAGTGAGGTTTGATTTTAAGCGAGTTTTCACAATGGAGAACTTACTTAAAGCTGCCAAGGGACGTATTTCGCGGATCATAACTGCAATTCTTGCAGTGGTGGTATTGGTCATTTGCTTTGGATATGCATATGACTATACCAAGGCAACTATCGGAGATGGTGCCTATAAGTATAGTGATGACTCTTACACATATATCGAAGAGTCCTTGCAAAACTATTTGGGACCTGAAGGACCCGATATCGCACTTTTGCAAGAATGTATCCCAAGGTGGACAAGTTCCTATGAAGATGGCGAAACAACCTTAGTTTGTACTTTGAAGGATGGGTTCTTTGTGGCGGAGATCACAGCTCAAATATCTAAAGATTTTGAGCTAAAAGAAACCAAGAGAAACTTTAACTCTCTGGAAGAATACCAAGACTATTTCTGGCATGAGGTTAAGATATCCACCTTCAAGATTGGAATTGGGTTATTTTTGCTGATTGCAATTGCTTGGCTTTTGGGAAGTTCGCTTCTTCTGTTTATCTTAAAACGAATTGTGGAGAAGAAAACTTCTAAGGCAATGGAAAATACTGAAAATGCCAATGGCAATGATACAGTAGAAGTGGAGCTTTCTTCAAGAGCTTAAGTCTTTCTTAGCTTTTCTTTCAAGCAAAAACACACAGGTAACATAAGATACCTGTGTGTTTTTGTTTATGCAGTTTCAATTATGATAGTCAGGGTTATCTTTACAATGCTGGCAATGGAAACAATAGTAATGACCACTTTCTGGGATATATTTCCATAAAGGTCCTTGAGAAAAACCTGCTTGCCATGTAACAGTAGCTGGCATTTCAATATCAACTTCACCTCTAAGAAAAGTTCTTACATTATTTCTCACCCTCTCAGTAGGTATTTTTTCCATGCTTCCATCCGAAGTAGGAGCATATTGCCCTTGAGCATAAACTACATCATATATAGTGTAATACTTATATGCTTCATGCTCTACTCTATGCTCAGCAACTCCTATTACACACCATTGGTCAAGATCAGTAGAATCGCCTGCTTCTGCATTCACTAAGTGACACAATAATTCGTAGTATTCCTCAAAAAAATCATCTGCAATTTTTTTTGCATTTAAGTACATGTCATCTAGCTGTTTTTCATCATCACCATATTTTTGTTTTTTAGCTAAGATTTCATTATACTTAGGAAGTAAATCCTTATTTAATTGCAATTCCACCTCTTCTCGTAAAGCTTTTGCATACTTTGGAACAGTATTTAGCTTATCTACATAAGCGTTATATACGCATTCAAATTCATCGATGCTGTTACTTATTTCAATAAGCTCTGCCTTGTATGCATTGTAGTTTTCCGCTAAAGAATTAAAATGCCGATTTGCTGTGCTACAAACTTTTGCTCCTTGCACTTGATTGTAAATTTCAGTAATTTGATCGATAACTAAATCTTTCTGATTAAGAAATTCTAAGACCTTGTTATAGGCATCATATAATTTTTGTTTTTCTTTCTCACTTGGAAGATTAAGTTTAGCTTTTACTATAGCAGTTTGAGTTTCCCAGATTCTACCAGTATCATTTTCATTATTGATTGGTATTTTGAGAAAACTTATTGCAACTACAATCAATATACAAGTTAAAATAAAATAAACAATCTGTGTTAACCGCACTCTCCTTTTCATTTTATAATGGTGGTCTCCTTTTTTTTGAAATAGCTTTTGTGTAACAACAACTAATTGCAAATTTGCAATTATCATAATATTATACTACTTTTTACAAATTATGTCAAACCAATTTTATAAAAACTTTTAAGCAGGTGATATCCACATTACTACATATGAAATAAAAAAATTATGCTTTGATTAAAGAATCATAACATAAGCTTTGTGGTGAGTTTTCTCTTTTATTCTTCACAAAGTTTTAGTACTTCTTCGATGGTTAAGCCTTCTATACATACTTGATTAGGATTTGTTTTTCCTAGACCATGAGTTGCAAGCCATAATGAGGTGTCAAAATTTAATGCTTGATCATTTGGTGTACCACCTACATCATTAAGTATACTCATGTCCCATTTATTGTCGTTCCAATTATCTTTTACTAGAATAAAGTTTTCATCTGTTCCTTCTTGAGATAATCCAATTGCAACTGTTGTGACACCCGTTGCTTCATTTTTGTATGTATTAACTTTAGGCACAAATCCGTTATTTTTTAAAGTATTAATTTCATTTTCAAAAGAGTTGTTTATATCTAAATTATTACCATTTCCTTGATTATTATTTATATTAAAATCCATACAAAACATTCCTTTCTGATAGTATAAATGATTTAATTAGTTATTGAAATATTATATCATATTGGTTTTTAAAAATCCATACTTTTTTTAATTATTCATAGATATTCATAGATTTAAAAGAATTATTATAGTAAAATATTTAAACATGGGCAGAATAAACAAAGCAAGATAGAAATTTACTACTAAACTATGGCTAAAAATAAACCAAAGAATACATAAATCTTATTGAATAAAATAAACAACTATGCTAAAATGTTAAATATAAAATCATAAGAGAAAGGATATAAATGAATATGAATTATTGGAATGAAAACATAGATAAAGTCGAAGAAATACTAGATACAGATATAAAAAATGGACTAAATGCTGAAAAAATAAAAGAAAAAAGAGAAAAAAATGGATTTAATGAATTAGAAGCTAAGAAAAAGCAAAGTATATTTATAAAATTTTTAAATCAATTCAAAGACTTTATGATAATAGTATTAATAATTGCAGCAATTGTATCTGGATATATAGGAATAAAAGAAGGAGAAGGGCTTACAGACACAATAATTATTATGATAGTTGTTATTGTAAATGCAATAATTGGAGTAGCACAAGAAAATAAAGCAGAAAAGTCCCTTGAAGCACTTCAAAAAATGAGTGCACATGTAACAAAGGTTTTACGAGAAGGAAATATACAAATTATACCAGCAAGAGAATTAGTACCAGGAGATATTGTAGTATTAGACACAGGAGATTATGTACCAGCAGACTTAAGACTAATTGAAGTTGCAAACTTAAAAATTCAAGAATCGGCATTAACTCGGTGAATCAGTTCCAATAGAAAAGATAGTAGAAAAGATAGAAGATAAGGATATAGGCTTAGGAGATAGAACTAATATGGCTTTTTCATCTAGTATGGTGACATATGGAAGAGGAAGTGGTATAGTAACTTCAACTGGTATGAAAACAGAAGTTGGAAAAATAGCAGATATGATAAATCAAGTAGAAGATACTGAAACACCATTAGGAAGAAAGCTAAATTCATTAGGCAAAACTTTGGGAATTGCTTGTTTAGTGATATGTTTAGTGATATTTTTAATAGGAATAGCATATGGAAAAGATATAATAGATATGTTTATGACAGCTGTGAGTTTAGCAGTTGCTGCGATACCAGAAGGGCTTGCAGCAGTATCGACAATTGTTTTAGCAATAGGAATGCAAAGAATGGCAAAGAAGAATGCAATAGTAAAAAAATTACCAGCAGTTGAGACACTTGGAAGTAGTACAGTTATATGTAGTGATAAAACAGGAACACTTACACAAAATAAAATGACAGTAAAAAAGATATTTTACAATAGTAAAACTTATGATATAGAAAATGTAGAAGAAACGGAACTTCTCCAAAAGTTAGTATATGCTAATATGCTTTGTAATGACACAAAGATTACAGAAAATGGAGAATTAACAGGCGACCCAACAGAAACAGCATTAACCAGCATGGCATTTAAACTTGGATTTGAAAAAAATATAATAGAAGACTGTAAAAGAGAAGAAGAACTACCATTTGATTCTGAAAGAAAATTAATGACAACAGTAAATAAGGTACGGAGACAAATATATAGTGTATACTAAGGGTGGAGTAGATGAAATACTTGCAAAATGCAATTTTTATGAGACAGTAGATGGCATCAAAGAAGACTTAGAAAATTATAAGCAATTGATATATAGAGAAAATGAAGAGATGGCAAAAAATGCTTTAAGAGTATTGGCATGTGGATATAAAATACTTGAAAATAGACCAAGCCATGAAGAAATGAAAAATATAGAACAAGGTTTAATATTTATTCGGAATGTGTGGGATGATAGATCCTCCAAGAATTGAAGTAAAAGCAGCAATAAATAAATGTAAAAGTGCAGGAATAAAAACTGTAATGATTACAGGAGATCACAAAATAACAGCAATGGCAATAGCAAAAGAGCTTGGAATACTTGAAAATGATAATGAAGCTATAACAGGAAAAGACTTAGAAAATATGACAGATGAAGAATTAACCAAAAATATTAGAAAATATAGTGTATATGCAAGAGTTTCTCCTGAGCATAAAGTAAGAATTGTTAAGGCTTGGAAGGCAAATGGAGAAATAGTTAGTATGACAGGAGACCGGAGTAAATGATGCACCAGCTCTAAAAACAGCAGACATAGGATGTGCAATGGGAAAGGTGCGGAACTGATGTTGCAAAAGAAGCAGCAGATGTTATTTTAACTGATGATAACTTTGCAACAATAGAAGCTGCTGTTGAAGAAGGAAGAAGAATATATGATAATATATTAAAAGTAATACAATTTTTATTATCAAGCAATATTGGAGAAGTAGTTGTACTATTTTTAGCAGTAATGCTAACGCCACTTTTATCAAACTGGTTTGGAATTACAGATGTATCAAGTTTAACACCCTTACTTGCAATACACATATTGTGGATAAATCTAGTTACAGATTCGTTACCAGCGCTTGCACTCGCAGTTGATCCAGCAGAAGAAGATATAATGAATAGACCTCCAAGAAAAAATGCAAAAGGTATCTTTACAAAAGGAATGATATATAGGGTAGTATATCAAGGAATAATGATAGGAGTGATTACACTAATTGCATTTATGGTTCGGTCTATCTAGTAGCAAACGGAATGATAGATAGTGAAAGAATAAAAATAGCACAAACAATGGCTTTTGCGGTACTTGCATTTTCAGAACTTGTACATGTATTTAATGTTAGAAATAATAATAAATCAATTTTCAAAACAGGAATATTAAGTAATAAAAAATTGATATTTGCAATTCTAGCTTCTTTTGTATTAGTTTTGAGTATACTACTTATACCAGCATTAAGAGATATATTTAGTATAGCAGTTCTTCCAAGTGAAAATATTTTTGAGGTCATAGTACTTAGTATTTTACCACTCGTAATAGTTGAAATGCTTAAATTACTAAAAATAAATACATTAAAAAATGAAAAATAAAGGGTGAATAAAGTGGACAAAATATATGATATAGAAGAAGTAGAAGAAAAAAATGATGCAAATACAAAAGACTTAGATGAAGAAAAAAATAGCGAAAAAAATGAAAAAGATACTACAAAATTAAGTCTAATAAAGATAGAAAAAATTTCTAAAGATACAAAAAATAAGATATTAATTATTATAACAATAGGAATAGTTGTAATTGTAACAATTTGTATTTTATGTGTAATTTATTTAAATATTTCAAAAAAGAAACAAGTAGATGCCGAAAGTACAGAAGAAATTGTAGAAACACCAGAACCTACACCTACGCCAAAAGTTCCTATATTTACAGAAGAAGCAAAAGAAAGAATGAAGAATATATATGTTTCAAGTGATGATGAAAAGGTTGTATATTTAACTTTTGATGATGGACCATCTGAAAGTGTTACTCCACAAATTTTAGAAATTTTGAGAAATGAAGGAATAAAAGCAAGCTTTTTCGTTCTAGGGAGTAGGGTGGAGCTATATCCAGAAATTTTAAAACAAGAATATGAGGAAGGGCACTTTATCGCAAACCATGGGTATTCACATGTATATTCAAATATATATTCATCAAAAGAAGCAGTTTTAGAAGAATATAATAATACAGAAAGAAAAATAAAAGAAGCATTAGGAATAGAAGAATATTCAAGCCATTTATTTAGATTTCCAGGAGGAAGTGAAGGAGGCAAGTATTCCAGAGTAAAAAATGAGGCTAAGACATATCTAGAAGAAAATGGAATTTTATATGTAAATTGGAATTGCCTAACAAATGATTCCGTTGGTAAGCCTACACATGAGAGTTTAATAAAAGATTTTAAAATTACTCAAAAACGGAAAAAACAAAATCGTAGTTTTAATGCACGATACAGGAGCAAAACAATTCACAGCAGATACACTTCCAGAAATAATTGCATATTTAAAACAAGAAGGCTATGCTTTTAAAACTTTTTATGATATAATGTATTAAAATTTAAAAATAAGGAGGAATAATAATGGCATTAGTTACAACAAAGGAAATGTTTGAAAAATCAATGAAAGAACATTTCGCAATAGGAGCTTTTAATATAAACAATATGGAATTTATTCAAGCAATTGTAGATGCAGCAAAAGAGGAAAAATCACCAGTAATTTTGCAAGCATCTTCAGGTGCAATTAAGTATGCAAGAATTAACTACTTAATGAAAATGGTAGAAGCGGCAGTAGAGGAGGCAGGAGACCTCCCGATTGCAATGCATTTAGACCATGGACCTGATTTTGAAACTTGCAAAATGTGTATTGATGCAGGATTTACATCAGTCATGATAGACGGTTCAAAATACGACTTTGAAGAAAACATTAGAGTTACAAAGGAAGTAGTAGATTATGCTCATGCAAGAGGAGTTGTTGTTGAAGCAGAACTTGGAAAACTTGCAGGTATAGAAGATGATGTAAATGTAGCTGAAAGTGATGCAATGTTTACAGACCCAGATGAAGCAAAAGAATTTGTAGAAAGAACAGGTTGTGACTCTCTTGCAATAGCTATTGGAACTAGCCATGGTGCATATAAATTTAAGGGAGAGGCAAAACTTAGATATGATATTTTACAAAAGATAAAGGAAAAACTACCAAACACACCAATTGTTTTACATGGTGCATCTACAGTAATTCCTGAACTTGTTGAAACATGTAATAAATATGGGGCAAATATTCCAGGAGCAAAAGGTGTTCCAGATGAGATGCTTCATGAAGCAAGCCTTAAAGGAGTTTCAAAGATTAATGTTGATACAGACCTAAGACTTGCAATGACAGCTGAAATTAGAAGAGTGCTAGCTGAAGAACCATCAGCATTTGACCCTAGAAAATATTTAAAGCCAGGCCGTGAAAAGGTTAAAGAAGTTGTACAGCACAAAATTAGAAATGTATTTTCATCTACTGGAAAAGCTTAAAAGTTTCTGTTAGATTTAAGGGCTCTTTCGATTTTTCGCTGAGAGTCCTTTTTTGCAATATCTTGGCGTTTATCATAAAGCTTTTTACCTGTACCTATCCCAAGTTCTACTTTTATAAAATTTCCTTTAAAATATAAACTTATAGGAACTAGTGAATATCCTTTCTGTTGTACAAGACCAATTAGTTTATTTATTTCGCGTTTATTGAGTAAAAGTTTTCGAGTACGAAGAGGATCCTTATTTTGAATATTTCCCTGCTCATATTTACTAATATGCATTCCATATATGTATACTTCACCATTTTTAATCATGGCATAACTTTCTTTTAAATTAACTTTACCATTTCTTATAGATTTAATCTCAGTACCAGACAAGACAATTCCAGCCTCGAGGGTTTCAGAAATTTCGTAATTATGCCTTGCAACAGGATTTTTTGCAACACTACTCATTTTGTTATATTCCTTTCGATAAAATATGTAATCTATTATAATACAAAAATTTTAATAAGTAAAGAAAAAATATTACAATAAAGGCGGTCTATTACCGCCCTTAAAAATTTTAATAATGATCTCTGGTAGTAGTTTGAGTTCCATAATACCAAACAAGAGCAATTATTATAGCTCCTGTCACACCTAAAACAACCCAAACTAAAGCATTATTGAATCCAGAATTTGTCATATCACCTGTAGCAGAAGTTCTAGCTACAGTATATCCACCATTTGCATCAAATCCTCTATCTCCATTTGAGTTATCTCTTGAGTCATCTCTTACTGCACCTTCCATACTACGTCCCATATTTTCTGCTCCATTTTTTACATCTTCAGTCATATTTGAAATGCCGGTCTTTTGCACGTCCCATAGCATTACCAGCATCATTTGCCATATTTTGTACTCCACCTTTAATATTATTTAACGCATTTTCAGCATCTTGTACTAAATTAGAAGCAAATACAGGGCTTGAAATTAATGCAAGAATACAAATTATAGATACTGTAATTAAAGATTTTTTTAACATTTTTTATTTTCTCCTTCCATAAAAATTCAAAAAATGAATTAACAAAGTCTAAAGGAATCATTAAGACTTTAGACCCTTCGTTATAATTATCTTGTATAGAGAACTTCAAAGCTTTATGCGGTGAAATTCCTATAATATAAAAAGTTTGTGTAAACTATATATATTTTGCATAAAAAGAGAAAAAATATACATAATAAAAATGAATTAATAAATTTTAAATTGATCTTAAATATTTTAGATAATCAAGAAATAAAAAACTGAACTGACTTTAGAAAATCAGTTCAGTTTAAAAAATATATGTATTATATCAATAATTTATTTAACGTAAACGAATTAAAATAGCAATTGCAAAAAGAATTAAAAGAATCCCAATTACTATTAAAATGATATTTATAATTGTAGATGTATCTAAATTAGAAGAACTAAGAGCAGCAGATGTACCAGCTTGAATTGGAGCTGTAGTTGATGAGTTATTTGTTCCTACATTGCTATTTGTGTTAGTATTTACATTAGAATTAGTATTTGTATTGGTGTTAGCATTAGTATTAGAGTTAGAGTTACTATTAGAATTAGCATTATTGTTTCCACCATATACTGTATTATCATTACTATTTGCATTAGAATTTTGCAAATTCATATTAATGCCTGAAGCATAAGAGAAGGTATTTGCTAAAATAATTACTACAAATAAAATAATCGAAAATTTCAAAATCTTAGTTATGTTCATAAAAACCTCCATATATCTTAAGTATATAAAAATATTTTATAGCATTTTCCACATAATGTCAATGAAAAAAGAAAAAATCTTGAAGAATGTTTGACAAATTTATATATATAATTTTGAGCTTAAAAAGTACTTGCTTTATTTAGAAAACTAATGTATAATAAGCTCATACAAAGATGTAAAAAAGATAGGAGAGATGAGTTATGAACATTAAAATAACTGGAAAAGATTTAAAAGCAACAGATGCAATAAAAGATTATGTAGAAAAGAAACTAGAGAGGATTCAAAAATATTTTGAAGAAGAATTTGATGTAAATGTTACAATAAAAGCAGAAAAAAATATGCAAATTGCAGAAATACATGTAATCACAAAGGCAAATACATATAGAGCAGTCACAGAGCATAAAGATTTATATGCATCAATAGATAAAGACATAGATATTTTAGAAGGTCAAATTAGAAAAGCAAAAACAAAAAGAGATAGAATAAATAAAGAAGAATCTATAAAAATAAAAGAAAGTGCTAATATATCAAGCAATGAAAAAGAAATAACAGATGAAATATTAAAGACAATATATTATGATATAAAACCAATAGCACCAGAAGATGCAAAATTAAAATTAGAAGATATGAGAGGAAATAATTTTTTGACTTTTATAAATGTAGATACAGGAAAAGTAAATGTTATTTTTAGGTTAAAAGATGGCAAAAACTTTGGATTAGTTGAGCCAGAAAATTAAATAAAACTAAGATAAAATAAGAATTCAAAATTCAAGTATCTTGGATTTCTGAGTTCTTATTTCATAATTAGTTATTAATAAAGAAGGATAAGAAATCTCTCTAAGATTATAAAATAGTAATGCAAATATTAGAAAAAATAAAAAGGAGAAAAGGTTAGTGTTTTAGGCTAACACAAACAAAGAAAAAATGAAAGAACAAAGATATATATTAAAACAATGTAAATCATTTGAATTAAAAGATATATTTGACTGTGGGCAATGTTTTAGATGGAATGAAGAAGAAGATAAAAGTTATACTGGTGTTTTTAAATATGGAGTATTAAATGTAAAAAAAGAAAATGAAACAATAATATTTGAAGGAATGATAGAAGGAGACATAGAAAATGTTTGTTATGAATATTTTGACTTAGGTACAAACTATGAAAAGATAAAAGAACAACTTTCAAAAATAGACGAGCATTTGAAACAAAGTGTAATATATGGAAAAGGAATAAGAATATTAAAACAAGACTTATGGGAAACAATAATATCTTTTATAATTTCTGCAAATAACAATATTCCAAGAATAAAAGGGATAATTGATAGAATGTCTAAAAAATATGGAAAGAAAATAGTATTTAGAGGCAAAGAATACTATACATTTCCTAAAATGGAGGCTTTGGATAAAGCAAGTGTTCAAGACTTAAGGGAATTAGGTTTAGGTTTTAGAGATAAAAGAATATATGAAACAACTAAAATGTTTATGGAGAAGAAAATAACATTAGAAGAACTAGAAAAAGAAGAAAACACAGATAAGCTAAGAGAAAAATTAATGGAACTCTCAGGCGTTCGGAGGAAAAGTTGCAGACTGTATTATGCTATTTTCATTAAAAAAATTTAATGTATTTCCAGTAGATGTGTGGGTTAGAAGAGTAATGAATGAACTATATATAAAAGAAGCTGATGAAAATAAAGTATCAAAACAGGTTTTGCAAAATTTAGCAAAAGAAAAATATAAAGATTTAGCAGGTCTTGCACAGCAGTATTTATTTTATCAAAGACGTAGTAGCTAAACTAGAAACAAAGCAAAAGAAAGGAAAATATGGAATTAAATATAGTATATGGAAAAGCTGGAAGTGGGAAAAGCACGTATCTTTTTTCAAAAATAAAAGAATTAATAAATAATTCACAAAAGATTTATATAATTACACCAGAGCAATTTTCCTTCACAGCAGAGAAAAAATTGCTTGAAGTGTTAGAACGGAGGAGCAGCTGTAAATGCAGAGGTCCTCACTTTTTCACGTATGGCATATAGAGTAATAAAGGAAAGTGGAAATAAGTTAAAAAACATTGAAGGCTTTGGAAAAACAATGTTAATTTATGATATTTTAGACAACTTAAAACAAGACTTAAAATTCCTAGGAAAAAATCTCCAAAACGTGGAACAAGTGGAAAGAAGTATAACAGAATTTAAAAAACATAATATTACATCAAAGAGACTTTCAGATGTAGCAAATAAGGTAGAGGATAAATATTTAAAAGCAAAACTTGAAGATTTAGAGAGTATTTATAGTAAATTTCAAGAAAAAATTAATGAAAAGTTTTTAGATGAAAATGATTCATTAACATATCTTGCAGAAAATTTAAAAGACACAAAAATGTTTGAAAATTCAATAATAGTAATAGATGAGTTTGTACGGTTTTACACCTCAAGAATATAGAGTTATAGAAGAATTGATGAAAATAACAAGTGAAATGTATATAACAATTTGTTCTGATAATTTAGATATCGATAAAGCTAGTGAAGGAAGCGATGTCTTTTTTAGTAATAAAAAAGTAATCTCAAAGCTTATGCAAATTGCAAAAAACAATA
The DNA here is from genome assembly GCA_947648255.1 of uncultured Clostridium sp. Taxonomy (GTDB): domain Bacteria; phylum Bacillota; class Clostridia; order TANB77; family CAG-508; genus JAAWPK01. The sequence continues at coordinate 31,546 of CANSNA010000001.1, read as the reverse complement.
ATATAGAAAGCACAAAACCAATTTACTTAAAAGATAGCTATAGGTTTAAATCTAAAGAATTAAAACACTTAGAAGAAAATATCTATGCAAATATATATAAAAAGTATGAAGAAGAAAATAAAGACATAGAACTATTTTTAGCTGCAAACCCATATAGTGAAGTAGAACATGTTGCAAGCAAGATTATAGAAAATGTAAGAGAAGAAGGGTTTAGATATAAAGAAATAGGAATAATTACCAAAAATATAGATACATATTCTAGTCTTATCAAAGCAATATTTTCGAAATATGATATTCCAGTATATATAGATGAGAAAAAAGATTTAAGTCAAAATATTTTAATAAAATATATAGTAAGTTTGTTAGAAGTATTTGCAAAAAATTGGTCATATGATAGTGTAATAGCATATATAAAAACAAAGTTTAGTAATTTAGAAGATAGAGAAATATATAAATTAGAAAACTATGCAAGAAAATGGGGAATAAAGTATTCCAAATGGTATAAAGAAGAGTGGAAATATGGAGAAGATGAGGAAACATTAAAAGAACTAAATGAAATCAGAAGAAAAGCTATAGATCCACTTTTAGAATTTAAAAACAAATGTTATAAAAATATGGAAGCTGAAAAACTTAGCAAGGCAATATATGAATTTTTGATAGATAACCAAATAGACAAGAAGTTAAAAGAAAAAGCAGAAGTGATAAGTGAGTTTGACATAAGTTTATCAGAAGAATATGAAGCAAGTTTCAATACAGTTATTAAAATATTAGATGAAATTGTAAAAGTATTTGGAAAAGAGACCCTAACATTTGAAAAATACGCATCATTTTTAAAAATTTCTTTTGCAGAAAATGGTCTTGGAAAATTGCCAGCAGGATTTGATCAAGTAACAGTTGGAGACGTAGATAGGTCGAGAAGTCATACTGTAAAGGTAATATATATAATAGGATTAAATGATGGAAGTTTTCCAAGCGTTAATAAAGAAGAAGGATTTTTAAATGATCAGGATAGAGAAAAACTAAAGGAAATGGAAGTAGAGCTTGCAAAAACAACATTAGAAGCATTGTATAATGATAATTTCAATATATATAAAGCTTTTACAACAAGTGAAGAAAAATTGCGGTTTATCATATATTTCATCAAATAGCCTAGGAGAAGCTGAAAAACCTTCAACTTTGTTAATAAAAATAAAAAAGATATTCCCAAAACTCAAAGAAGAAAGTGATGTTGTTACAAGAAAGATAAGTATATCGAGAAAAGAAGCGGTATTTGATGACCTATTAATGAATATCAGAGATTATAAAGATGGAAAGAATATAGATGATATCTGGTTTGAAATTTATAAAATATTTGAAGAAGATAAAAGCTGGAATGAAAAACTAAAAAATGCAGTAAGAGGATTGTCTTTCACAAATATGCCAGAAAAAATAAGTAAAGAAAATATACAAAAGCTTTATGGAGAAAATTTAAAAACAAGTGTATCAAGACTTGAAAGTTATCAAAAATGTCCGTTTTCCTTCTATTTAAAATATGGGCTTAAGTTAAAAGATAAAGAGAGTTTTAAACTAGAAGCACTAGACACAGGGAACTTTATGCACGAGGTAATAGATGCTTTCTTTGAAGAAATAGAAATCAGAGAATTAAATCTAAGAGAAATAGAAGAAGAAGAAGTAAGAAAAATAATCGAAAAAATAATAGATGAGAAACTAAATCTTCCACAAAACCACATTTTTATTAGTTCAGCTAAGTTTAAAAATCAAACAATTAGATTAAAAAAACTTATTTTAAAGGCGATGAAATATATTATACTATCAATAACAGAAAGTGATTTTGATGTATTTGGACATGAAGTTGAATTTGGTGAAAATAAAAAATATCCACCAATAGAGATAGAATTAGAGAATGGGAAAAAAGTCCAAATAATAGGAAAAATTGATAGGATAGACATTGCAAAAGATGAAGAAGGGAGGTATTTAAGAATCATAGATTATAAATCCTCTGGGTATGACATAAACTTAAATGATGTAGCACATGGAATGCAACTACAGCTTCTTACATATTTAGATGCAACATGCAAAATAGAAGATTTGAAACCAGCAGCAGTTTTATATTTTAATATAATGGAAAAAAATCAAGATAAACGAAAAACAAAAGAAGAAATAGAAGAGGCTATAAAAAAGAGTTTTAAGATGAATGGATTACTTGTTGGAGATATAAAAATAATCAAAATGATGGATAAGAATCTAGAAACAGGAGACTCTTCAAAGGTTCCAGTATATATAAAATCGAAACGGAGAAATATCAGAAAAAAAGTCAAATATTGCAAGTAAAGAACAATTTGAAATATTACAAAAATATATTATAAAAACAATAAAAAATATTTCAAAAGAAATACTCACAGGAAAAATTGATATAAGACCATATTATAAAGAAAAACACACATCTTGTGAATTTTGCACATATAAAGCAATATGCCAATTTGATAAAAATAAATTTTGTAATGAATATAATTATATTCCAAAGCTTACAGAAGAAGAAATATGGGAAAAAATAGAAAAGGAGAATTAAAATATGCAAATAATAGGAGTAACACGGTCTGTCTGGTGCAGGCAAAACTACAATTTCAGAAGAAATTTGTGAAATGATAAATGGAAAACACATAAATGCAGATGAAATTGTAAAAGATAATCAGAGAAAAGGGGAAAAATATTTTGAAAGTATAATACAAGCATTTGGAAAAGAAATTTTAAGAGAAAACCGGAGAGCTAGATAGAAAAAAGCTTGCAAAAATGATATTTACAGATAAAAAGAAAAGAGAGGAATTAAACAAATTAACAAATGCACAGATTATACCAAAAATAGAAAAACTTGCAAAAGAAAAAGTAAAAAAACAAGATGTAATAATAGATGCTCCTCTTTTATTTGAAATGGGATTAGATAAAATATGTGATATTAAAATAGGAGTAATAGCAAATAAAGAAACTTGTATAGAGAGAATTTGCCAAAGAGATAGAATAGATAAAGAGTCTGCAAATGCAAGAGTTATAACTCAAAAGGATGAAAATTATTTTAAAATAAATTGTGACTATGTTATAACAAATGAAGAAGTAAATGAAGATACAAAAGTACAAATAGAAAAAATTTTAAATGGAAGCAATTTATCAAATGAAAATATAATACAAGTAAAAAAACAAGAGGTAGAATTTTTACAGTTTAGGGAATTCTTAAAATATACAGATAAATTAGAACACCTTTATACTCTAAAACCATTAAACTTTAATTTAAAAGATGAAGAAAGTATTAAAGATGAATACAAAAAAGTTTGCAAAGTAGTAAATTTAAGTAGTAGAAGTATATTTAAACCAATTCAAACACATTCAGAAAACATCATGAGAATAACAAGACAAAAATCTGGAATACATAGAGAAGAATTCAAAGACACAGATGGGTTAGTAACAAATAAAACAGGAAAAGTATTGGCACTTACTTATGCAGACTGTATATGCTTATTTTTCTACGATCCAGAAAAGAATGTAATTGCAAATGTGCATTCAGGCTGGAAAGGCACATATAGGCAGATTGCCAAAAGAGCTATAAGAAAATTAAGAATGGAATATAAAAGTAAACCAGAAAATTTAATATGCCGGAATTGCACCAAGTATATGTAGAGACTGCTTTGAAGTATCGTCAGATGTAGCAAGTTTATATTACGACCAATTTTCAGATACAGGTAGAGTAGAAGAGTTTATTAAGAAATCTGTAAATAAAAATAAATATTGTATTGACACAGTACTATTAAATAGGATATTATTAAATGAAGAAGGTTTGAAAAATGAAAATATAATAGAAAGTAAGATTTGTACAATGTGTAATTCAGATAAATTACACTCATACAGAAAAGATAAAGACTTATCAGGAAGGAATACTGGAATAATAAGTTTAAGAAACTAAAGTGCTAAGTGAGCACCACTGAACTTTTCAATTAAGAAAGGAAAATTTAGATGGACGAACAAGCAAAAATACTTTTATACAAGCAATTAGTAAAATTTGAAGAAATGGCAAAACACAGAGGAGGAAGGCTAATCTCTTGGGAAAATTATTGCAAGTTAGATAGTAAAGAAGCATTAGAATATGCATCTGATTATAGAGATAGATGTGGAGAAGAATTTAACAAAAGAGCAAGAGCGGGAGAAAAAAGACCTCTCTATTTAGAGCTACCCGAAATGGATTTTGAAGGAGAAGATTTAAGTGATTTTTACCTTCATGATTTTATGACAGGTTATGCAAGAGAAAGAAATAATGGAAAAAAAGTATTTGTTACAACAAAAATAAATTTAAAAAATACAGGCTGCATAATCAATATGGGAACAATTAGACCAATAATAATTTCACTAGATGGCAAAACAATAAAAGAAATTACAGCAGATGTAACAAAATGTGATTTTCGTGGATGTACTGTTTTTGGAAAATTTCAAAACAGTAGGGCAAGGCTTGAGCATAAAGAAGAAAATTTGCCACAAGAATATATTGATAGATTAATAAAATTTAAAGTCCCAGATGAAGCAGCACTAACAACAACAGATGTATATTTGCGGAATGATAGAAGGAACCCTAATTAGAGGAATAAAAGGGTTAGAAAATGTTAAACAAATGGTAGACTACAATTTGACAGGTCTAAAACAAAATATTTGGAACTATAGAACAGTAATTAGAGATTATAAGATAGACATATCATACACAGGAGTATTTATGTATGAATATGGTATGGAATCTATAGGGAAAGAAAATTATTATATAGACTTAGAAGGACGAGCTAAAGAAGCATATTTAAAAGGTGATATGGATTTTGTAGAAAGAGTGTATAAAGACCTTGACAAAGAAACTAAAAGAAGTCTAGTAAGTTTAGCGTTAAAAGACCGGAAAAGAAAGATTTGTAAGAAAACACAAAAAGGACTTAAAAGGAGTTCAAAAGAAATATTTTGAAGCAAAAGATACAGTAGTACAAGTAATTGACCAAACTCATAAAGTAAAAGATGATCTAATAAATGAATATAAAGAAGGAAAACTTGTAGAATTAGAAATAGATTTAATGAAAGTAAACAAAGACGTAAGAAGTGATATAATTTCTAGAATATATCAAGAAGGAAAATTAGATTTTGTACAAAAATATTTAATAGAAATTACACCTAGCTTAAGAAATGAAATATTAGTCACAGAATATAAAAAGGGAAACATAGATTTTATTTACAAAAATTTTAAGAATATAGATAACAAAGAATTAAAGCAAGCAATTTTAAATAAAGAGGTAAGAGATAAAAATATTGCATTTTTATATGCAAATTACACATATATCGACGACCAACAACTTAAAAATGATATAATACAATATGCATATAAAGAAGAAAACGTAGATTTTTTAAATGAGCATCTTGAGGATATGCCAAAAAACTTAAAACTCGAAGCTGCAATAAAGTTTAAAGACTTAAAAATTTCAAAAGTAGAGCTTGCACAACTAATGAAGAGATAAACTAAAGAAGCGCCAGATTTTAAGGGCGCTTATATTATATAATAAAAAGGAGCTGCATATGAAGCCAAGAGCATTAAAAAGGGGAGATACTATTCGGTATTGTTGCACAATCAGAGCCAATAACGAATGAGTGCAAAGAAGAAATTGCACTTTCAGTTAAATTATTAGAAGAAATAGGTATTAAAGTGAAATTTGCAAATCATGTTTATGAAAATACAACAGGCTATGGAGCAAGTGCAAAACACAAAGCAGAGGATATAAATGAAATGTTTAAAGACAAAGAAATAGCAGGAATATTTTGTGCAATGGGAGGATTTAATTGCAACTGTGTTTTTGATTACTTAGATTATGAAATAATTAAAAATAATCCAAAAATAATTTGTGGATATAGTGATCCAACCTCCATATTAAATTGCATATATGCCAAAACTGGGCTTGTAACTTTTCACGGACCTAACTTTAAATCACTTTCAGCACCTGAGACAGATTATGGATATAAAGAAATGAAAAAAAGATTTATAGAAAAAGATTTAAGACTTGGAACAGAAGAAGATGAATATTTAACTATAAAAGAGGGAGAAGGAGAAGGTATCTTGGTTCGGAGGTAATCTTTCTTTATTCTCAAACTTAATTACAGGTAAATATCAAGTAGATATAAAAGATAAGATTTTATTTATAGAAGATTTAGGCTATGAGAGTCCTCCTCGGAATGATTAGTAATTATTTATATAAGATGAAACAAAACCGGTGTATTTGAAAATATAAGAGGTTTATGGCTTGGAAATTACGAACATGAAAGTATGATTTCTTTAGAAAAAATTGTGCAAGATACCCTAGAAGATGAATATTTGTTCCCAATAATAAAATCAAATAATTTTGGACATGGGCTTTTAAAAACAGTCATACCAATAGGAATAAAAGTAAGAATAGATACTAAAGCAGAAGAAAAGATAAAACTTTTAGAAGCTCCCTTAATATAGAAGGATGTGAAAATATGTATAATACATGGGAAGAATTAGAAGAAGGAATAAAAGAATGTAAAAAATGCAAATTGTGTAGTACAAGAAAAAACATTGTATTTGGTGTGCGGAAATAAAAATGCAGACATAATGCTGATAGGAGAAGGACCTGGGGCAGACGAAGATGTTCTTCGGAGAACCATTTGTGGGAAAAGCACGGAAAGCTTATGGATAAAGCATTTATTCGGACTTGGAATAAAAAGAAAAGAGGTATACATAGCAAATATAGTAAAATGCAGACCACCCAAAAATAGAAATCCAGAAAATGATGAAGCAGAAGCATGTATTGATTATTTAAGAAGCCAAGTTATGCTTGTTAAACCTAAGATAATTGTGCTTCTTGGGAGTGTTGCACTCAAAAATATTCTTGGAAATGAATATGGAATAACAGCATCTCGTGGAAAGTGGTTTGAAAAAAATGGAATAATATATATGCCAACATGGCATCCCGCTGCACTTTTAAGAGATGAAACAAAAAAGATAGATTTTTGGAAAGATTTAAAAGAAGTAATGATTAGAAAAGAAAACTTAGATAGTCAAAATGGCTAGAGACTATCTATTAAAAAGATAAAAGCAAGAAAGGAAATAAAAAAATGGAAATTGAAGAAGCAAAAAAACTAGCAGAATACTGCTTGAGCTGTAAAACAAAGCCTTGCAGGAAGCGGATGTCCACTTGGAAATGATATAACAGAGTTTATTTCTTGTATAAAAAATGACAAATTTAACGAAGCATATGAAATTTTATTAGATACAACAGTTTTACAAGCTGTATGTGGAAGAATTTGTCCTCATTTTAAGCAATGCCAAGGGTCTTGTGTAAGAGGAATAAAGGGAGCTGCAGTAAATATTCGGAAAATTAGAAGCATTTATTCGGAGATATGGCAATAAAAGAAACATGGAAAATTAATAGTTTCAAAGAAAAAAAGAATAAAAAAGTTGCTATAATTGGAGGTGGACCTTCTGGAATAACAGCAGCAGGCTATTTGGCAAGAAGGGGAATAGATGTTACAATATATGAAAAGCATGGTGAACTGGGTGGACTTTTAGTGCATGGTATACCAGATTTTAGATTACCAAAAGATACTGTAAAAAGTGCAATTCAAAAAGTTTTAGATTTAGGTGTTAAGGCTAAACTAAAAAAAGAAATTGGAAAAGATATTACATTAGAAGAACTTGAAAAAGAATATGATGCAATACTTTTAACAATTGGAGCAAATATTTCAGCAAAAATGGGAATAGATGGAGAAGATACGAAAGGAGTTTATGGAGGAAATGAACTTTTAGAATATAAGAAATTCCCAGATTTTAAAGGAAGAACAGCAATCGTTGTAGGCGGAGGAAATACAGCTATGGATGCTGCAAGAACAATAAATAAAATGGGGGCAAAGAAGGTAACTGTTGTATATAGAAGAGGAAGAGCTGAGATGCCTGCTGAAAAAGTGGAAGTAGAAGAAGCAATGGAAGAGGGAATAGAGTTTTTATTCCAAACTAATATTGTAAAAATAAATGGAAAAGAAAGTGTAGAAAGTGCAGAATGCATTAAAACAGAACTAGTAGAAGTAGAAGGAAAAAGACCAAAACCAGTAAATATAGAAGGCTCAAATTTTGTGCTAAACACAGACTTTGTAATTATGGCACTAGGTTCTAAGCCAGAAGAGAACATAATTAAAAAACTAGGACTAGAGTTAGATGACTGGGGATACATAAAAGTGGACGAAAACCACAAAACTTCCAAAAACAAAGTATATGCAGCAGGAGATATAAGTTACGCCAAATCAACAGTAGCTTGGGCAGCAAGGTCAGGAAGAGATGCAGCAGAGGGAATTTGCAAAGCACTAAATATATAGTGAAATAATTAGAAGGCTGTGAAATATCAGCCCTCTAGTTTTTTACTATTAAGCAAGGCTTAAACTTCCTGGGGCTGTGCAATTGCGAAGCAATTTGCACATTCGGTCTATCCACTTTTCTTGTATTGTTTTAAATCAAATCATTCATATCATAAAGTCCATTGGGTTTATTTATAAGAAATTTTGCAGACTTTATTGCTCCTTCTGCAAAAACTGTTCTTGAATGTGAGGTGTGCTTTATTTCAAAGGTATCGTTTAAACAAAAAAACTGTACAGTGTGCTCGCCGAACTATGTTACCACCACGGATAGACGTGATACCAATTTCATTATCTTCTCTTTTTTGTGATAAATCATGCCTATTATATACATATTTCATTTTTTCGGCAAGAGATTTATTTATACTGTCTGCTAGAAGTAGGGCAGTTCCACTTGGTGCATCTACTTTATTTCTGTGATGAGTTTCTGTTATTTCGATATCTGCATTTTCAAATAGTGGAGCGATGCCGTGCTACTATTTTGCACATTAGGTTTATATCAAAAGACATATTTGCAGATTTAAAAATTGGTATATCTTTACTATAATCTTTTATGATTTTTTCTTGCTCATGATTAAACCCAGTTGTTGCAATAACAATTGGAAGGTGCTTATTCTTTGCAAAATTAAGCATTTCAAAGGTAGCACGCACATTTGAAAAATCTATTATCACATCAGGTCTTTCTTTTATTTTAGAAATATTATTATATATTGGTATTTTACCTAAATATAATTTTTCATTTTGACCAAATCCACAAATGAAGTTTAAATCATTATCTTTTTCAATACATGATATTACTTCTTTTCCCATTCTTCCAGAGGCTCCGCTTACTAATATATTCATAAATTTGTTCCTTTCATAATAAATTGATACTAAAAAAATAAATCAAAAGCAATAGATATTTTACCTATTGCTTTTAAATATATTAATGTTTAAAATGTCTCATTCCTGTAAAAATCATTGCAATTCCATATTCATTACATTTATCAATTGAGTCTTGGTCACGAAGTGAACCACCAGGTTGAACAATTGCAGTAATGCCCGCCCTGTAAGCTTCTTCTACGCAGTCGTTAAATGGGAAGAATGCATCAGATGCAAGAACTGCACCTTTTGTTACATCTTCTCCAATTAATTCTTCTGAGTGATCTACACATTGTTTAACAGCCCAAATTCTATTAACTTGTCCGAGGTCCAATACCTATAGTTTGTTTATCTTTTGCTAAAACAATTCCATTTGACTTAGCAAATTTTACAACTTTAAGACCAAACATCATGTCTTCTAGTTCCTTGTCAGTAGGTTTTCTATCAGTCACAACAGTATAGTCATCTAGAAGTTTAGAATCAATTGTTTGAACAATAATTCCACCATTAATTTTTTTGATGTCTAAAGAGTTCTCATAAGGTTTTACTGAAATTGTAGGTAATTCTAATAGTCTTAAATTTTTCTTTGCTTTTAAGATTTCTAGAGCTTCTTTTTCAAAAGAAGGTGCTACAATTACTTCTAAGAAAATTTCCTTCATTTCTTCTGCCATTTTAACTGTAATTTCTCTATTTACTGTGATGATTCCACCAAATATTGATGTTTTATCAGCATTAAAGGCTTTTTGCCATGCTTCATATATATCTTTTCCTGAACCTACACCACAAGGGTTTCCGTGTTTACAAGCAACAACTGTTGGTTCTTCAAATTCTTTTAGAAGTTCTAATGCACCATGAGTGTCGTTAATATTATTAAATGAAAGTTCTTTACCATTTAACTTAGTAGCAGTTGTAAGTGAACCTTCACATTTGCCAATTTCTTTATATAAGGCAGCTTTTTGATGTGGATTTTCACCATATCTCATTTCTTGAACTTTTTCATATGTAAGAGTTAAAGCATCTGGGAAACTTTCGTCTTTTCTTTCATTTTTTAGATAAGAGCAAATCATTGCATCATAGTTTGCAGTGTGCTCAAATACTTTATTCATTAGATAAAATTTTGTATCAACTGATACTTTACCAGTTTGTTTTAATTCATTTAAAATCATTTCATAATCATTTGGATCTGTTATGACTGTAACATCTTGATAATTTTTGGCAGCACTTCTAAGCATTGTTGGTCCACCTATATCAATGTTTTCAACACATTCTGCACGTGTTACATTGTCCTTTAAAATGGTCTGTTTGAAGGGGTAAAGATTTACAACAACAAAATCTATTGTTTCTACTCCTAATTCCTCAAGTTGTTTCATATGTTCTTCCTTTGATCTGATTGCCAAAATTCCAGCATGTACTTTTGGGTGCAAGGTTTTAACTCTTCCATCTAAACATTCAGGAAAACCTGTAAGTTCAGAAATTTCTGTAGCATTTATTCCAGAATCTTTAAGTTTATTGTAAGTACCTCCTGTTGAAATAATTTGTATTCCCAAAGCTTCTAGTTCTTTTGCAAAATCAACTATACCTGTCTTATCAGATACACTAATTAAAGCTTTCATAGCTACCTCCATATAATAAATTTAATACCATTGTATTATACTACAAATTTTATATAATTACAAGCAAGATTTTTATATCTATCTGTTACAAGGAGATAACATAAAAATTTGAGAAAAAAACATATAAAAGTCAGAAAATGCTATGAAATCTTACGGAAAATTGAATAAAGGGGTTGACAATGCTAAAAAAAGGTTGTAAAATATAAAATATCAATATGAGACTAGAAGAGTGGAAACAAATTCCACTCTTTATGTATGTATAAGAGGAAAGGGCTAAGGCTTATGGCAAATATAGAAGAAAAAGTAGAAATCCTTGTTAAATCTAAAATAGAAGAACTTGGGTATAATCTATATGATGTAGAATATGCAAAAGAAGGAAAAGACTATTTTTTAAGAATATATATAGACAGTGAAAAAGGCATAGGACTTACAGACTGTGAGAAAGTTACAAGTGAGATAAATGATATTTTAGATAAAGCAGATTATATAAAAGAACGGATACTTTTTAGAAGTTTCATCAACTGGAATAGAAAGAGTTTTAAGAAAAGATAAGCATTTAGAGGGTGCAATTGGAGAAATAATAGAAGTAAAACTTTTTAAACCCTTAGAAGGGAAAAAAATATTTTCACGGTAAGCTTTTGAAATTTGATAAAGAAAAAATATATATAAAATCAGAGTTAGAAGAAAGAACAATAGAGAAAAATCAAATAGCACAGATAAAAATAAAATATGAATGGTAAAAAACAGAAAGGGTTGATTAAAATGAAAGCAATTGATAATAAAGAACTAGAATTAGCTTTAGAGGCTTTAGAAAAAGAAAGAGGAATAAAAAAAGATTACCTAATGGAGCAAATTGAAATGGCTCTTATAACAGCATATAAAAACAACTATAAAGATAGCGAAAATGTTAAAGTGGTAGTAGATAGAGAAACACGGAGAAACACATATTTTTTCAGTTAAAGAAATAGTAGAAAATTTAGAAAATCCAGTTTTGCAAATAACAAAAGCAGAGGCAGCAAAGATCAATAAGCAATTACAAGTAGGAGATACAGTTGATATAGAAATAAATCCAAGAAATTTTGGTAGAATTGCAGCTCAAACAGCAAAACAAGTTATAATTCAAAAACTAAGAGAAGCAGAAAGAGACCTAGTATTTAGCGAATTTAATGAAAGAAAAGGTGAAATAGTCTCAGGAATAGTTCAAAAAGCCGATACAGGAACAATAATATTAGACCTTGGAAAACTAGAGGGAATAATGCCTACAAAAGAGCAGATACCAACAGAAAGATACAAGGTAAATGATAAAGTTAAAGCATATGTGGTAGATGTTGTAAGAGGAACAAAAGGAGCTCCACAAGTTATTGTATCAAGAACAGCAGGTGATTTTGTTAAAAAGCTATTTGAATTTGAAATACCAGAAATATATGAAGGACTAATTGAAGTTAAAAGTGTATCAAGAGATCCAGGAAATAGATGCAAGGTTGCAGTACATGCACAAAATGAAAACATAGACCCAGTTGGTTCCTGTGTAGGACAAAAGGGAGTTAGAATTCAAAATATAATAAATGAGCTAAGTGGTGAAAAAATAGATGTAATAGAATGGAATGAAGATCCAGCAATATTTATATCATCTGCATTATTACCTGCAAAAGTAATGGCAGTAGATATAAATGAAGAAGAAACATCTGCAAGAGTAATAGTTCCAGATGATCAATTATCACTTGCAATAGGTAAAGCAGGGCAAAATGCAAGACTTGCAGCAAGACTTACAAATTGGAAAATAGATATAAAATCAGAAACACAATTTAGAGAAATGCTTGCAAATATGCAAGAAATAGAAGAAAATAGTAAACAAGAAGAACTAGATGCAAGTGAAGAGGGAATAAATGAAGAATAGTAAATTAACACGCACTTGCATAGGTTGCAGAAGTAAAAAACAAAAAGAAAATCTTATTAGAATAGTAAAAAATAAAGAAAACAAAATAATAGTTGATTTACAACAGAACCTAGAGGGTAGGGGTGCGTATATTTGTAAGAATATAACTTGTTTTGAAAAGATGCAAAAAAGAAATATACTAAAACATGCTTTAAAAACAAGTATAGAAAATAAAAAATATGAGGAATTAAGAGGTGTCATATTTGACGAGTCAAACTGAAAAAGTATTAGGAATGCTTGGACTTGCAGCAAAATCACGGTAAAGTGGTAGCAGGAATGGATGCAACAGTAGAAAGTGTAAAAAAGCATAAAACACATCTTGTAATTGTGGCAGAAGATACATCAGAAAAGTCCAAAAAAAACATAAGATATGTTTGTACTAATAATGGGATAAACGTAATAGAATTAAGTACAATAGAAATATTAAGTACTTCTATTGGAAAAAAAAATAAAGCAATAATTGGTATAACGGATAAAAACTTTTCAGCTGGTATACTAGAAAAATGTAATCGGGGGTGATTTGCTATGGATAAAGTAAAAATACATGAATTAGCAAAAAAATTAAAAAAATCAAGTAAGGAAATTATAGATGTGGCAAGTAAAATAGGAATTGAAATTAAAAGTCATTTAAGTGCAGTAGAAGAAGATGAAGCTAAAAAAATTGAAAAGGAAATGGGCAAAGGTAAAGAAAAAACAATGCAAGCTTCAAGCACACCGGTTATAATAAGGCGAGAAGTTATTATTTCTGATGATGAAATTGCAAAAAAGGAAGAAGAAAAGAAAGCAAAAAATAATGCACGATCAAGAAAAGATGTGGGTTTTGTTGAGAGAAACAAAAATCAAGAATATAATATTGTATACAGAAATAAACCTTCTAAACCAATGACAGCAAGTGAACTATTTGGACTTACAAAACCAAAGAAGGAAGAACCTAAAGAAAAAGAAGAAGTTAAAGAAGCACCAAAAAAAGAAGAAACTCCAAAAGTAGAAGAAATTAAGGAAGAAGTAAAAAAAGAACAAATAGAAGAAAAAGAAACTACAGTAAAAGAAGAAAAAGTTGAGAAGTTTGAAAAACAAACAAAACCTCAAGTAAACTATCAGAAAAATATAAACAATAATCAAAATGGACAAAGAAATAATAAAAACTTTGAAAATCGTAACTATGGAAACAAACCAAGATTTGATAATAAAAAGAACTTTGGGGATAATAAATCTAACTATAATGGTTATAATAGAAACGACAGAAATTCTAATGGTGGCTTTAAAAATAACCAAAATAAAAGAACTGGAAACTTTGGAGGCGGTCAAGACTTCAAAAAAGGCGGAAGAATGCTTGACGAAAGAGGAATTGAGAAAAATATCAAAAATATCATGTCTCAAGATCTAGGAGAAAAAGAAAATACTCGTGACTACAATAGAAATATGGTAAAACAAAAAAATAACAATAGAAACTTAGGCAGTGATGATTCAAGACAAAGAAAAAATACAAAAACAGGTAGAAATGAAGAATTCGATTCAGGAAAATTAAGAAATTTAAAACAAGAAAGTAAATTATCAAATATGTTCCAAGACCCAGAAGGTGGAATGCTGGATTATTATGATTTGACAACAGTTAGGGGAAAAAGAGGAAAGAAAAAAGTAAATCAAAATGAAGAAAGAATAAAACAAAAAATATTTAAGCTAACAGAAATAACAATACCAGAATCAATAACTGTAAAAGATTTAGCACAAGAAATGAAGAAAACGACAGTAGATATAATTAAAAAACTACTAGATTATGGAATAATGGCAACAATAAATAATGAAGTGGATTTCGACACAGCTTTTCTAATTGCTCAGGAATTTGGAATAACAGCTAAAAAGAAAGAGGTTGTAACAGAAGAAGATATCCTATTTGATGATACAGCAGATAGAGAAGAAGATTTAAAAGCGAGACCACCAATTGTAGTAGTTATGGGACACGTAGATCATGGTAAAACATCACTTTTAGATGCAGTTAGAGAAACCAATGTAATAGAAGGTGAAGCAGGCGGAATCACACAGCACATAGGAGCATACAAAGTAGAAGTAAATGGTAGAGAAATAACATTCCTTGATACACCAGGACATGAAGCCTTTACAAGTATGCGTGCAAGAGGAGCACAAGTTACAGATATAGCAATTTTAGTAGTTGCAGCAAATGATGGAGTTATGCCTCAAACAGTAGAGGCAATCAATCATGCAAAAAATGCAGGAATTCCAATAATTGTTGCAATAAACAAAATAGATGTAGAAGGTGCAAATCCAGAAAAAGTAAAACAAGAATTAATGAAATATGAATTAGTACCAGAAGAATGGGGAGGAGACACAGTTTTTGTTGAAATTTCAGCTAAAAAGAGAATTAATATAGATGGTCTTCTTGAAATGGTGCTATTAGTTGCTGATGTACAAGAATTAAAAGCAAATCCAGATAAACAATCAAAAGGAGTTGTAATAGAAGCGAGACTTGACAAAACAAGAGGACCAATTGCAACAATGCTCGTTCAACGTGGAACACTTGATATAGGAGATACAGTAGTTGTAGGTTCTGTTATAGGTAGAATTAGAGCAATGATGAACGATAAAGGTAAAAAGGTTAAAAAGGCAGGTCCATCTACACCAGTAGAAATAATAGGTTTAACAGAAGTTCCAGAAGCTGGTGAAACATTCTATGAAGTAGACGATGAAAAAACAGCAAAACACTTAATAGAAAGAAGAAAACGTCAAGAGAGAGAAAAATCAATAAATGCAATGTCAAAAGTAAGCTTAAATGATTTATTCTCACAAATTGAAAAAAATAAATTAAAACAATTAAACTTAATTGTAAAAGCAGATGTTCAAGGTTCTGTTGAAGCGGTAACAAATAGCTTAGAAAAAATCTCTAACGATGAAGTAAAGGTAAAAGTAATACACTCAAATGTTGGTGGAGTTACAGAATCAGATGTAACACTTGCAAAAGTTGCAAATGCTATAATAATTGCATTTAATGTAAGACCAGAGCCAATTGCAAAAGATATGGCTAAAAAAGAAGAAATAGAAATAAAACAATACTCAGTAATCTATAAAGCAATAGAAGATGTAGAAGCAGCAATGACAGGAATGTTAGATCCTACATTTGAAGAAAAAATAATAGGAAATGCAGAAATAAGACAAACATTTAAAGTTAGTAACATTGGTACAATTGCAGGATGCTATGTATTAGATGGAAAAATCACAAGAAATGCTGGAGTTAGAGTAATAAGAGAACATGTAGTAATACATGAAGGAAAACTATCTTCACTTAAAAGATTTAAAGATGATGTAAAAGAAGTAGTAGCAGGATATGAATGTGGCTTACAAGTAGAAAACTTTAATGATTTAAATGAAGGAGACATTTTAGAAGTATTCATTATGGAAGAAATAGCTGGAACTCTTCATAAAAAATAAACAACCATTGACAAAGAAAGGGTGAGCAAAAAACTAATGCCAAATAAAAATAATAATCGTCTTGGAAGAATAGACGAGGAATTAAAAAAAGAAATTAGCAATGTTATAAATTATGAACTTAAAAATCCTAAAATTACAGGGCTTATAAGTGTTACAAAAACGAAGATTACGCCAGATTTTAAATATGCAAAAGTATATGTAAGTATACTAAATTCAAAAAATGTTAAAGAGACCTTTGAAAACTTGAAAAAGTCTTCTGGATATATTAGAACAGAAATTGCAAAAAGAATAAATTTAAGAATTACTCCAGAACTTGTATTTGTACTAGATGATTCAATGGAATATGGTGCAAAAATTGATCAAATTTTAAGAGAGATTTTACCTAAAAAAGAAGAATAAGGTAGGGGGAAATTATGACATTAGACCATATAAAAGAAGAAATTGAAAAAGCAGAACATATTGTAATACTAACACACGAATCACCAGATGGTGATGCAGTAGGCAGTTCGCTTGCTATGTATAAGGCACTTATAGGAAGGGGTAAAGATGTAGATGTAGTAATACCAAGTTACCCAAAAACATTTGATTTCCTTCCAGGTGCAGATGAAATAAAGGAAGAAGGCAGAAAAGATTTCTCATATGACCTTGGAATATCAGTAGATTGTACAGATACAAAAAGACTTAAAGGGTATGAAGAATATTATGAAAATGCAAAAACAAAAATATCAATTGATCACCATGGAACAAACTCGATGTTTGCAGACTATAACTGCGTAGATCCAACGGCACCAGCATGTGCACAAATATTAATAATAGTTTTAAAAACAATAGGTGTAGAAATAAACAAAGAAATTGGAACCTGTATATTAACTGGAATAATTACAGACACAGGAGGATTTAGATATGAAGGAGTTACAACTGAGACATTTGAAATTGCAGCTTCTCTACTTAGGCTCGGAGTAAATTCATCGGAAATATGCAAAAAAGCTTTGCAGACTAAGACAAAAGCAAATTTTGAACTTAGCAAGCTTATTATAAACAGAATGGAATTTTTTGAAGAAGGAAAAATTGCCTTCACATACATAACCTCAGAAGATGAGAAAAAATATAAGGTTCTTCCAGGAGATCATGAAGGATTAGTTGAAATTGGAAGAGATATTGAAAATGTTGAAGTTTCTATATTTTTACGAGAAATAGAAAATGGATTTAAAGTATCACTTCGTTCAAGTGAATATGTAAATGTAGCAGAAGTTTGCTCAATTTTTAGTGGAGGAGGGCATATAAGAGCAGCAGGATGTACCATACATTTTCCGTTAGAACAAACAAAAGAAAAAATATTAGATAGAGTAAAATCATTTTTGAAATAAATGCAAAATCAGGAGAAATAAATTGGATCGGAATATTAGTTATAAAAAAGCCACAAAATATTACATCACAAGGAGCCGTAACAAAAGTAAAAAAAATATTAAATAAAAAGGTTGGACACACAGGAACACTAGATCCTCTAGCAACAGGTGTCCTTCCTTTGCTTATACGGAAAAGGCACTAAAATATCAAAATATTTAATAGAACATGATAAAATATATGAGGCAGTAATAAGGCTTGGAGTAAAAACAGATACAGGAGATAGAGAAGGAGAGATTTTAGAAGAAAAAAAAATAGATCTTCAAAATTTAGAAAAAGAAAAAGTAGAAAAAGTTTTGTTAAGTTTTTTAGGAATACAAATGCAAATGCCACCGATTTATTCTGCAATTAAAGTGAATGGAAAAAAACTATATGAATATGCAAGAAAAGGCGAGCAAGTAGAAATAAAGCCAAGGCAAATTGAAATATATAAAATAAGTTTAAATAAAATAGATGAAGAAAATTCAAAAATTTATTTTACAGTTCATACATCAAAAGGAACGTATATAAGATCTCTATGTGAAGATATAGCGAAAGCTTTAGGAGAAATTCGGTATGATGGAGGAGCTAAATAGAATAAAAGTACGGAAAATTTAGTATAGATAAAGCAGTTTCTCTTGAAGAACTAGAAGAAAATAAAGACAAAAAAGAATGGTTAAAAAATAGAGTTTTAAAAATAGAAGAGGTTCTTCAAAGTTTTTTAAATATTAGTTTAAATGAAAGACAATTAAAATTATTTTTAAATGGAGTAAAGCTAGAATTACCAAATTCTAATCGGAATATATAGAATATATAATGAAAAAAATGAATTTATTGGAACAGGAGAGATAGTCCAAAATAGATTAAAGCGAGATGTGATAATTTAACCGAGATTTTTTTGCTCTAGGGTAAGGATTGGAAATATTTGTTAAATCAAGAATATAGTCAACAGAAACATTGTAAAGAAATGAAAGCTTGACTAAAACAGGGGTAGGAACATCGTTTCTACCTATTTCATATTGCGAATATCCAGTTTGAGACATACCAAGATAACTAGCGACTTCACGCTGAGACATATCTTTGTCTTCTCTAAGATGCCTTAGCCTGCAATACACATTTAACCTCCTAATTCAATTTTATAAATATATTTTAAAACAATTTAATAGGAGTTTTTTTGAAATAACGTAAAACAAGTTAAAAAAAGTAAGAAAAAAATAAACTAAATGGTTAAATTAAATTTTTTGATAAAAAGTATTGACATTTATTTTGATATAAGTTAAAATTAACTTAACTTAAAATACGTTAAGACTATAAAACGATTGAAAATGAAATAACATAATTCTATAAGAAAATATGCTAATTTTATTTTGGAATATAAATTTTAAAACAATTTTTAGAAAGGTCTTCCTTAAGATTTAAAATAAATTAGAAATTAAAAATAATATAGTTAAAAAACAAAGAAGTACCTCAAGATAATATTGTTATCCATTATAGCATAAAACAATTAAAAAAGGAAGCGTAATCTATTTATTTTTTGTACAAATTTGGGCAAAAAATAAATAGATTGTTTTCAAAACAAGTCAGAAACTTATAAGTAATAGGAGGAGAAAATGAAAGATAAAAATGATTTAATAAAAATAAGTAAAGAAAAGAAAGAAAAAAGTAGTATACAAATAAAAAACGAAAGTACAAACATAAAAATATCTTCTGAAAAAACAATAAAAGAAGAACAAATAAGTTAAATTAAATATGAAACGACACATACTTGTAATAAAACTGTAATAAAAAATTAATATTAAAATTTATTAAAAAGTCTTGCAAATTTTGGAAATTTATTATATAACTAAATAAGAAAACTTAATTGAAATACAAAGGAGGAAACTAAAAAATGGAAGAAAATAATCAATTACCTACAAAAGTAAGTTTTTGGAGCAAATTTAAATCATTCATGTTACAAGAAATAAAAGTAGAATTAACTCCATATCAACAAAAAGTTGAAGATGAAATCAATGAATTCTTACACCAAGAAATTACATGGCAAGGAATAAAAGGATTCTTATTTCAAGAAATTAAATTTTAAATTTGAACCTTAAAATAAATAAAGCCGGCAAAATAGGGCACACTAAAGCAAATAAGATTGTTTTAGCGTGCCCTTTGTTTTTTAACAAAAAATACTTGCATTGTATTAAAGTTTGATATAAAATAGTAACAATAGAGAAAGAACTTTATGGAGGCTAAAAAGCAAAGGCTACGCATAAGAAAATAAGGAGGAATTTTTATGTCAGTAAAAATAGGTATTAATGGATTTGGAAGAATAGGAAAGCTCACTTTTCAGGCTGCACTTTCTAAAAAAGAAGTAGAAGTCGTTTCAATAAACGACCCATTTATTACAGCAGAATATATGGCATATATGCTTAAATATGACACAGTTCATGGAAGATTTCAAGGAGATGTTAGAGGAGAAGAAGGAAAACTTATAATAAATGGAAAAGAAATAAAAGTATATAATGAAATGGAACCAAAAAATATTCCATGGGGACAAGATGGAGTAGAATATGTACTTGAATGTTCAGGAGTATTTACAACAATAGAAAAAGCAAATGAACATATTGTAGCAGGAGCTAAAAAAGTAGTAATAAGTGCACCATCAAAAGATGCACCAATGTTTGTAATGGGAGTTAACCATAATGAATATGATCCATCTATGAATATAGTATCAAATGCATCTTGCACAACAAACTGCTTAGCACCACTTGCAAAAGTTATAAATGACAACTTTGGTATCAAAGACGGATTGATGACAACAGTTCACTCAATTACAGCAACACAAAAAACAGTAGATGGTTCTTCAAAAAAAGATTGGAGAGGTGGAAGAGCAGCATCAGCAAATATTATTCCATCATCTACAGGAGCTGCAAAAGCAGTTGGAAAAGTTATTCCAGCCTTAGATGGAAAACTTACAGGTATGGCATTTAGAGTTCCGACAATAGATGTTTCAGTAGTAGATTTAACATGTAACCTTGAAAAAAATGCAACATATGAAGAAATATGCTCAGCAGTAAAAAAAGCATCTGAAAATGAAATGAAAGGTATAATAGAATATGTAGATGACTTAGTAGTATCATCTGACTTTATACATGATGAACATACATCAATATTTGATGCAAAAGCAGGAATTGCCTTAACAGATACATTTGTTAAACTAGTTGCTTGGTATGATAATGAATGGGGATACTCAAACAAATTGGTAGATTTAGCAATTTATATGTCTACAAAATAAATTAAAATGTGGACGTCTCAGTAATTGAGGCGTTCCTCATAGCTTATAAACAGGAGGAAAACTATGAAAAAAACAATTAAAGACATTGATGTAAAAGGGAAAAAAGTTTTAGTTAGATGTGACTTTAATGTTCCACAAGATGAAAACGGAAATATAACTGATACAAGAAGAATAAAAGGAGCAGTATCTACAATTAAATATCTAATAGAAAATAATGCAAAAGTAATTTTATGCTCACATTTAGGTAGACCAAAAGGAGAAGTAAAAAAAGAATTTTCACTTGCTCCTATTCAAAAAGAACTATCAAAAGAGCTTGGAATAGAAGTAAAGCTTGCACAAGATATTTGCCGGAGAAAGTGCAAAAGCTTTAACAAAGGACATGCAAAATGGAGAAGTTATACTTCTTGAAAATGTAAGATTTGATAAAAGAGAAGAAGCAAATGACAAAGAATTTTCAAGAGAACTTGCTTCACTTGCTGAAATCTATGTAAATGATGCATTTGGAACAGCACATAGAGCACATAGTTCAACAGCAGGAGTTGCAGAATTTTTGCCAGCAGTATCAGGATTTTTAATAGAAAAAGAAATAAAATTTTTAGGAGATGCTTTGCAAAATCCTGAAAGACCATTTGTATCAATAATAGGTGGAAAAAAAGTATCAGATAAAATTTCAGTTATAAATAATTTACTTGAAAAAGTAGATACATTAATAATTGGAGGAGGAATGGCATATACATTCTTCAAGGCACAAGGAAAAAATATTCGGAAATTCAATTTGTGAAGAAGACAAGCTAGATTTAGCAAGAGATATTATGAAAAAGGCAGAAGAGAAAAATGTTAAACTTCTTCTTCCAGTAGATATTCATGAATCAAAAGAATATAGTGAAAATTCAGAAAGTAAATATGTTAAAGCAGATGAAATAGATGAAGGCTATGAAGGAATGGATATAGGTCCAGAGACTATAAATTTATATGCAGAGATTTTAAAAACTGCAAAAACAATAATGTGGAATGGACCACTTGGAGTTTTTGAATTTAATAAGTTTGCAAATGGAACAAATGAAATTGCAAGAATACTTGCAAAACTTGATGCAACAGTTATAATTGGAGGAGGAGATTCAGCAGCAGCAATTGAAAAAGCAGGAGTTGCAGATAAAATGTCTCATATTTCAACAGGTGGTGGAGCATCGCTTGAATATTTAGAAGGAAGATTACTTCCAGGAATAGAGTGCTTACAAGATAAATAAAAATCAAAAAGGAGAAAATATGGAAAGAAGAAAAGTAATAGCAGGAAATTGGAAAATGAATATGCTTCCAAATGAAGCAATAGATTTTATTCAAAACCTAACACCACTAGTAAAAAATACAAAAAGTGAAGTAATACTATGTGTACCATATATAGACTTATTTTATGCTCTTTTAAATGTGCAAGATACAAATATAAAAATCGGTGCACAAAATATGCATTTTGAAGAAAATGGAGCATATACAGGCGAGGTTTCAGGAAAAATGTTAAAATCAATTGGTGTGGAATATGTAATAATAGGGCACAGTGAAAGAAGACAATACTTTGCTGAAACAGATGATACAGTAAACAAAAAAATAAAAGCAGCTTTTAAATATGAATTAAAGCCAATTGTATGTGTAGGAGAAACACTAGAGCAACAAGAAAAGGGCGAAACAGCAGAAGTTATAACCTTACAAACAAGGTTAGCACTAGATGGATTAAGCAAAGAACAAGTAAAAAACACAATAATTGCATATGAACCAATATGGGCAATAGGAACAGGGAAAACAGCGACAGCGGAAGATGCAAATAATTCTATTAAAGAAATTAGAAAAGAAATTACAAAAATATATGGAAAAGATGTAGCAGAATGTGTTATAATACAATATGGCGGAAGTGTAAAATCTGGAAATGCAAAAGAATTATTTACAAAATCAGATATAGACGGAGGCCTTGTCGGAGGAGCAAGTCTTAATGCAGAAGAATTTTCAAAAATAGTAAATTTTGAAGCAGAAGAATAAAAAATAAAGTAGATTTGCTAAAGTAAAAGATAAGAGAGGACGAAGAAAAGACAATGAAAGATAAACTAACCATGCTAATGATATTAGATGGATTTGGAATTAATACAGAAGAAAAAGGGAATGCAGTAAAACTTGCAAATACCCCTAATATAGATAAACTAATGGAATTATGCCCAACTACTAAAATTTATACAAGTGGTCTAAATGTAGGGCTTCCAGAAGGACAAATGGGAAATTCCGAAGTAGGACATACAAATATAGGAGCTCGGTAGAATTGTTTATCAAGAATTAACAAGAATTACAAAATCAATAGAAGATGGAGATTTTTTTAGCATAAAAGAATTTAATGATGCAATAGAAAATTGCAAAAAACATAATTCAAAATTGCACATTATGGGTCTTTTATCAGATGGTGGAGTGCATAGCCACATAAGACATTTATATGGATTAATAGAAGCTGCAAAAAGAAAAGGCTTCGAAGATGTATTTATACACTGTTTTATGGATGGAAGAGATACCTCACCAGCATCAGGAGAAATGTATATAACAAAATTAAAGGAAAAAATGCAAGAAAAAGGAATACGGAAAAATTGCAACAATCTCAGGTAGATATTATGCAATGGATAGAGACAAAAGATGGGAAAGAATAAAACTTTGCTATGATGCGATGGTAAATGGAGAAGGAAAAAAACATATAGACCCAATAATTGCAATTGAAAAATCATATGAACAAGAAGTATTTGACGAATTTATAGAACCAATAGTAATAACAAGCTCAGATGGAATACCAGTAGGAAAAATTGAAAAAAACGATTCTGTAATATTTTTCAATTTTAGACCAGATAGAGCAAGACAAATTACAAGGAGTTTAGTAGATAAAAACTTTGAGGGGTTTGAAACAAAAGATTTAAATTTAAAGTTTGTATGTTTTACTCAGTATGATGAAACAATGCCAAATGTAAGTATTGCATTTAAGCCAACGAAATTAAAAAATACATTTGGGGAATATATAAGTAAGAAACACTTAAAACAACTAAGAATTGCAGAAACAGAAAAATATGCACATGTTACCTTCTTCTTTAATGGAGGAGAAGAAAAAGTATTTGAAGGAGAAGACAGAATTTTAGTTCAATCTCCAAAAGTTGCAACATATGATTTAAAACCAGAAATGAGTGCATATGAAGTAACAGATAAATTAATAGAAGCAATAGATTTAAATAAATATGATACTATAATATTAAACTATGCAAACCCAGATATGGTGGGACATACAGGAATACTAGAAGCAGCAATAAAAGCGATAGAAACAATAGATGAATGTGTAGGAAGAATTACTAAAAAAGTTAAAGAAAAAGATGGAGTTATACTAATTACAGCAGACCATCGGAAATAGTGAACAAATGATAGATTATAAAACAGGAGAACCTCATACAGCACATACAACTAACCAAGTACCACTTATATTATATGGAATGGAAAATGTAACGCTTAAAGAGCGGAAAACTTGCAGACCTTGCACCAACAATGCTTGATATTATGGGGCTAGAAAAACCAGAAGAAATGACTGGAGAAAGCCTGATTGTTAGATAAGTAAAAGGTAAAAGGAGGGAAGTAGACTGAAATATATTAAAGATATCAAAGAAACACATGAAGAAATTCAGGCAAAGATATTTTTGATGTTACCTGAAAAGTGGGAAAAACTGTGCCTATATGCATCTGCGGTAGACCAAGATAATAGTCTTCAAACAGGAGAAATGTTTTTCTATTACTTCCCTAAACGGAGTTTTAAGGAAAAAGCCAATAAATGTTTATGAAGTGCCAGTAAGATTTGGAATTGATGAAAACCAATATATAAATCTTGCAGATAATTTGTATGCTGAAATAAAAAAACTTAGAAACTTATCTATAGAAAATGGTGAAAAGCCATGGAGTAATATAACAATAATTATAGAAAAACAACGATACAGAGTAATTTATGGCTATGAGGATTTGACTCTTGGAGAATTTGATGGTAATACAATGAAAGCAGTGTGGGCATACAAAAATTTAGAGGAGCCATATGCAAGTTTTAATAGAGAAGAAAGAATAATGATAGACAAATATGAAAAAAAAACAAAACCTGAACCCAATATATTTGAAATGCCACTTTATAATAAAGAAATTAATAAAAAATTATATAAAGTAAAAAGCTTAGAAGATAGTTTAGAATTTGTAACAGAAGCAAAAATTGAGGAAATGGAATTTATTAAAACTCACATTCCTAAAAGTCAGATATTAAGTTCAAAATAAAAGTTTTAAACTTTTAAATATAAATTACATAAAGAAAGGAAGTATTTAAAATATGAAAGAATACTTAGAAATTTTAAATGTAGAAGCACTAGAAGTGCTAGACTCAAGAGGAAACCCAACTGTGCAAGTAACAGTAGAGGCAGCAGACCGGATCTAAGGGAATTGCTTTAGTACCATCAGGAGCATCAACAGGAGCATTTGAAGCGGTTGAGTTAAGAGATGGAGACAAATCAAGATATCTTGGAAAAGGTGTTACAAAAGCAGTAGAAAATGTTAATACAAAAATTGCTGAAGAACTAATTGGAATGAATGTATATGATCAAGTAGGAATTGACAAGAGGTTAATAGAACTTGATGGAACAGAAAATAAAGGAGTTCTTGGAGCAAATGCAACTCTTGGAGTATCTCTTGCTGTGGCAAAAGCAGCAGCTCAATCACTTGGGCTTGAATTATACAACTACTTAGGCGGACCAAATGCAAAAACTATGCCAGTTCCAATGATGAATATATTAAATGGTGGAAAACATGCAGATAATACAGTAAATATACAAGAATTTATGATAATGCCAGTCGGAGCCAAAAGTTTTACAGAATGCATTAGAATGTCTGCTGAAATTTATCATACATTAAAAAAAGTATTAAAAGAGAAGGGGCTAGAAACAGCTGTTGGAGATGAAGGTGGATTTGCACCAAATCTTTCAAGCGATGAAGAGGCTTTAAAATTTATTGTTGAAGCTATAGAAAAAGCAGGGTATAAACCTGGAGAAGAAATTGTTATTGCATTAGATCCAGCAAGTACAGAAATGGTTGATGAAGCAAAGAAAATAGGAAAAGACGGATATTATTATTTCTGGAAAACAGGAGAATTAAAAACATCTGATGAGATGATAGACTTTTATGCTGATTTAATTGAAAAATATCCTATTATTTCAATTGAAGACGGTTTAGCAGAAGAAGACTGGGATGGCTGGAAAAAGATGACAGAAAGACTAGGAGACAAGATTCAATTAGTAGGAGATGACTTATTTGTAACAAATGTAAAAAGATTGCAAAAAGGAATAGATATGGGTGTTACAAACAGTATACTTATTAAATTAAACCAAATAGGAACTCTTACAGAAACATTAGATGCAATCGAACTTGCTAAAAAGAATGGATATACAGCAGTTGTATCACATAGAAGTGGTGAAACAGAGGATACAACAATTGCAGATGTTGCAGTTGCAACTAACGCAGGTCAAATAAAAACAGGTGCACCATGCAGAACAGATAGAGTAGCAAAATACAATAGATTACTAAACATAGAAAATGATTTAGAAGGCTTAGCAATATATCCAGGATTAAAAGGATTAAATAAATAAAAAACAATAGGGTGCATATTAATTATGCATCCTATTTTGTACAATTTTCTATAGAATTCCCAAAATTTTTTTTGTTCTTTCCACATCTTCTGCTGTTGCTGAACGAACTCCGCTCTAATGGGTAGGAAAGATTTAAATTTTCCCATTTAAATTTTCCTAAATCATGATAGGGAAGTAGTTCAATTTTTTCTACATTTTTTAAAGTAGATAAAAATTCTTTAAGTTTAATCAAATCCTCCTCATGATCGGTTATTCCTGGAACTAAAACTTGTCTTATCCATACCGGTTTATTAATTTCATTTAGATATCTTGCAAAATCAAGTTCTAACTCATTAGAAACGCCGTACAAGCTCTTTAGATTTTTCTGGTATAATATGTTTAATGTCTAATAAAAAAAGGTCAGTAAATGAAATTAGCTCTTTTATAGTATCTGTTAATTTAAACATACCAGAGGTATCAATTGCTGTATGAATATTATACTGTTTTAATTCTTTAAATAGAAGTATCAATTCCTTTGCTTGAAGAAGTGGTTCTCCACCAGAAATTGTAACTCCACCATTTGGCTTAATATAGTTTTGATAGCGTAAAACAGTATTTACAATTTCTTCTATTTCTACTTCACGACCACTTTTTATATCCCAAGTGTCTCTATTTTGGCAATATTTGCATTTTAAAGGACAACCGTGATACAAAAATTACGTAACGAATTCCGGGACCATCTACGGTCCCGAAACTCTCATAAGAATGAACTTTCAAAGTATTTTCACTCATTTACTTTATTCTCCTAAATTTTTTCGTGGATAGTTCTATTTATTACATCAAGTTGTTGTTCACGAGTAAGTTTTACAAAGTTAACTGCATAACCAGAAACTCTAATTGTAAGTTGCGGATAATTTTCAGGATGTTCCATAGCATCTAGTAGTAATTCTCTATCAAATACATTAACATTTATGTGGTGACCTTCTTGAGCGAAGAATCCATCAAGCATTCCAACTAGGTTAGAAACTCTTAAATCTTCATCTTTTCCAAGGGCTTTAGGTGTGATAGAGAAGGTATAAGAAATACCGATCTTCTGAAAATTCATAAGGAAGTTTTGCAATTGTATTCATAACTGCAAGAGCACCATTTACATCTCTTCCATGAAGTGGGTTTGCACCTGGTCCAAAAGGTTCTCCTGCTTTTCTACCATCTGGTGTATTACCAGTTGCTTTACCATAAACTACATTAGATGTGATTGTAAGAACTGATAATGTGTGTTTTGAATTTTTATAAGTTGCATGTTTTTGAAGTTTACCAATAAATGTTTTTATTAAATCAATTGCTATTTGGTCAACTCTATCATCATCGTTTCCATATTTTGGGAAATCTCCTGTTATTTCATAATCTGTGGCAAGACCTGTTTCATCACGGATAACTTTTACTTTTGCATATTTTATTGCAGATAATGAATCTGCTGCAACAGAAAGACCAGCAATACCACAAGCCATAGTTCTTAAAATGTCTTTATCATGAAGTGCCATTTCAATAGCCTCATAAGAATATTTATCATGCATATAATGAATAGCATTAAGAGCTTTTATATATATTTTTGCAACATAATCCATCATAACATCAAATTTTTCCATTACTTCATCATAATTTAGATATTCACTTGTAATAGGTAAAAATCTAGGTGTTATTTGTTTACCAGACTTTTCATCTCTACCACCATTAATTGCATAAAGAAGAGTTTTAGCAAGGTTTGCACGAGCTCCAAAGAATTGCATTTGTTTACCAATACGCATTGCAGAAACACAGCAGGCAATTCCATAATCATCTCCCCAGAATCTTCTCATTAAGTCATCATTTTCATATTGGATAGAAGATGTTTTAATAGAGAGATTAGCAGTATATTCTTTAAATCCTTTTGGTAATCTTGTAGACCATAAAACAGTAAGGTTTGGTTCTGGTGCAGGACCTAAAGTTTCTAGTGTATGAAGAACTCTAAATGAGTTTTTAGTAATTAAAGTTCTACCATCAATTCCCATACCACCAATACTTTCAGTAACCCAAACAGGGTCTCCACTAAATAGTTCGTTATATTCAGGAGTTCTTAAAAATCTAACTAATCTAAGTTTCATAACAAAGTGATCCATTATTTCTTGAACATCTTCTTCTGTTAATATACCATTTTTTAAATCTCTTTCAAAATAGATATCTAAGAAAGTAGAAGTACGCCCAATACTCATTGCAGCACCATTTTGGTCCTTTATTGCTGCTAAATATCCGAAATATAACCATTGTACAGCTTCTTTTGCATTTTTTGCAGGTTTAGAAATATCATAGCCATATTTTGATGCCATAACCTTTAGAGCTTCTAATGCTCTTATTTGTTCTGCAAATTCTTCCCTTTCTCTAATTAATTCTTCTGTAAAGCAATCTTTATCAAGTAAATCTATATAATGTTTTCTATCTTCTATTAATTTATCTACACCATAAAGTGCAACACGTCTATAGTCTCCGATTATTCTACCACGCCCATATCCATCAGGAAGACCTGTTAAAAGATGAGAACTTCTTGCTGCTCTTACATCAGGTGTATAAACATCAAAAACCCCATCATTATGAGTTTTTCTTGCTCCATGGAAAATTTTAGCTGTTTCTTCATCTACTTTTCTTCCATAAGCTTCACAAGATTTTTCAACAATTCTTATACCACCAAAAGGCATAATTGCTCTTTTTAAAGGAGCATCTGTTTGAAGACCAACAATCTCTTCTAAATCTTTATCAATATATCCTGCATTATGAGAGGCGATAGTTGAAATAGTTTTTGTATCTATATCTAAAACGCCACCTTCTGATGCTTTTTCTTTTTTGTAAAGGTCTAAAACTTCATTCCATAATTTCTTTGTCTTATCTGTTGCAGAAGCTAAAAAAGAAGAATCTCCTTCATATGGAGTATAGTTTTTTTGAATAAAACTTCTAACGTCAATTTCTTTTTGCCATTTACCAGCATTAAAGCCTTCCCATTCATCAAATTTCATAAATTGTACCTCCAATTAAATTTTTTTTATTTATCTACAATATTATACACAAAAAACTTAAAAATATCAATATTTAAACAAAAACTACTTGTAAAAAAATGAAAAACAATGTAAAATAAAAGAGTATTTTAGGAGGAAAATAAAAATGTTTCTTATTGTAGGGCTTGGAAATCCAGAAAATGAATATTCAAATACAAGACACAATGTACGGGTTTGATACAATAAACGAAATTGCTAAAAAAAATGAAATTGAAGTAAAAAAAACAAAATTTGAAGCACTATATGGGCAAGGAAATTTTGGAAAAAACAAAGTTATTCTTTTAAAACCACAGATGTATATGAATCTAAGTGGAATTCCTGTTAAAAAATTTAAAGAATTTTTCAAAATAGAAGAAAATAAAATTTTGGTAATACATGATGATATTGATGTAGAAGAAGGAAAGGTAAAAATTAGAAAAACAGGAGGAGCAGGAACTCATAATGGAATGAAATCTATAGTGTCTGAACTTTCTGGAAAAGAGTTTTATAGAATAAAAATTGGAGTTCGGAAAGCCTAAAAAGCGGATGGGATTTAGCAGATTTTATTTTAAGCAAAATAGAAGACAGAAGCAAAATAGATGAGGGAATAGAAAAAGCTACAAAAGCAGTAGAAGAAGCTATTTTAAATGGAATTGATTCTGCAATGAATAAATATAACTAAAAGAAAGAGGAAGAATTTTGAAAGAGATATTCATAAACAAAATAGAAAATATATCAAAAATTGTACTTGTAGAAAATGGAAATGTAATTGAGAAATATGAGGAAAATGACCAAAAAAAGAGGCTAGAAGGAAAAATTTATTTAGGAAAAGTCCAAAATGTACTTCAAGGAATGCAAGCAGCATTTATTGATATAGGGGAGGAAAAGAATACTTTTATTCATTTAAAAGATATACTTCCAAAGATAAATATTGTAAAAAATAAACAGGTACAAGAAGAAAAAAATATCAAAAAATTAGTAAAAGTAGGTAGCAGAATTTTAATACAAGTAAAAAGAGATGGAGGCAAAATAAAAGGTGCTAAAGTTTCAACACATATTAGCATTCCAAGTAGATATTTTGTGCTTATGCCAAATACAGATATAAGGACAATTTCACAAAAGATAGAATTAGAAGCTGAAAGAAAAAGACTAAATGATATAGTATCTTGTATCCTTCCAGATAATTATGGAGCAATAATTAGAACTTCTGCTTTAAATAAGAAAAAAGAAATTCTAGAAAAAGACTTAAAAAATGTTATTAAAATTTGGGAAAATATAGAAAGAGATTTAAAAGATGAAAAGTTAGAAATTCCCAAAGTAGTATATGAAGGACAAACCTTTATAGAAAAGCTATTAGTAGACTTAGTAGATGACAATATAGAAAAGATAGTTGTAAATGATAAAAAAATTTTTGCTGAGGTAAAGAAAATATTAGAAGAACTAGAAGAAAATATTTGCATAGACTTAAAAGAGAATGAAAATATTTTTAAAACATATGATATAGAAGAACAACTTGAAAAAGCTGAACAAAGAAAAATTTGGCTGAGATGCCGGTGGGTTTATAACAATAGATAAAACCGAAGCGCTAACAGCTATAGATGTAAACTCAGGGAAATATATAGGATCTAAAGACTTAGAACAAACTGTTTTTAAAGTAAATAAAGAAGCAAGTGAAGAAATTGCAAAACAGTTAAGACTAAGAGATATAGGCGGAATAATAATAATTGACTATATAGATATGAAAGATGAGGAACATAAGAAGCAAATAATAAAAAACTTAGAAGAAAATTTCAAAAAAGACAGATCCAAAACTCAAATAATAGGTTTTTCAAAACTTAATCTTTTAGAAATGACAAGAAAACATATGAAAGGAGGAGAAT